>NZ_OY764902.1:0-318750 GCF_963668665.1 uncultured Anaeromusa sp. | reverse complement strand
TTCCAGAAGGCCTCCGCTTCTTCGGCCACCGCTTCCACATCATCGCCAATCACGCCGGCTAAACAGGACGCTGCCAACAGCACGTACGCTGGTTTATACGTTTGCATCGTAAAATCAATGCACCCTCGCAACTGCTCTGCGCCGCCGAAAATCGAATGATCGTCAGTTAGATTGCTGGTAACCAAGGGAGCTCTATAGGCATGCTCCAGCTTCAAAGTCCTTGCCAGCGCAGAATATTGTCCACCCAGCTCCATTTCCCGCGCCACATGTCCGCAGGCTTTGGGACTGTGAAAGATGACTGCCGCCCCTTCGTTATGCGCTACCGCCCGCCATACCCCGGGCATACTGCAACTGCAGCTGCGCTTCAAGGTCACCATATGCCGCTTATTCATCGCCATAACGCAGCACCATCTCTTCCAGGTCTTCAAAAGTCAACGGCGTAGGAATAGTCAGCTGTTGATTATCCAGCAGCTTTTGCGACAAATCCCGATAGATCCTTGCCTGCTCCGAGGCAGGCTTCCATTCAATGACGGTCTTGCGTCGAATCTCCGCCTGGTGCATCACCGCATCCCGCGGCACAAAAGCGATAAGCTGTGTATTCAAGCGCGCTGCAAATTCCTCCAGCAAAGCTTTTTCATTAACAATCTGGCGGCTGTTGCCGATAATCCCTCCTAAACGAACCGGCCCGCGCCCGGCAAAGCGGGCTACGCCTTTGGCGATGTTGTTCGCCGCGTAAATCGACATCAATTCGCCGGAAGACACTATGTAAATATCAGTAGCATAGCCTTCCCGAATCGGTACGGCGAAGCCGCCGCACACTACGTCCCCTAAAACGTCAAATAAAACGACTTGCTGTTCCTCTTCTGGAAGTTTTTGCAGCATTTTTAGCTTTTCAAGGGCCACGATAATGCCTCTTCCTGCACAGCCCACGCCCGGTTCAGGCCCCCCCGCCTCAACACAGCGAACGCCGCCGAATCCTTCGTGAACCACCTGCTCCAAGGAAACGCCTTCCCCATATTGACGTACCATATCCAACACCGTCTGCTGACAGTTGCGCCCCAAGAGGAGCCGCGTCGAATCATTTTTCGGATCACAGCCAATCTGCTGAACCCGATAGCCGGCTTCCGCCAGCGCAGCCGACACATTCGAAGCCGTCGTCGATTTGCCGATGCCGCCTTTGCCATAAAAAGCAATTTTTTTCATAGGCCCTTCCTCCCATACAAAAAGAGCCGCCCCATGTAGGGCGGCTCCTAATTACAGATGCAAAAAACTCCATGTCAAAACAAAAAGCTTGCTCAGTAATCCCCTCCCCATCGCTCGTAGGTAAAAACGGTGATTGCTAAACAGGCAGTTCTCCTGGCTCTGGATCTTCGCTCATCCAAACCTTCCCAAGGCATTCGCCCCAGTGGTATTTTATGGATTTACTCCCCATTACAGTGGCGGGACCGCGCCGGTTTTTCACCGGTCTTCCCTATTAAGCCCTTCCGGGCACCTGTTTCATCCATATTCATTTGTCAAAATCCCTAAATTCTATTTACTTGCGCAACAAGTCTCAATCGGCGATTGGTTTCTACGTCCGTGACGTCTAGCGATTGCTTGCTGCTTGTCTTTTACATGCTGAATAAATAACTCCTGAATCGCCTGATTTTCGCCTAATCCTTTTGTTAAAACCTGCGCCTTAAAACCGGCTTGCTCTAAAATCAGCTTGGGCGAATCTGACTTAACGCCACTAAGATAGTTAAGAATATGCTCGCCCGCAAGCAGCATAAACGGCACAATCAGAACATCCTGCACTTCTTTCGCTTTCATTTTGGTCATAGCGTTCGCTAAATCGGGAAAGCCGTCTGTAACACAGACAAAAATACGTTCATAACCGGCAGCCTCAAGTTTTAACTGCAGCACCGCATACTCCATTTGCTGCGCCCCATTACAAGCCAGCAAGATTGCTTGACTTTCTTGTAAAGGCGGCCATTGCTGCTGCAATGCTTCTATCGCCAAAACATAATCATCAGGATGATCTTTTGCTCCCAAAGAGAGCAGTAGCGGACGCGCCAGCTCCAGCGTCTTTGTTTTCCATGCCGGTTTTCTAGCTTCTGCGGCAATATATTTTTGCACTCCCTGCAAAGTAGCATCTACCGTTAAGAACAGAGGCTGCACATACACTTCTTCAAAAGCCTCACACGCCAGCTTCCTCAAGGCTTCCTCAATGTCGTCTACCTGTATCCCGGAGCGCGCTGTTAATTTATCTCGCACCGCCTGCGAAGAAAAGGCTCTGCAAATTTTCCACTCTGGAAAGACTTGTTGAAAACGTTCTTCCAGCGGATCTAAGGTACGCTGCAAAGCAGCAGCGTCCACCGAGCCAAAACTTACTAAGACAATTGCCTTTTTGTTCAACCCTTAACCCTCCTGCAGAATGTCGCCGCAAAAAAAACAATCCTAGCCTTCGCAAAAAGGCTAGGAAGAAATTCATGTTCTTCGTATCCCCTGCTCGTCACCCGCGAGCCTGCGGCGATATACAAAACCATATACTATTGCTGGGTACGTAAAATTCATCAACTCTTGTTTGCTTTCCGCCCGGCACCTGCGAGCATGAGGAAAATCAAAAGCAGCAGAAAAATTCTGTTTTCATCCTACACCCGCAATTACTATATGTCAACCACTGTTTTCATTCTCCGGAAACCGAAAGATGCCGATCCGCAGGCTGGGCAAATTCATCTCCATAGGCAGCGTACGCTACCTCTTGCACCCCGAAAACCATGTCTTGAGAGCTGTTGTAAATATAGCCTTCCCTTGGCAAATACAGTTTTTTCTCCCGAATGGCTCGCAGTGTCTGCAGCGACGGATCCTCTAAAAATTCACGCCGATACGACTCAATATCATAGTTTCCATGATCGTTATAGGCAGGCAAAATAAGCAAATCCGGATTAATCGCCACCAACTGCTCTTTATTAAAATTCTGCCCGCTTTGAATGCCTGCTGCGGCAAGGCCGTTAATCACGTTGGCTCGGCGGCACATATCGTCAAATATGCAGCCGCTGCCGCCATAGGTCGACATCAAAGAAATCAGCACTACCTTTTTTCGTTGTTCCAACGGAATGGCTGCTGTTTTTTGCTGAATTTCCGCTAATTTTGCGTTCATCGCCGCTAAAAGCCGGTTCCCTTGTTCCTCTTCTCCTATCGCTTTAGCAATCAGTCGAATGTTTCCCTGCACATCCTCTGCATTTTTCGCGCCTTTACACACGATCACTTGGAGTCCCGCGTCCCTCAGCATGCCAACAATTTCCTCACTGATCCAGTCCGGCGCAATAACCAAGTCCGGCTGCATCGCGAGCAACTGCTCCGCCGAAGGAATATGTATTTTTACCGGTATTTTCTTAGCTTTAGCAACAATATTCGAGCTAACCGGATCATCAAGAAGCGCGTTTATCGCCGCCAGCCGTTGTGTTGATACCATGCCTAAGAGAATTTGATCTGTACCCGCCGATAAGGTTACGATTTTTTGCGGCTTTTTCGTCAATTCCACTGTTGCGCCCCGACTATCTACAATACGATACGAAGTCCCGCTTGAGTTAGCCTGCTGCTTCGCACCGCATCCCGCCATCATAACGCAAAACACAATACTTACCGCGATCATTCCCCAAATACTAAACCTGCGCCGCATACCATCGCTCCTTTTACCGTGTTTTGGACGACGAAAAGAGAGGAGCTATCTCCCCTCTTTAACTGTCGTTTCCCGCTGTCTCATACCGTTCAATCAAGCGCCGCGCCGCCAGAGTCGGCGACAGAGTCCCTTGACGAACCAATTGCTCCATCGGTCCCCGCTGCTCTTTGACTTTTGGGTGTTGAAAAAACAATTCCCGTAAATGCTCTTCCACCAGTGCGTACATCCAGGAAAGAGCCTGCTCCTGACGACGTTTTGAAAAAACGCCGCTTTTACTTGTTTTCTCCTGAAAATCAAGCACTACGCTCCAGATGTCTCCGATTCCCGCCCCTGTACGCGAAGAGGCGGTATACGCCTTTGTTTCCCAGCCTTCCGTAGCCGGGCGCAAGTAATGCAGCATCCGGTCATAGTCTCCCTTGGCCACGCCCGCCCGACCCCGGTTATCCCCGTCGGCTTTATGGACCAAAATGGCATCCGCCAGTTCCATAACGCCTTTTTTCATGCCTTGCAGTTCATCGCCAGCACCGGTCAAAACGACCAGCAGGAAAAAGTCAACCATCGAGCGTACTGTTACTTCGCTTTGCCCAACCCCAACAGTTTCCACTAAAATAACGTCGAATCCTGCCGCCTCGCACAAAAGCATCGTTTCCCGGCTTTTGCGCGCTACGCCTCCTAAGGTACCGCAGGAAGGAGAAGGGCGGATAAAAGCATTGGGCTGGCGAGAAAGCTGCTCCATTCTGGTTTTATCTCCTAAAATACTGCCCTTCGTCAAGGTGCTGCTAGGATCAACCGCCAACACCGCCACCTTGTGGCCGCCTTCACACAATCGCGAACCTAAGGCTTCAATAAAGGTGCTCTTCCCCGCTCCCGGCACGCCGGTGATGCCCAAACGCAGCGAACGCCCGGTAGCAGGCAAAAGCTCCTGCAGCACCTCTTGGGCCTGCGCAAAATGGCTAGGCGCATTGCTCTCAATCAACGTAATCGCACGGGACAATACCGTGCGATCTCCTTGCAATACGCCTGCTACGTAATCCGCCACATCTAACTTGCGTTTTCTTTTTGCCGTCGCTGCGGCGGGAACCGCCGTAGCAGCCTGCTCCGGCATACCGTCATGACCTCCGTCAACGCCGCTCATCACCCGGCAAGCAAAACGAGCATCCTCTTCTTGCGGCGCCCAGTCGGGACGATAGGTCTTGGTGCTCATAATTACGCCTCCTGATCAAGACGTTGCAACAACTGTTCCAAAATTTTCCGAGCCGCCACGGGAATAATAGTACCCGGTCCAAAAATCGCGGCAGCACCGTGCTCGCGCAAATACTCATAATCTTGCGCCGGAATAACGCCGCCGATAACCACCATGATATCGTCGCGCTCGCGTTTAGCCAATTCTTCCACCAATTGAGGCAGCAGCGTTTTATGACCTGCCGCCAAGGAACTCATACCAACGACATGAACATCGTTATCCACCGCATCCTGCGCTGTTTCCTCAGGTGTCTGGAAAAGAGGTCCGATATCTACGTCAAAGCCCATGTCCGCAAAAGCGGTAGCAATTACTTTAGCGCCGCGATCATGACCGTCCTGGCCCATTTTCGCAATCATGATCCTCGGGCGACGGCCGTCTTTTTCTTCAAATTCGTCCGCCATTTTCCGTACAACCGTAATTTCTTCTTCATCGGCGAATTCACTGCTATACACGCCAGAAATGGAACGGATAATCGCCTTGTGCCGTCCGCATACTTTTTCCACGGCGTCGGAAATTTCTCCCAGGCTGGCCCGGGCGCGCGCTGCTTCCAAGGCCAGCCCCAGCACATTGCCTTCTCCCGTCTCCATAGATTTAGTAATTGCTTCCAAGCAGGACTGTACTTTGTCATTATCCCGATTGGCGCGCAGTTTTTCCAAGCGCTGAATCTGTGATTGACGCACTGCTGTATTATCTACCTCCAAGATGTCCAGCGGATCTTCTTTGTCCAAACGGTAGCGGTTAACGCCTACAATCGTTTCTTTTGCCGAATCAATATGCGCCTGACGCCGAGCCGAAGCTTCTTCAATACGCATCTTGGGCAGTCCGGTCTCAATGGCCTTCGCCATGCCGCCAAGCTCTTCTACTTCTTGAATATGCCCCCAAGCGCGGCGAATCAGCTCATCTGTCAGCGCCTCCACATAATAAGAGCCGCCCCAAGGATCAATGACCTTGCAAACCTTAGTTTCATCTTGAATATAAAGCTGCGTATTTCTGGCAATACGCGCCGAGAAATCAGTCGGCAAAGCAATGGCTTCATCCAGCGCATTCGTATGCAGCGATTGCGTGTGTCCTAACGCCGCCGCCATCGCTTCAATGCAGGTACGCCCCACATTGTTGAACGGATCCTGTTCGGTCAAGCTCCAGCCGGAGGTCTGCGAATGCGTGCGCAGAGCCATGGATTTTGCTTTTTGGGGCTCGAACTGGTTGATGATTTTAGCCCAAAGCATCCGGCCGGCCCGCATTTTTGCCACTTCCATGAAGTAGTTTTTCCCCATGGCCCAGAAGAAGGACAGCCGCGGCGCAAAAGCGTCAATTGTCAAGCCCGAAGCAATCCCTGTACGAATGTACTCCAAACCGTCCGCCAGCGTATAACCAAGCTCAATATCCGCCGTCGCTCCGGCTTCTTGCATATGATAGCCGGAAATACTGATACTGTTGAATTTAGGCATGTACTGCGAGGTATAGGAGAAGATATCCCCGATAATGCGCATCGACCCAGCGGGCGGATAAATATACGTATTACGCACCATAAACTCTTTCAGAATATCATTCTGAATAGTTCCGGACAGAACCGACTTATCGACGCCCTGTTCTTCCGCCGCCAGAATGTAAAAAGCCAAAACCGGCAGCACCGCGCCATTCATGGTCATCGATACAGACATTTTGTCTAAAGGAATGCCGGAAAAGAGAATTTCCATATCCAAGATGGAATCAACCGCCACGCCGGCTTTGCCGACGTCCCCCACTACGCGCGGATGATCCGAGTCATATCCTCTATGGGTCGCCAAATCAAACGCAATGGACAAGCCTTTCTGGCCTGCCGCCAAGTTTCTGCGATAAAAAGCATTACTTTCTTCCGCTGTAGAAAAGCCCGCGTACTGCCGAACCGTCCAAGGCCGCGTTACATACATTGTCGGATACGGTCCGCGCAAAAAAGGAGGCACCCCTGCCATATATTGTAAATGGGTCATCTCCTTGTACACATCTTGTGTATACAAGGGTTTCAAATCAATTTGTTCCATCGTTTTAGTAAAAAAGTCTTCAAAGGATTGGCCTGTTTCTTGCTCCAGGCGCTTCTTCCAGTCATCAACAGAAGACCGGGGAGGCTGAAACGACAGCTGCGAAAAATCAGGTTTTTTACTCATTAGATCATCCCCTTTGCTTCTTGTATAGCTTGCAAAATCTTACGGCAGTTGGCACGTACATGCACGAAGTCATCAACCCCAGCCTCCCGGTAGACCGGCTCCAACTCCGGAGGCGCAGCCCCCGCTAAAAGAACGGACATCTTGGGGCAGGCTTCCTTAAGCTGCTTCGCCAGCGGCGGTACCAGCTCCGGATAGGTCGCATCCGTAGAGCAGATTACAGTAACGTCGGCGCCCGATTCTTTGGCCGCAGCTACCGCTTCCTCCACGCTGGGGAAACCGTCGTTTTTCAAAACTTCAAAAGCGGCTACTTCCAAAAAGCCGCGGCTAAAATCAGCCCGTGCTTTGTGCTGCGGGATCGGCCCCATATTCGCCTGAAACACCTTCAAATTTTCACCGGTTTTTGCTTTGTACCGCTCCGTGCGCTGCCGCAATTCTTCAAACTGCTCTGTCCAGCGATGACGGCTTATCGGTACAATATCCGTTTCCCCCGGCATGCCGTCATTTAACACTTCCCGTATTTCCCCAAGAGAGGCGCCGCTATAAAACACATCCATTAACGCAGGCGGCAAGTCGCCTGCCGTCCCCGCCGCCGCTTGCAACAACGCCGCTTTTTGTTCCTGCGTCAAAATCGCTTCTTTAATGCTCCGCAAAGGCTGTTGCGTTTCCTCTGGCGGCAGCAATAGTTCTTCCCCTGGATTTGGGTACATATTGTTCCCTACGGCCACGTCGGCGCGTCGATCCAGCTTTTTAAACCGCTCTTGGAGCACCGCGTTAATATCCTGCTGGATTTTACCTGTTTTTAAAGCGGCTTCTACGCCGCCTGCTTCTTCGGTTTCCTGAATCAGCTTCCACGCGGCTTCCGCCAACTGTTGCGTCAGCGTCTCCACATACCAGGAGCCCCCTGCAGGGTCCACCGGCTGCAGCAGGTGACATTCTCCCTGCAACATAATTTGAATATTGCGGGAAATGCGTCGTGAGAACGTATCGCTGGGCCGTATTACTTCGTCAAAGGGCGCTACAGTCAAGGCTTCAATGCCCCCAACCACCGCCGAAAACGCCTCTGTCGTCGTCCGCAGCATATTTACATAGGGGTCATATACGGTTTTATTAAAAGCGGCCGTCCTGGCCAATAGATGCAATTTACGGTTTTCCTCCGAGCAGCCAAAGGCTGCAGCAATCTGCGACCAAAGCATCCTCGCGGCGCGCAGCTTAGCAATTTCCATAAAATAGTTAGAGCCTAAATGAACTTCCACCATGATCTGTGAAGCAATTTGATCGGCCGTCAAGCCCCGTTGACGCAACGCATTCATGTATGCGATAGCCGTGCTGAAAGCATAAGCCAGCTCCTGCACCGAATTAGCGCCGCCCTCATGATATACACCGCCGCGCACCAAAAGCGTACGTAAAGCCGGAGTATTTTTTCCAGCCCAGACAACGCAATGAGCCGCTTCGTCATATAGCTGGTCTAGTGAAATGCCAAGCTGCCCTTCCTGCGCCCAGTAGCCCAAGGGATCCGCTCCCACGCAGCCCACCGTATGCTTGATCAAGTCCCCTTTTTTCGTCATAGCCGCCGCCAAAAGGGATACCACAGACGCCGCCGAGGCTCCTGCGTAAACATATACGGGAATATCCGCGTCCATCCCGGACAACAACTTTTCCATGTCTTCCAAGGTTGTAATCGAAACGCCCGTTTCCTTCACCCATGAAGGATTTTCCCCGGCCAAAGTTGCGCCATTCAAAGCAAAGCGCAACGCCGTCGCCCCTTTTTCCAGCTCCAGTTTGGCCGCACTATTGGCTTCTTCCGGCAAAGTCAGACCAATCTCCTGCGCAATGCGCCAAGGATGCGAGCGATAGCCAGCGGCGTGAATTCCCCGCCGAAAGCTCCCAGTTCCTGGCGTTTCTTCTAAAGCTGGTATTTTTTCCATATGCGCTGGCGTATAAATCGGCTCTAAGGTAATATTTTCAAAGGTTTTGGTAAAAAGCTTCTTTTGAAAGTCGCCGCCTTTCAACGAAACGATCGCTTCTTCCTTCCAAGCTTCATACGTTGTCGGCTCAAACTCAGTAAACTGCACTGCAGGAAATGCTTTTTCCGCAACATTTTTTTCCTCTGTTTCCATTTCGCATGTTCCTTCCTTTAACAAATTCGGCTTTCTCTCGACATTACGCCCAATTCCACCCCCAGTTTATTCCATTCCATAAAGAAAACCCTTTTGCAACAGCAAAAGGGTGGTGTTTCGCAGGTAGATTTTACATAAAATAAAATAAGACTGACCTGGAATGGTCAGTCTTACTATGTAAAATCGTCTCACGAAATCCCCTTCCTGTCGCTCGCAGGTATAGCGGTGATTGTTGGTTAGGCAGTTCTCCTGGCTCTGGATCATCGCGGCTTCAAACCTTCCCGGAACCATTCTTCCAGTGGTATCTTTTGAAGCAACTCTCCCATTACAGTGGCGGGACCGCGCCGGTATTACACCGGACTTCCCTATTAAGCCCTCACGGGCACCTAAACCCTCTTTATGCGGTTTTCTTTACTAATTTAAATACTAGCAGTTTTGTTCTTTTTGTCAAGTCGTTTTTCGTCGTCCAGCAAACTTCTTCCGTCTGCGCGCTTCTTATTTGGCGCCAATTCCTAATTGATCTTTGTACTTCCGCATGCCTTCGATACAGCATTGCATGACCGTATTCGCCTCCAGATTTAACAGGGCAAAGCCTTGGTTAATGACCTCGCGGTTGCATTTAGCGGCAAAGCTTTTATCCTTGAATTTTTTCTTCAGGCTTTTCACTTCCATATCCTCAATGCCCGTAGGGCGCATTAAAGCAGCAGCCATAATAATGCCAGTCAGTTCATCTACAGTAAACAAGCTTTTTTCCAAGTTTGTAAGAGGCTCGCATTCCTCTGTGCAAAGACCATAGCCATGGGAAAGAATAGCACGGATATCGGCCTCTTCCACATCTTCGCCGCCTAAAAGCTCCCGCACATGCTGACAGTGCTCCTCCGGATATTTTTCATAGTCAACATCATGCAAATAGCCGATAGCCGCCCAATGAGCCGCATCCTCTTGAAAATATTCTCCCATTGCTTCCATTGCTGCGCTAACCGCCTGAGCGTGCAATAGTAAGTGTTTTTCCGTAACATGTTTCTTTAAAATGCCTTGCGCTTTTTCCAAGGTTAACTTTGCCATTTCCGCCGCCTCCATACAACAATATCTTGCATTCTAGTTCTTCCTACGATTACAACATTCATTATACCTCGTCTCTAGCATACATAAAAGCGGCGTGGCAAATTCTATACGCCATTACTTTGACAAGGCTCTTCGATCCTTCGGATGTGTCACCGGGGCTGCCGCCAGCAGCTTTTGCGTATAAGAATGTTTTCCTTGCGTTAACTGATGCGCAGGTAAGACTTCTACCAGCCTGCCTTCTTGCATAATGCCGACGCGGTCCGCGACGTGGGGCAGCATGGCTAGATTATGCGTAATGAAAAGATAGGTCAAATTCATCTGCTGCCGCACTTGATGCAGCAAGCCAAGAATCTGATTCTGCAGCGTCACATCCAAACTCGACGTAGCCTCATCAAAAACAACCAGCCTTGGCTGCGGCAAAAGAGCCCTAGCCAAGGCAACTCGCTGGCACTCCCCGCCGGAAAGTTCTCCCGGATACCGCGCCAGAACTTTAGCGGATAAACCGCAGCATTCCAGCATACTGCTGATCCGCTTCTTTGCGCGAGCTTCATTTTCTTTTAGAGCAAAAGAGCGTACCGGTTCCGCTAGAATTTCGCCTACTTGCATACGGGGATTCATGGAAGAATAAGCGTCTTGAAACACCATCTGCACTTGGCGGCGATAATTTTTTTGCGCATTCCCCTTTAGTGCGGAAATATCCGCACCATCAAAAAGAATTTTTCCTGATGCCAATGGCTCCAATAACAAGATCGCTCTCGCCAGCGTACTCTTCCCGCTGCCGCTTTCTCCAGCTAACGCAAAGCGCTCTCCTTCGGCAATCTGCAAGGATACCTTTTCTACGGCCTTTACTTCTTTGTGTCCGGCCAGCCAATGCGAATGCAACCGATAACGGCAACAAGCGTTTTCAACTACAAGCAGACTCATGCGCCGCCTCCTCTATCAATTCGAAGCGACTGGCTGCCAACAAGCGCTGCGTATAGGCCTCCTGAGGCGCATCAAAAATTTCCATGCAGCTTCCCTGTTCTACCACACGCCCCTCGCGCATGACCGCCACCTGATCCGCCAGCTCTGCAATCACGCCCATATCATGAGAGACCAAAAGCACCGAGCTTCCTCCCTCTTGCTGCAAGCGGCGCAATTCTTCGATAATCTGCGCTTGCAAGGTCACATCCAAGGCGGTAGTCGGCTCATCTGCGATGATCAAAGGAGGCTCCAGCGCCACAGCCATAGCAATCAGCACTCTCTGCCGCTGACCGCCTGACAATTGGTGCGGAAAGCGATAGTACAGCTCTTCCGGCTTTGTAACACCCGCACGAAGCAGGGCTTGTCTCGCCCCGACTCCAGCCTCTCGACGCGACAGCTTCCGATGCACCCGAAAAAGCTCCGCTACTTGCCAGCCTACAGGCAATACCGGATTCAGCGACGCCAGGGGATCTTGGAAGACCATGCCGATCGCCGCACCGCGCAGCGCGCGCAGCTCCTCCGGCTTCAAGGCGCATAGGTTTTTTCCTTGAAACCAGGCTTCCCCTTGAACCTGCACATTGTTGCGCCCCATACCGGCCAGTCCCATCACCGCCTGCAGCGTCAACGACTTGCCACTGCCGCTTTCTCCTACCAAACCCAAGACTTCACCGGCAGGCACATCAAAGGTCACATCCCGAACTAAAGGCGCGCCATCAATAGAAACCGACACATGGCGCAAGGACAAACAAGACTCCTTCATGACGCCTCTCCTTTTGCTCCGAAATTTCCTTTGCCTCCCAACGGGTCAAGAGCGTCTCGCACCGCATCTCCCAAGAAGTTAATGGCTAATACGGTCAAGACAATAAAGCAGCCCGGGAAAAAAGCAATCCACCAGGCGCCCGCTAAAATGCTCCGCTGCCCGCCCATCAGCATATTCCCCCATGAAGGAAGGTGCGGCGGAATCCCCATGCCCAGAAAGCTGAGAGCCGCTTCCGTTACAATCGCATGGCCCACGCTCATCGTCGCCAACACGACAACCGAAGGCAAACAATTCGGCAAGATATGCCGCCAAATCACCGTTCCGTCGCTTGCGCCGCATGTAAGCGCCGCCTGCACAAAGGGCTGCTGTTTCACAGCTAAAAACTCGGTCCGCACAATACGGGCGGTCTGCATCCAACTGGTAGCCGCAATTACCCCAATAACACTTTGAAAGCCTTGACCGCTCAGCGCCTGCAAGGCAATAACCAGCACCAGCGTAGGCACCGAAAGCAAGCCATCCAACAAGCGCATCAGCGCGTTATCCGCCAAGCCCCCTGTATAGCCGCTGACCACGCCGTACAGAAGCCCTAGGGTAGTCGCAAGAGCCACCGAAGCAATGCCCACCGCCAGGGACACCCTCGCTCCATACAACAGGCGGCTGAAAATATCACGTCCCAATTCATCCGTACCAAATAGATGCATACCGTTAGGAGGCTGCCGCACGGCTGCTAAGTCGGCGTCTATCGGGCTATACGCCGCCAGAAGCGGCGCCGCAGCAGCCAGTAAGAGCATAATCGCCAAGACGATTAAACCGCCCTGCCCCAAACGGTGGCGCACCAGACGTTTCCAAAAAGCCTTGTTACCCAATGCCGCCCACCTTCTTTCGCAGCCCTTCCACCGTCAGTCTGGGATCTACCCAAGCGCAGGCAATATCCGCCAGCAAGTTTCCGGCGACGACAAAGCAGCCTGTTAGCAATATCGTTCCCATCAACAGCGGATAATCGCGCATGGAGGCGGCTTGAATGCTTAATTGTCCCAATCCTGGATAAGCAAATACCGTCTCCACCAGATAACCGCCCCCGACAAGAGAAGAAAAAGATAACCCGCCATAAGTAATAACAGGCACCAAGGCATTGCGAAAGGCATGCAGATAATGCACTCTTCGCGGCGATAAGCCTTTGGCATGGGCCATACGAATATATTCCTTGCCCAGCACTTCCAGCATGCTGGACCGCACAAAGCGAATATAAGCGCCCACATGACTTAACGCCAGCACAACGACCGGCAGCAGCAAATGCCGCAGCCGGTCGAGCCAATCTCCATCATTCCCTAAAGAAGCCATGCCAGCGGATGGCAGCCAGCCTAAATAGACGCTAAAAAACAAAATCGCTAACAACGCCAGCCAAAAGCTAGGAATGGAAAAAAAGAGAAACGAAAAAAACGTCGCCAGATAATCAAGCCACGAATATTGCCGAATGGCGCTAGCCAAGCCCACAGCAACCGCCAGGCAGACCATCAGCGCCAACGCGCTCACATTCAACACAATGGTGCGCGGTAGTCTCTCCGCCAGCATTTGCGATACCGGGCGACCGGTAATATATGAAGTTCCCAATTCGCCTTGCATAGCCTGTGACAGCCAGCGTCCATACTGTACAGGCAATGGTTGATCCAGCCCCAAGTTTTCACGAATGCGCTCCTGGTCCGCCGGGCGCATCCGCTCCAACTGGCTGCCGTACATGGCCACCGCCGGATCTCCATGAGCCGTATGAATAAAGAAAAAGGAGCAGAGGCTGACAACCAGCAGCACCGGCACACTAGCCAGCAGCCTCCGCAAAATAAACAGCAACATCAGGGAGTCTTGCTCCATTCTTCCACATTCCAAGTATAACCGGCGCCATGATGGCCCAACGTCCTTGCCTTAAAGCCGCCGATGCTTTTATTATGCACTACGGCAACATCCAAGTAAACCAAGAAATTAAACGGCGGATCCTCTGCCAACGCTTGCTGGAACTGAGCGTACAATCCTTTGCGCGCTTCTTGATTCATTGTTTGCCGCGCCGCTGTCAAAGCCGCATCTACCTTAGCGTTTTTATAGTGTTCATAGTTTTGGCCGCTGGGGTCGCTGCCATGGAAGATCCGGTACGTATCTTGATCCGGATCAAAGGGACTGCCCCAGCCCAACAAAAATGTTTCCATGTCTGCGATTTTAAAGGACCCCTTTTCTCGCGGATCCGGCACAGCGTCTACGCCAATTTGTTTAAACTGCGTAGACAAGGCGTTCGCTAAGGAAACCCGCACCGGGTCATGGGCAAAGGTAGTAATTTTAAAGGTCAGCTTCTTCCCGTCTTTTTGCAGCATCCCGTCCGCGCCCGGCGTATAGCCTGCCGCCGCCAGCAGTTCTTTCGCCTTCGCCGGATTATAGGCGTATGTTTCTACGGCACTGTTATTGGCCCAATTGAGCTGCAGCGGTCCATAAGCCGCTTTGCCCCAGCCAAGCATCACGCCTTTTACCAGCGCCTCCCGGTCTACGGCAAAATTCAACGCCTGGCGTACACGCGCATCATTCCATAAGGGAAATTGGCGATTATACATCAAGCAGCGATAATCCGCCGTTACTACTCGTTCCACCTGGAGGCTCTGCACTTTTTGCACCCGCTCCACTTGAGCCGGATCGACAAGAGCTACATCAATTTCTCCGGTTTCCAACTGCAAGGCCCGGACGTTCTGATCCGGCAGGAACTTCAAGATCACTTTCGCCACTTTCGGAGCGCCCCGATAAAAATCCTTATTGGCTTCCAGCGTCATCGCTTGTCCTTTTTGCCATTGGCTCAGACGGAAAGGTCCGGTGCCAATCGGCTGGGCGTTAAAGGCGTCTTGATTCACGTCTTTTCCCGCTAAGGCATGTTTCGGAATCATGCCGGTCGTCATAGCGTCCAGCAAAGGAAAAGGCGTCTTTAAAACAATCTTGACCGTATAGGGATCCAGTACGCTTACCTCTTGAATTTCTTCAAAACGTTCGCGAATGGTCGAATTGCTTTTTTTGTCTAACGCCGTATCAATCGTAAATTTAACGTCTTCCGCTGTAAACGGCTGGCCGTCATGCCATTTTACGTTTTGCCGCAGCTTGAATATGTATTCCTTTTGATCGGCGCTTATCTGCCAGGATTCCGCTAAATCCGGCGTCAGTTCGTTCTTTTCATTATATCTAGTCAAGCCGGTAAAGATCAGCATTACCGCATCATCATGCTCGTCTGTAAAGAGCGGATTTACCTTGGCAGACTCATTCTCAACCCCCAAGACAATCGCATCCGCCGGGGTCTTCGCTTCTTTTTTCCCGCCGCACCCTGTCAACAGTAATGCTGCCATTACCATGCCGCACAGCATAAGATAGAGAGCTGTCTTTTTCTTCATCTTCCACAACAACCTTTCTTCTCTTTGCATAAAAAACAACAGCCCAACTACGCCTGCGGCTCGCAGACGAATTTGCAGCTGTTACACATTCGTGTGTATTACGCTTTCTTCGTGAAAGCTTTCTTGTGTATATCTATTCTTCGTTTTTAACAAATTCCCTGCCTAGGCAGTTATTTTCTTTCTCCGCAATGGATTAACGCCCAAAAGCAAGAATCAGGCAGATCACTCTGCCTGACTCCTGTAATGAATTTTGCGTTATGAGCTTAATGCGTCTACGCGCGCAATCGCCTGGAGCATTTTTTCCGTCGTTACTGTCAACGGCATGTTTTTCATATCCGGCAGCGATACCGCTTTGGCTGCAACAGCTTCCAGTTGAGCCGCTGTGGTTTTAGCAATTTGCTGGCTAGTCACGGGCACGCCGCAAGCTTTAGCAATTTCAACGGCTTCCAGAAGTTCTTCGTCCGCCCGGCCTTCCAACGCCAATAAGCAAAGATTTCCATAGCCCACGGTCCGGCCATGCCCCATTTCATGGGCTTCCGGAATAATCGTAAAGGCGTTGTATAAAGCATGAGCCGCTGCCGAACGCAGCTTTTCTCCGCCATAAATCGAGGCCATCCCCGCATAAAGAATAATAGCATCCGCCGTAGCTTCCAGCGCTGCAGCATATTCTTTGGTCGCTGCCGCATTTTGGGCTTCGCCGCCGAAACGAGCCACCAAGTCATAACACAACCGGCCCTGAGCCAAGGCAGCCAGACTTAAACTATTCTGCTCCACGCACTGAATCGCGGCGCGGTATTCGTACCATTTGGCCAGGGTATCTCCTAAGCCTGCAGACAAATACTCTGCTGGCGCTGCCAGCAAAATATCGGTGTCAATGATCATGCCTACCGGACAATTAGGAAAGGATACGATGCGGATAAAGATACCGTCATTGTCGTACAGCACCGCTACCGGCGTAGCCGCCGCACAGGTAGCCGCAATGGTCGGCACCGTTACTACCGGAACGCCGCAAGCATCACCGGTCAGCTTGCCGGTATCGAGCGCCTTGCCGCCGCCCACGGCAATAATAACCTTCGCGCCATGCTGGCGCACGCCAGCCGCCAAACGGTCAATGTTGTCCTGTGTACATTCGCCGCCATACCATTCCACCGCCGCAATTTTGACCCCTGCTTCCTGCAAGCTGGCTTCCAAGATGGCCTGGGTTTTCCCAAGCGCTGTTTTGCCGCCCAAAACAAAGACCGGCCCACCTAGTTCTTTGCAATATGCGCCAATCTGCGGCAACGCCCCGCGTCCGCGAAAAACATTCTGGGGAAAGCTTACTTGTTCTACTGCCATAGTCATTAGTTCCGCCTCCTTAATTTTGATTCTTATTTTTTAACGCCCACCGATTTTAACACTTGTCCCAAGTTTTCAAAGCTAGCTTTCAGCTTGCCAATTTCCGTTTCGTTCAACGGCACTTCCAAACGCTGCCGAACCCCCTCGGAATTCACGACGCAAGGCAGACTCAAGGCAATGCCGGCCAAGCCATATTCTCCGCTTAAGGTCGTTGATACCGGGAAAATGCTGTTTTCATTATAAAATACCGCTCTGGCAATTCGACAGGCTACCATGGCAATGCCAGAGTTGGTGCAGCCCTTGTAGTTCAGTACGTCATAGGCGACATTGACCACCGCTGCACCCGTTTTTTCATAATCCAAGGGTTCTTCCGGCTGGAAATACGAATCTAGCTTGTCAGCTGCAATACCAGCCACGCTCACCAGGCTCCAAGCCGGGAAGGCGGAGTTTCCATGCTCGCCGAGAATATAACCATGTACGTTCTTGGGATCGACGTTGTATTTATTGCCCAAAATCCTGCGCAGCCGCGCGGTCTCCAAGGTTGTCCCGGTCCCTAAAATCTTATGTTTAGGATAGCCAAAGAGATTTTGCGCGCAATACGTAGTAATATCTAAAGGATTTGTAATCATAATGATAATGGCGTCTTTTGTGTACTTCGTAATGGAGTTCATCACGTCATGAATGGTTTTTACATTGCTCTCCGCCAACAGCAGGCGATCCAAATTAGCGCCCGGAAGAATACTTGGACCGGCGGCAACAATAATCACATCCGCATCCTTGCATTCTTCGTAGCCCCCTGCGTGCACGTAGGCGCTGGGGCTAAAGGTATACGGCGTGCCGTGGCTGGCGTCTAACGCCTCTCCCATTGCCTTTTCTTCAAGAATATCAATCAAAGCAATATCCGCCGCCAAATTAAACGCCAAGGCGCAATTCAACACCGCCGAACCAACATGTCCTACCCCGACAATAGCCAACTTACGTTTAGGGAAATTCATAATCCATCGCTCCTCTTTTTAGTGCTTTTCTTTTATAGTAGGCGATTCCATTCCGCCCAGTTTTTTACCACCATTTTCCAAGAAACGTTTTTGCTTTTTGGGGATGATAGTCCTTGAGTAACTGAATGATCGTATCTTGAGACAACTGCTTTGTTACGTAATGTATTGTCGCTTTGCCATTGTCTGCGTGAATATGAACGTGTTTTATCCCGGGAATTCCGCCCAAGAACGTCTCCACTTCTTGCGCCTGCTGCGCATCCAAGTCTTTAATCAGCAGCTTCAGCTGGCTTGTACCCAGCGAAAAGCAACCGCAGGATTTACACATAACATTACCCTTCCCTTCGCAAAAGCCTCTAAGCTAAGAAAGTAAAAAAACAACAGCCAATCAGTTTCCTGCCACAAGCGGAAGGAAACAACACTGGCTGTTACACATTCATGTGTATTACACTTCTTTCGTAGAAGTATTGCTTATTATTTTTATTCGCCGCTGGGCATGAATCCCCTGCTAAAAAACCATATTTGTTTCAATATAGTTACTCTTTTTCCTCAGCTTGGCTTTTCGCTCTTTCTAGAAAGCAATCGCGCGTTGATAACACTGCCACAGTTTTTGCGGGTATTCATCTAATACGTCCTTATTCTCTTGGCTGAGAATGACTAGCGGCTGGATCATGCCTAAAAACATCATGGCCGCTGCCGCAACATCCACCGCAGGATTGATTTCGCCGGCTTTCTTCCCTTGGAGCAGCAGTTTTTTCGTTTCATATACATAGGCGTCAATTTCAGCGAGCATCTTTTTTTTCAATTCCTGATTGCGCTCACTGCTAATTAAGAAATAAAGAATACGTGGAATCGCCGGCTCTTCTTGCAGCAATTTCACATGAAGTTCAAAGAGACTTTTTAAACGTTCCAGCGCCGTCCCTTCCTGAGTTGTCGCTTGCTGCAAATTTTGCTGCAGACGCTCACCAATAAAGTCAATAAGAGCCGCAATAATTTCTTCTTTATTTTTAAAATGCCGGTAAATGGCAGACGGCACCAATTGAATCACCGCGGCAATCGCATTGGTATTCAAATTATCTAAGCCCTGCTGTTCCACAATAAACAGCGCCGCTCGCAAGATTTCCTCACGGCGTATTTCCGTCGTTTTTCTGCTGCGCATTTATTTTTCTCTCCCTTACGCCAAATTCTTGCGAAATTTTTTGACCGCCAATGTCAAGAGCGCCATCCCCAATAAAAACAACGCCAGTAATTGAGGCCACAAGATCGACAGCCCCACACCCTTTAGAAAAATACCGCGAATAATGATTAAAAAATAACGCAACGGGTTGGCATAGGTACACCATTGCACTACTTCCGGCATATTGGCAATGGGGAACATAAAGCCGGACAACAGAATCGCCGGCAGGTAGAAAAAGAAGCTCGACATCATGGCCTGCTGCTGCGTATCGGAAATAGTAGAAATCAAGAGACCAATACCGACGGTTGTCATCAAATACAAGCCATTGGCTACAAACAAGAGCGGTACACTGCCGCGCACAGGAATATCAAACCAAAAGACACTGATCAACGTGACAAAAATCATATTCACAAAGCCCAGAACAATAGACGGCATGGTCTTGCCTAAAATGAACTCTAACGGCTTAATCGGCGTCACGACAATTTGTTCCATCGTGCCCATTTCTTTTTCCCGCACAATGGACATACTGGTCAACAAAAGTGAGACCAACATGACAATAGCCGCAATAACTCCCGGAACATAAAAATTGCGGCTTGTTAGATTCTCGTTAAACCACGGCCGCGTTTGCAGCTGCACTCCCGCTGGCTCCCAGCCAGGAAGACCTGCGCGTTTTTTCAGCAGCTCAACATTCTCATTTTGCAGAATAGTCCCGGCATAATTCAACACTACGCCGGCGGTATTGGAATCCACGCCATCCACTATGATTTGCACGTTCGCCGTAGCGCCGCTGGCCAGATCGCGGCTGAACGAAGTTGGGATGCGCAGCACTACCGTACTTTTCCCCAAACCAATTACTTCGTCTACCTCTCGGTCGCTTTGCAACACTGCGTTCACAGCAAAATATCCCGAACGGCTAAAGCGATCCGTCAATCCCCGGCTTTCCGGCGTTTGCGCCTGGTCAAAAATAGCCGTAGTTACTCGATTTACATCGGTCGTCACAGCGTAGCCGAAAATAAGACTTTGTACGACAGGCATGACTAATACAATCGCTCTCATTTTGGGATTGCGAAGAACCTGAATAAATTCTTTTTTTATCATTTGCCGCAAACGTTCAAAAGCCATAGCTCACACCAGTCTCTTTTTGAGTTTCTTGTTGGCAACAAAAACCATAATCACCCCAAAGAAGAAAAGGAATACCGCTTCCGCCCAAATGATTTCCAGCCCCGCCCCTTTTAAATAGACGTTCTTTAAAATAGTGACAAAGTAGCGTGAAGGTATCAGGTGGGTAAGTACTTGAATGGGCTCCGGCATATTCGCAATAGCGTACATAAAGCCGGACAGCAGGAATGAGGGCAAAAAGGTCAGCACCATCGCCAGCTGACTAGCCAAAAGCTGTGATCTCGTTACAATGCTGATCAACATCCCCATAGCCAGAGCGCCCGGCAAAAACAAAGCCGCCATTCCAAAGACAAGGGCCCCATTCCCCCGCAGCGGCACATCAAACAAGAATCGTCCCATCAGCACCACCAGCGCCACATCCAGCATGCCAATCACAAAATATGGCGTCAGCTTGCCAATAATCAGTTCCAACGGCTTGAGCGGGGTTGTAATCAACTGCTCCATGGTTCCGTTTTCCCATTCACGGGCAATGGTCAGAGAAGTCAGCAAGGACGCAATCACCATCATGATTACGGCGATAAGCCCGGGAACAATGTAGTTTTTCGCCTGCATATTCTGGTTAAACCAAACGCGCAGCTTCCCCTCCAGCGGCATAGCCACGGCTTTGCCGCCTTTTTTTTGCGAGGCTTTCAACAGCAAAGCGCTGTTGTAGCCATTTGTTACACCTTGGGCATAGCCGATCGCAATGGTAGCTGTATTGGCGTCGCTGCCGTCGACGAGAAGCTGCGCCTCCGCCTGCTGTGCGCTTTCCAGTTTACGGCCGAAGTCATAGGGAACGACAAGCGCCAGGATAGCCTCCCGTCGGTCAATGGCCGCCTCAATGTCCGCATACGAAGAGGCTGTGGCGGCCAAGCTAAAATACTGCGAAGATGTGAAACGGCCGATTAATTCACGGCTGTCGGTGGTTTGGCTTTGATCCCAGACCACGAGCGGCACGCGATCTACATCAAGACTTAAGGAAGAGCCAAAAAGAAAAATCAACAGCACCGGCATGGCAATAGCCATGCTCAAACTGCGGGAGTCGCGGAGAATATGAATAAATTCCTTGCGAATAATAGCCGCTATGCGATGAATACTCACAACCCGCCCCTCCTTGCTCACGTTACTTTCTGATCCTGCGCTTCAATGATAGACACAAACACGTCTTCCAGGGATGGTCTAATTAATTTGGAGTCCATACATTCCAAATTGATACTTTGCGCAGCAATATGCTTATTTTTCAACTCATCCGGCGTGCCTATGGCCACCAGCTCGCCTCGATAAATCATAGCCAGGCGGTCACAATATTCGGCTTCATCCATATAATGCGTGGTGACAAAAACAGTAACTCCCTCGCCTGCGAGATGATAAATTAAATCCCAAAAGTTGCGCCGTGAAATGGGGTCCACCCCTGATGTCGGTTCATCCAAAAACAGTACTTGCGGCTCATGCAGCAGTGAACACCCTAACGCCAGCCGCTGCCTCCAGCCGCCGGCCAAGTTAGAAGTAAAGCTGTTGCGCTGCTCCTCCAGCTCGGCCATTTTAAGCACCCATGCCTTACGTTCTTGCTTTCGTGCCGCCGGAATTTCGTAGATGCCGCTATAAAAATCAATATTTTCTTCCACTGTGAGGTCTTCATAAAGCGAAAATTTTTGTGACATATAACCGATATTGGCTTTAATTTCCTCCGCCTGGCGGAATACATCCAAACCGATTACCTGGGCCTTGCCGGACGTAGGCAAGATAATACCGCACAGCATGCGGATGGTAGTCGACTTTCCTGCGCCATTGGGCCCAAGAAAACCAAAGATTTCTCCCCTTTTCACCCGAAAGGATACATTGTTGACAGCCGTAAAGCTGCCGTAACGCTTTGCCAGGTCTTCAACAATTACAGCATATTCCGAGTCATTGCGGCTGTCTTCCACCTCAGTCACCACTTTCTCCCGTCGTAAGCATCGAAATAAACACGTCCTCCAGGGAAGGCGTTATCACTGCCACTTCCCCTTGAATGTCTAGCTCGCGCAATTTCTCCTTAAGGTCCGCCTCGACCTGTGCGGCTTCACCCATGGCAACTAAATGAATCTTATTGCCGAACAAACCGGCGGAACGAGGCTGCATAACCGCTTTGAGCAGCGGTAATACGGTTCTAGGCGCACTACAGCGTATTTCCAACAAAACGCCATTCATTTTAGCTTTGATTTCCGCCGGCCTGCCTGCCAAAATCAACCGTCCCTTATACAAGAGACCGACGCGATCACAGCGTTCCGCTTCGTCAAGATACGAAGTAGAAACAAAAATCGTCACCTTTTCTTCCAACAGCTTACCTAAAATACGCCAAAAATCTCGCCGCGACATCGGATCTACGCCGTTTGTCGGCTCATCCAAAAACAGCACCTTCGGCGTATGCACAAGGGCGCAGGCAAGAGCCAGTTTTTGCTTCATGCCGCCGGATAAATTCCGCGCCTGCCTGTCGCGAAAAGCAGTCATATTGCTAAACGCCAGCAGTTCCGGTATTTTTTCTTTGCGAATGGTTTGGGGAACATTATATAAATCTGCGTAAAAGTCAATATTCTCTTGTACCGTCAAATCAAGATACAAGCCAAAGCGCTGCGGCATATAGCTAATATGGTTGCGGAGCGCTTCGACATCGCTTAGAGTATGAAAACCACACACCCAGGCTTCTCCTGCGCTTGGCGTCAAAAGGCCCGCCAAAAGCCTCATGATGGTCGTCTTACCCGCTCCGTCAGGCCCTAACAAACCAAAAATCTCGCCTTCCTGCACAGCAAGAGTCAACTGCTCCACAGCGGTGACTGCGCCAAATTTTTGCGTCACCTCGTGCATCTTAATTGCATCCATCATCTATTCTCCATTCAAGAGAATTTGCGCATCCGCCGGCATCCCTGGTTTTAGTTCATAGGCTTCATTGGCAATGGAAATCTTAATGCGATACACCAGCTTAACCCGCTCTTCGGCGGTCTGGATATTTTTCGGTGTAAATTCCGCTTCCGAGGCAACAAATTGAATCTGGCCCTGATATTTTTTTCCTGGATACGTATCGGTGGTCACGGTGACCGGCTGCCCAAGCTTTACCTTGCCCAAGTCGGTTTCGGAAATATAGGCTTTAAGCCAAACCTGACCTAATTCGCCAAGAGTGACTACCGCCGTACCCGGAGACACATATTCGCCGGCTTCAATATTTTTAGATAAAACAAAACCGTCGATAGGCGCAATAATCTGCGAATAGCCAAGACGAGTCTGCGCTAAGTTTAACACCTGTTTGCTTTGCTCCACCTTGGCTGCGGCCAACGCAATTTCTTCCTGCCGGGGACCTTCGACAAGCAGACTAAGCTGCTGCGCCGCTTGATCGCTGCGGGCGTTTGCCGTTGCATAAACAGTGCGGCTCCGGTCCAACTGCTGTTCGGCTATGGCTCCTTGAGAATACAGCTGCCGCATGCGTTGATAATCCGTGGCCGCGTTTTCTTTGTCCGCCTCGGCACTGCGCAAGGCGGCCTGCGCCGCTGTAACATCTTGCACTCGCGAGCCGTTGTTCAATTGCAGCAGCATCGCTTGCGCCGCAAGAAGCTGGGCCTTAGCGTTAGCCACATCCAATTCCAAATCGGCCTGCTCCAAAGCAGCAATAGGCTGCCCCTTTGGCACTTTTTCGCCTTCGTCCACAAAGCGCTGCGCCACATGCCCGGCTATTTTAAAGCCAACTCCGACTGTGGTAGTTTCAATATTGCCGGAAACCTTAATACTATTGGGATCGCTCTGTTTCTTAAAGTACAAAGAATATACACCTGCAGCCATTAGACCTACGAGCAGCAAAAGCAGTAACACCTTTAGTCTTTTTTTCATACCGGCGCCCCCATATCTTAAATAAAATTGGATCAATCTATTGTGAATGTGAATTCACTTTCATTTTAGCATGTGCAACAGGAGATAACAAGGATAAATAAGAAAAACCGCTAGGGAACGAACAAAGAGTAACAGAGTAAACAGAGGGTACGCAGAGGGTTACGGCGAGGGGCTCTAAGACATAGCATCTGCTAAAATCTAAAGCCGGCTAAAACGCTCCTGTTGCGCTCCGCCGGCTCTGGTTTTTCGTATTCTCTTGCTACTTGCCTACTGTTCTCCAGACTTTCTTGCCGCACAAATCGTATTGGCATCTTCTTGACCATGCGTATAGCCTACAACGGCAAAATGTTCCGACAGCGCCTCGGCCACCGCTTTATAATTAGGATCTTTCTTTCTCATACAGGAAGAAAGGTGAATGACATCCACTTCTTTTTTTCGCAGTGTTTCAATTTTTTTAGCCAAGTCTCCGCCGTTATGCGTCAACGACAGTAATTCCACGTTTTCCATATCCCGATACCGTTCAAAAGCGTCCTCTTTTTGAAAAAAAGCCTTTAGACAGCCCCCTACGGTACAGCGCTCCATAGTTTCTTCGCGCACAAGAATAGCAATTTTCATTGTATATCTTCTCCCTTGCTTAGTTACTGCAAAACTCTTCTTTTAGCCAAGTCCTTGCCTGTAGCGGTTTTAAAATTCTTCTCTATTACATCGTAACTGGTATTTCCGC
Source organism: uncultured Anaeromusa sp. (assembly GCF_963668665.1). Taxonomy (NCBI): domain Bacteria; kingdom Bacillati; phylum Bacillota; class Negativicutes; order Selenomonadales; family Sporomusaceae; genus Anaeromusa; species uncultured Anaeromusa sp. Next base: position 294,146 of record NZ_OY764902.1, on the reverse strand, counting down.
CTTGTACCGTGATTTGTATCACAGCACTAACCACCGCAACAAAAAAGACATGCATACAACTCGCTGCAGAACGAATATCCTCCAAGCAAGTTGATGCATGACTACTGTAAGAAATGCCGCTGCACGTTATTCCTTAAAGTTCTAGAAGCTTTGGTTTATAACCGTCAGGCAGCTCTTCTTCTTGCAAAAATTCAAAGTCATCATCGTTTAATATGGGCATAAACAATTCGTACGGAAGAGATGAAAATTCGCAAGCGTAATTGCTGGCGCCAAACCACATGCCCGCTTTGCTGCTCAAATTTAAGCTGCGTGCAAATTTTGTGTAGTTTGAGCAGTCATGAACCGCCAAGTCCCAGTTTTCCTCGTCGGCAATCTTCATAAATTTCAGGGTCAGTTCCCGGCTCCAAATGGGAGATACGTACCCCTGTCTGCAAATATACATGTTTTCGCCGTAATAATTGTTGATATTGTTCTCATTTAAATGCAGTTCCGCACAATTGATAAAGTCAAGGTGTGTCGCAAAAATCGCCTGCTTCTTTTTGAAAAACGCTGCATAGAATTCCGGCGTCATCGGCGTTTCAATGCCTACGTTTTTGATGTATTTTTTTGCTAAGCCAATATTTTCAATTACTTTGTCCGCACAGTTTGAGGCGCCTAAGTTAAAACGGATCTCATCAAGCCCCGCCTCTCCCAAGGCTTTCAAGGTCTCTTCCGTAGCCAGAGTGCCATTGGTATATAAATGCTGGTGAATGCCCGCAGCCTTAAACTTCTTGATAATGGAATAATACTTTTCAATTTCCATAAAAGGCTCTAAGTAAACGTAAGAAATACCAGTAGGTTTTTCGTAAACCGATAGAAGCAAGTCAAGATCCTTTTCGTAGAATTTTGTGCCTCCAATCTCCCACATGCCTTCGCCCACCGGATGGATTGCATCTAATTCGCCATAATTATAGCAGAATTTACATTCCAAGTTACATTTATTCGTTTTGCGAATGGCGCTCAACCCCGTCCCCAGCAAACAAGAACGGCAGCCTTGGGGAAATTTACTTTCCTTACCGACAAAAAAAGTTCTATTTTCCAAGGTCTTTAAATTTTTAATTTCCGACATCAAGGTTTCATTTCTTTGGTCCACTGCTGCTTCAATTTGCGCAAAGGTCGCATAAATAATTTCCTCATGTTTCGTACTGATTCCCTCTTGCTCCGGTAATTGGGAGAAAAAGTCAAACCATATCAACGCATCTTGCTTAGAAATTTTCATGTTTTAGCCGCCTATCTATTTAATCTAGTACTTCACAAAATTTGCCAAGTATGAACACCTTTAAATTATACTGGGTTGCTTCTCTGTTTTCAACGAAGTATTCATGTCCTTTCCTTCAAGTAAGTATTTTCTGCCTCAAGCCTTCTCTAAGCGTCAAAATAAGAAGGACCGCATCTTCGTGATACGGTCCTTCTTATTTCTTTTTTGTTGGTTTTCGTTTTCCTAAGAAAGTGCTACTTTCAACTCTTCATAACCTTTAAACGACAGCAGAACTCCGTCTAAAGCACTCTCAATGTTTTCCAACGTTACTTTTCCGATATCATGAACATTCGTCAAATGAAGGTCAAACGCAAAAACATTCTGAGAATTTTCAACATAGGTTCGATTATTTCCAACATTAATATGAGATATCACTTTTTCACGAAATAAGCGGCAAGCTATTTCTTTATACAAATCCATGTTATTGCTAACCGACTCCGCCGTCGCGATTTGAACAGAAAACACTTTTTTAGATTCAGTACATGAAGTACACATAAAATCCACTCCTTATTCTCTGCAAATGTCAGAGATATTTTTCATAACCATGCTTCTCAATAATAGCATGGTCGATAATGATAATCAATATTATTTTAAAGGGTTGAAAATCCTTTAAGCACTACAGCCATTGCTTCTTCTTCCACCAACGGTTTGCTAAGAAGAAATCCTTGTATATAATCACAGTTGCACTTATCTAGCTCTGCCAATTGTTCTTTGGTTTCAACTCCTTCTGCTACAATACTGACGCCCAGCGTATGCCCCATATTAATAATCGAATTTACAAACTGGAACTGCATATCATCACTAGCAATTTCATCAACAAAAGATTTATCGATTTTCAAACAATTCACCGGCAGTTTGCGCAAATACGACAAGGAAGAAAATCCAGTTCCAAAATCATCTACTGATAAATGAATTCCTTGTTCTTTTAATTGTTTCAACTTAGAAATACTTTCATCCGTATGGTCAATAAATACGCTTTCCGTTACTTCCAATTCAATTTGCCAAGGCTGAACCCCTTCTTCTTTGATCGTATTCAAAACATAAGAAACAAAATTTTCATCTTTAATCTGCCTCGGTGATATATTTACGGCTACACGTACATCACACCGTCCCTCATGCGCCAAACGAGCAGCAAATCGACAAGCTTGCCGAAGCACCCATTGACCAATTTGCAAAATCAAGCGGCTCCTTTCGGCTAAGGGAATAAATCTCGCTGGCGAGATACGGCCATGTTCTCTGCTTTCCCATCGCAGCAACGCTTCTACGCCAATAATTTTCGCTCCGTCCACCGTCCATTGCGGCTGATATTGCAAAAACATCTCTTCTCTCTCTAAAGCAAAACGCATAGCATTAATCAACATCGTATCTTCCGAAGTCTTTTCCAATAGGGCCGCTTCAAAAACATGCCAGCAATTGCGACCGGTTTCTTTAGCCGCATACATGGCAACGTCCGCTTTTTGCAAAATAACTTCAGGCACTAGGCCATGCTGGGGATATTCAACAATGCCGATACTAGCGGACATTTGAATCTTAGCTTCTCCTAAATCGTATTCCTGGCAGAGCTCTTTAATCATTTGATCCGCCAACGCTTCCGCCTGCTGGGCTGCTCCTTTTCTAGGATCGACAACAACAAACTCATCGCCGCTGATGCGTGCAACAAAGAGCTCCTCTTTCATCCTGCGCCGCAGGGTTTCCCCTGCCTGCATAATCACCTTATCTCCCGCCGAATGACCAAAGGTATCATTTATGGTTTTCAAATCATCCATGTCAATAAAAAACAAAACGCCTGCTGCTGCTCCTGTTCTAACTTTTGCAAACTCCTTTTCAAGATACAAATTTAAATTTACCCGATTGGGCAAGCCGGTTAGTAAATCGAAAAACGCCATATGGCTAATTTTATCCTGCGCCTCGGCTCGTTCTAAAGCCAACACCGCCAAATCTGCGAACTGCCGCAACACTTCTGCAGTCTCTGCTTCTAAGGGTCGCTCCTCGCCAATCCAGCTCGCCGCCAAAACGCCTTTAACTTCCCGCCCCTGTTGCAGCGGAATCAAGATAACACTGGAATTTCGCAAATCTTCTTTTTGAAAAACCATATTCCACCAGGAATCTTTGATAAATAAAGGCTCCCCTGTATCGTGCATTTTCTTAAGCGGTCCATCGTCAGCCGTAAGAGGCGCCTTAACAGCCTCTTGGGGCATACCGATTCCATGATGAAGCTTGACTGATGTTCCTGCGTCATTATAAATACCTACAAAGCCGCCTGTCGCCTGCACCAACTGCAATGCATTAGCCAGCATTTTTTCCATAAGCACTTCAACATTTTCAACAGGACGAGTCAAGAAACCAGTAGCCGCTCGATACTGCCGTTCGCGCAATAGCAGCTTGTCTTCGGTTTGACAGCGTATATTATTTTCTTCTTGCAAGCGCCGATTCGCCATATCTAATTCGTCATTCATCGCCAGCATCTCTTCGTTGGCAGCAGTAAGTTCTTCGTTAGCGGCAAAAAGCTCTTGTGTTCTCTCTTCTACTTTCTGTTCCAGCTCTTCATATGCTTTTTTCAAACTCTCTTCCGCTTTTTTTTGCTCTGTAATATCATGCCAAACAAATACATAATAGCGTTCTTTGCCCATTTCAAATACATCCGCGGAAAAAAGGCCAATCCGAATTTCACCGTTTCGTCCACGCCAGAAGGTCTCTACCTTGCTTACAGAACGCTCATTTTTAAGCAGCCATTGGACCTGCGAATTTTGCTCTTCCACCCACAAGCCTAATGATTCCACGGGTCTTGCCAAAATTTCATCTCGTTCATAGCCCAATAGTTCAAAAAACGCATCATTAACCTCAATAAAAGTTCCTGAAGCAAAACTTACAATTCCCACTGCATCATCAACATAACGAAAGGCTTTAAAATATTTTTCTTCCGGCCTTGCAAAACGCCTGCTGATGAGAATAATTACAAATGCTCCTGAAACGACACAACCTAATGCCGCCAGCAATAAAATGGTATTAAGAGTTACAACCTCGGCGATTACTTCGCTTTCCGGCGCTGAAACTCCCAAAAGCCAGCGGGCTCCTCCGGGAAGCTCCACTGGCGTCAGTACCGTAAAGATGGGTCGATTCCTTAACGTATACACTCCTTGCACTGGCCCTTCTCCAGCAATCGCCTTTGTAAACAAATCTGCCAGCCGCTCGTCTGCTTCAGGAACCTCCACTGCCAAGGACGCTTCTGCTGGCGACTTGCCAATACGCACCTTGCCATTGATTTCTGAATGTACTGCATGCGCAATAATAACTCCAGACTGATCGGCAATAAAGCCATAACCGCTGTCCATAAAACGAATAGCACCAACCAGCTCATTGAGACTATCAAGGGGCATTGTCGCTTGAATAACCGCCTTTACCTCGCCATTTACCAGCACCGGGGCTGCAATAGCAAGAGACAAGCGCCCTGAGCCTTTGGATACTAAAGGCTCGGAAATAGTAAGCTCTTTCGTTTTGATTGCCTTTAGATAATAATCACGATCACCTAAATAGGCGGTGTCTCCTTGCGCGCGAATCACGTTTCCCGCAAGATCCCCGTAGTTAATACCCGTAAACTTGTTGTTGCGCTGCAAGCTCAAAGCCAGCACATCTACAATTTCCTGCCGGTTCTGAGGGTTCACAATATGCGGATTTACCGCTATATCTTGCACAAAAACTACTAGTTCGTTCACAAAAGCGCTGGAGCGTTGTGAATAATCCAGACTAATTGCAGCCGCTGTTTCATTAACGCTTTTCGATAATGCTTTGTCAGAAAAATAGTAACTCAGGCCCGTTAGCAAACTTAACGAACCGCACATAAGCGCCAACATAATAAGAAGCAGCCGCACCCGTATGCTTTTAATGCTAAAAACGCCATCACGCTGATGTGTATGCCCTACTTTTTTCATACGTATCCTCTCCACTATGCCGTCGCTATTTGGATTATCGGTCACTATAAAAAAAGAAGAACTTGCCTTTAATAGCTTGCCGGCAAGTTCTTGTTTACTACGTATCATCTACAATGGCCAAGCTACTCCCTTTAATCAGTTACAGCTTATATGCGCTAGAACAATAAGGTAGCTCCATGTATCTGTGATAAGTCGATTGTAATTATTGTTTAATTCTTTTTTCTTTCCTGAAATTCCTGCGTCAATATCAAAATATACTTACCATAAATGAAAGGAATGGTTTCGAACCAAAAAGAAATTTTCCGTTCAAAAAGAGGAACTATTATCCCCCTAGGGAACTTTATAAGAATTGGAAGCAAGTACCAAATTTCCACTAAAACCGTATAAAAAGGGAGGCCAAAAAAGATGCGCGTACTTAGACTACTTTGTTCCTTAGCATGTCTGCTGCTCCTATTTGTGCAGGCAGCATCTGCAAGCGGAACCATTACCACCCAAGCAATCACCACTGCCCGTACAGAAATTTGGAAGGACCTCAACACCGGAGCCATCGGCAGCGCCGCTATTGCGATTATGGATAAAGGAAAAGTCGTATATTCTGAAGGCTTTGGCATGGCTGACCGTGAAAAAAGCATACCTGTCAATAAAAAAACCATCTTTGATATTGGTTCCGTCAGTAAAATTTATGTCGCAACCACCATTATGGTCTTGGTTGACGAGGGAAAAGTAGCCCTTGACGCGCCGGCAAGCAAGTACCTGCCTGATTTTTCCATGGTCGACGAACGCTATAAGGATATCACCGTTAGAATGCTTCTCAATCACTCCTCCGGTTTGCCCGGCACAACCGGAGAAAACAACTTTGGCTTTGCCTTCAACCAGGATGTCTATAAAGACACTTTGGACGCCTTGGCCAGCTCACAGTTAAAACACCGCCCAGGAGAAAGGTCTATCTACTGTAACGATGGTTTTACCTTAGCAGAAATGATCGTTGCCCGCGTCTCTGGACAGTCCTATCTCGAATTCCTGCAGGAGCGCCTTTTTCAACCATTGGCCTTGCATAATACCGGTGCAGGCGTAGGCCAAAGGCAGCCGGCCCTTGGAGGAAACATAGCCAAATTTTATCCTCCGGGAAAAGCTTTCAGTGAACCGCTTGAAGTTTTATCTTTGTTAGGGGCAGGCGGTTTATCCTCTTCAGCGGAAGATTTATGCCATTTTGTCGATACGTTTTCCGGCAAAGGGCCGCAAATTCTCACCGCGGCCTCCTTAGAGGAAATCAAGAAAGAACAGCCCCCTTCGTTCCGCGGTAAGCTGCGCGGTCCAGACATACCTTGGGGGCTCGGCTGGGATGTCACTACGTATGAACCTTATAAAGCAAATGGAATTAAGGTCTTAGGCAAAGGCGGCAACAGCAGCACCTATACGGCGCAAGTCTTCACGGCCCCGGACCTGCGCATATCGGTGGCTGTCGTTTCTACCGGCAGAGCAGGCGGAGCTTTGCCTATTGCAGACAAAGTACTGCAAGCCTATCTTGCATCTAACGCCTTGCTGAAGCTGCCCGCAAAGCCCGTAACACCGCCAGTAAAAGCCCAACCGATTCCGTTCGACCTTAAGCGCTTTGAAGGGTTCTACGCGAATGGAAATGAAGTATTTCAAGTCTCCTTGGATGCGCCTAACGGCGTCATGACGCTGTATAACAACGCCAAAGCTCCAACACTATCCGCGGTATACAACAATGGTTTTTTTTACAAAGATGAAAGGAAACTCTATTTCGAAGAAATCGACAAAACCAGCTATCTTGTACTATATGTAGATGCCTTTAAAGGAGACGGCATCTACCTGGAGAAACTCGCTTCCTGCGAAACGCCGCAACAACTGGAAATCCCCATTGAAGGGAAAAAGTGGCTTCGCAGGAATGTAAAAGCGTTTGAAGGAACTTCCTCTGTGCCGGATCATATCACAGAATCGCATATATTACCGGACCTGCCCGGCTACATTGATTTTTGCGGTATAAAAAAGGTCATTTCTCCGTCCTTTGCCGGCATGGCCGTTCAAACGTCACGCGATTTGACCGAAATCCACTTAATTCAAAAAGACAATCAATTTTGGGCGCGAAGCGGCGGCTCCCTCTTTATGCCCGCTGATCTGGCGGACCTGCTTTCTCCTGAAACGACAACCCATGTCCTGAATACACACGGCTATAATCAGTGGTTTAAAATCGTGGCTGACAGCATCCTGCGCTGCGAAAAATCAACGCAAGGCCGTATGATCGTCTTCGCCCCGGACAACGCTGTACTTTTCGACAGCGCCGTAGATACAGGCGATGTTTTTGCCCCCTCCGGCAGCTTTGTCGAAATCGCCGGCGCCGTCGGAGATGCCTTCAAATTAACGCTTCAAACTGCTCCAAGCAAGTAACAAACAACACGCACGTCGCTACGGATTTACAGAAAGACCGTTAACGCTCTAAAGAGATATGCGTTAACGGTCTTTCTTCTTCCCGCTTTACTGTTCCACTAAGGATACGCCAAGCTCAAATACGTCTCCCGGTTCGCCCAGCAGCTCCGCAAAGCTTCCTGCAGGAGCAAATATGTCTCCTTGCTTTACGATGCTGTCATAAAGAATACTGCCGGAAGGCGAAAACACAATAATCCTGCCTTGAGACGGCTTTGCAAAATGAAGCACCGCAGCTTGCGGCAACGCCAGCCATTCATTGTAACCTTGCGCGCCGAGAACAATCTTATTCTTCCCTACTTGCGCCTTCGCAGCTTCTTTCGCGTTCCTATACAAGCCGCCGGACAACCATAGCTCAGCCTTCCGGCTCTCGTTTAACTTGAGTTCCGTAGCATCGCGAACCGCCTCGCCGGGCAAGCCCGCATATAAGGGCGAGCGCACCAGCTTTAGCCCCATAAAGTCCACATATCCCGGCAATTTTTCGATCTGCCGCGAGGTTACAACATGGGTAGAAGCATACAACGGCCCTTCATAGGCTTTAACATTTCGCCGCAGCCACTGTTGCCCGTCTACTTCCACCGCAAGCACTGCTCGCTCACTGGCCTTGAGCGGTTCGATTTTTTGCCAGAGTACAGCGTCCACGCGGCCGCAAGAAATAAAATAGCGGCTGCCATCGACGGTCGCGAAGTAGTACGCACTGTCATCTGCTGTATGGAAATAAGAATTGCCATACGCAGCCGCTAGTATCTCTTTTTTTCCGCCATTCTCCAGACTATACGCAATTAGCTTCCCTTTAGGAATGTCTAAATCAACCTTATACAGAACTCCCTCCGAGCCAACATAGAAGCCGGCATATTCTTGATACGTATCGGGCAGCGCCTGCGCTTTCACCGGAACCTTTACTTTTGCAACCTCTTCCTTCATCAAGCCCTTTTCCACCAAATACGCATCAAGGATCTTCCGCGCTATTTCCATCGCGGAGCTATTCCCAGTAGTAATCACGGCAACGGAAATTCTTTTATCCGGCACCGTATACACCATAGACGTATAATGCCCCGTTCCACCGCTTTTCCCCAATACATGGATGCCTTTGTTTTCATAGTCTGGAATTTCTGCCATATCCCAACCCAAACCAAAACTCATCTGAGGATGACGAAGTTTCCCCCAAAACTGGGCTGGCTGCTTTTTTTGCATTTCTCCTAAAGAGCTTTGTGATAAAAGTTGAGTCCCTTCAGCAGAAAAAGCATCCACAAAACGGCACAGTTCTTCAGCGCTTGTCGAAAGCCCGCCGGATGCCCAAAAAGACAATACTTCCAGCGGTTCTGACACTCCTTCGCCATTATAATACCGGGCTACCGTCAACCCTCTTGTATCCCTTTGGCCTACAGCCAAATCGGTTTTCCGGAGCGCCAATGGTTTAAAAATCCGCTCCTCCAAAAATTCCCGATAAGACCGGCCAGACAGCTTGGCCACAATCATCTCGGCAAGAGTAAAGCCGTCATTACAATATACAGCCATTTCACCAGGCTTATGCTTTAACTGAGACTGCGCCAAAATTCCCAGCGTTTCCTGATAAAAATTGTCGTTATAAGCAAAGCCGTAAGAATTAACATAATTTGTGCCCGGTAAACCGGAGGAATGATTCAAAAGCATTCTGACGGTGATATCCTTGTAGCGCATATCCTCCATCGTAAATCCCGGCAAATAGGCGGTCACAGGCTGATCCAGCTCAACCTTGCCCTCGTCGACAAGCAGCATAACAGCCATCGCGCAGTAGACCTTGCTAACGGAACCTATATTAAACAAAGTGTCGCGCTCAACAGGAATGCTTTGCTCTCTGTCTGCCATGCCAAAGCCTTCGGCATACACAGTCCTGCCACTGTCCGTGATCGCTACGGTAGCGCTTCCAGCATGACCAGAGGTGATTTCTTTCCAAATGGCGCCGCGTGCCACTGCCGCTGCCTGCGCGGGTTCGCTGCCGACCTGCATTTGGCACAACGCCACAGGGGACAATACCAGTAAAAAGCAAATAAAGCTACTGATGACTTTGGCCAACTGTTTCACGACACAGCTCCTCTACTTGAATTTCTTATATAATTCTAGTTATTCCTGCACATAACCAAAAGCTCCTGCTAACTAGCAAAATACTTACCTTTTTCCCCTTATCTTTTGATGTTGATACATTACTATTGGCATTCATCCTCGTATCGCAGACGAAGATATGGGCGAATGGCGGCTACGGAAAAACCACTAAAAAGAACCTGTCTGCCCCCTTAAAGGTAGCAGCCAGGTTCTTTAATTAGGCTTCCACTTTCAATATCCTGCCGGTAACCGTCAAAAAAGCGCAAAATTGTTCCGCCAAAACAGGATCAAACTGTCGTCCTTGGCATGCATGGATTTCCGCTTGCGCCTTTTCCGGTGATAAAGCTTTCCTATAAGGCTGGTCATGAGTCATCACGTCATACGCGTCTACAATTGTAAATAGCCTTGCATAAAAAGGAATTTCTTCCCTTTTGAGCCGATAAGGATAGCCGCTTCCATCCCAATGCTCACGAACCGCAAGAATTAGCTCTGCAACTTCTATCTCTCCAATGGCTTGCGCCAACCGATACCCAATTTCACTATGTTTTTGCACTATTTCCCGCTCTTCTTCGGTCAAAGCGCTCTCTTTCCCTAATAGCTCCGCTGCAATCGCCACTTTTCCAATATCATGAAGTTCCGCTAATCTTTGCAACGACTTCTTTGACTCAGCGGTAAAGTCAGATTCCAAATGCTTGGCAAAAGCAATGGCCATTTCCCCCACTCGCTGCAAATGCTCTTTTTTTTCAAGGCAAGCATCGTTTAAGGACGTTTGAAACACTTGTAAAACGGCATGACGAAACTCTTTACTTTTCTGGAGCTTATCTTTATACATTCGACTCTCAGCTAACGCAAACAGGTCGTTAAAAATTAAGTTAGACTGCGTCTGTGTCGCGGTTCCCATAGCAATACTTAAAGGCACTGCTTCCCCTGCGATTTGTTTACACCTGATGCGTATCTCCTCACACATCGCAAAGCATTCCTGTTCATTGGCACACGGCAGTAAGAGCAAAAATTCATCACCGCCCCAACGAATAAGAACATCTCCTTGACGGGCAACTTGCTGTAAGACTTCCGACAACCTGCACAACATAGCGTCTCCATGCAGATGTCCAAACACGTCATTCACTAACTTTAATCCATTCATATCTGCTATAACAATACTAAGCGGTGACTTATTTTGTCGAGAAATCTCCTCCAACGCAAAGTCCACATGCGCACGATTATATAGCCCTGTCAACGCATCATGATAACTCAAAAATTCAATTTTAGCTTCCGCTTCTACTTGTGCAGAAATATCCGTCAAAATCATCATAACTAAAAAAGAATCTGTTTCACTTTCCGGTGCATCAACAATTTTACATTCTACCTGCACCTCAAGCGGTCCGATAGGAAAACGCGAAGGAATTTCCCCTATTTTTTCACGATTTCCTGAGACGCTGCCAAAAACCTCTTTTAAGCACTCGGCCAAACTATTTTTTCGTTCTTTTTCTCCTTGAGTTAATAAATCTACAATCGACTCCCCTGCAATCTCTCTGCCAAAAATTCGTACGCATTCTGCACTATATTGTCGATTCACCAGTAAGTCTTTTCCGAAAGACAAGAAGCCTTGATTCGCATTGTCAAGCAAATTTTGGAGCTCCGATTGATGTTTTTTTACCAGATATCCTTGGCTATCGCTAATATAATATACCTTTTGCGACTGTCTCAGTAATTTTTTATAATCCCCTAGAAGGGCTTTATACGGTCCCAGCAACGGATTATTCTCGTTTTCGGAAGCATGCATCGTACTTTCCGCTTTATCAACAATCTTGCGTTCGCCCTCAAAAAGTTCCTCATTTATGTCCCTCCCCAAGCTTGCCCCTCCTTACTGCAAGGAAAAGCCAAGCAACGTAATATCGTCACGCTGCGGCTCCCTCCCCTGATATTCCTCCAAACACTGCGTCAACCATTGCTCTTGTTCCTCCAGCGGCATAGCTGCGCACGCTTCGAGGCTTGCTATCAACCTTTTACGACCAAATGGATATTCGTTTTTCTCACCGTTCTGATCCGTATAGCCATCAGTAGCCAAGTAAAAACGATCTCCCTCTTGCACCATGATCTCGTGTGTTGTAAATTGCAGGTCCTCTTTGGCACGTCGATAACCAATGCTTTTTCGATCTCCTTTTACAGCGCATATCTGGCCATCCCGCAGCTTATATAAAACAATCTTCGCCCCGGCAAAAGTAATGCGCCTTCCTTCAATTAGGCAAATACCTATATCCAAGCCGTCATCTGTAATATCTGCTTGTTGTTGCCGATGTAAGGTAGCTTTGAATTCGCGATTCAACTTAGCCAATACTTCAGAGGGGTTATGCACTCCCTGCGCCACTATGTGATTCAGTAACGTGTTTACTGCCATCGTCATAAACGCCCCTGGCACACCATGACCTGTACAATCACAAAGTGCAATAAGGCTTTTATGGGAACTGACTCGCCTACTCCAATAAAAATCGCCGCCGACAACATCTCGCGGCTTCCAAATTACAAAATGCGCTTTAAAAATTGCGTCTAGTTCAGAACTCGCGGGAAGTATCGCCTCTTGCAAACGTTTCGCATAGCTTATGCTATCCATAATCCTTTCATTTTGCAATGATAACTCGCTTGTCCGAGTCAACACCAAGCGTTCCATTTCTTGATTAAGCAGCAAAGCCTGTTTTAAGGGGTTAGCGATTTTTCGAGAAACAAAATAAAAAACGAAGATAGAAAGCGCTAAGGTGATTAAACTTGCAACCATCGTATTCCACTTTATACTATTCAAAACGGCCAAGCTCTCTTCACGCGGCACTCGTACTACTAATTTCCAATCAGTACCCTGCATCTTTTGATAGGCTATATCAAAGACTCTCCCCTGCGTATCTTCATAATCAATAGTCCGCGCTTTTTTCACCGTCGCTTCTTTATCATCGATAATCGCCGCCGCCACTTCGGGAGGCATATAATCATTTAAATACATCCCGTTTTGAGCTAACTCATCGGCTAAATGTATTTTCCCTTTTTCATCCACCAGCCAAATCACGCTGTTCTGGCTGTATTTATAACGCTGAAACTCAGCCGCAAACTCCTTAATACTCAAACCCACGCCAGCTACCCCGATCGGCTTATTAACCTCCCCCACCAAGGCATTCACAAAAATAAAAGTATTTTGCCGCGCACTATTATAATCAATATTAAGAAGTACCTCTTTATGTAATTTTAAACTTGAAAAAAACCAACTTGCCATCGGATCGGTTGGCGACATAACCTGGATCATCCGGGCGCCTTCCGCCCAATACTGATTTGTTACTGCGCTCACAATAAATGCATTGGCATAATCATAATTACGATAAATTTCTTCAAGGCGAGCTTTGGCAATCTGGCCGCGTATTTCATCTGTTTCGCCGCTCAAAATCCATGCTGTAACCGCTGGGTCGCGAGCCAAAAGCAGTGAAGTTTCTTTAGCTCTTTCAATTCTGCCGACGATTTTAGAATCGATGGCGTCAATAATATTCACCATATCTTTGGTTTTAAGTTTTTCCAAAGCCGCATCACGTGTAACAAAATAACTGATAGTTCCCGTAAGAACGACCGATGTCATAATGACCACACAAGCAAGGACAACTACATTAATCGTATTTTGATTATAAATAAATCCAAAATTCCCGGCTTTTTGTCGCGGCTCTTGTTTGTTCATCTGTTTTTACACGCCTCCAACAAGACTAATTTCAAACGGCAGTTCTAAGTCTTCCTTAAATTCTTCTGCACACTCTAAGGCTTCCTCATTTTCTTTATCATAATACCAGCGAATCTTAACTTTTTTCCCTTCTTGATATGCATTTTCAAGAATGTCCAACAACATCATAATACATTTTGCACTGCTCGTATTGATATACGGCATATGAAAATAAATATCTAAGACAAGCTCCGTATCCGTAGCATTTAGATAGTCTTCTAGCCACTTAAAAATCGGCTCATAAAAACGGAATGCATTTTCCGGATAGGATTGCCCTTCAATAGACAACTTGCCGCTTTGCGCATCAAACTCCACCCTAGGGGTTGATTTTGTCTGCTCAATATATAAAACTTCCATCCTAACACCCCCTCAAACGTAAACCTCTAAGGTAAAAAAGGACACCTCTTCATCAAGATGTGCAAAAGTATATTTCACCGGTTTTTTAGCACGCCTAGCCATATCTATAATACCCAGCCCCGCACCGTCAGAATCTGACAAAATTGGTTTTCTCATTTCTTCCTTATACCGCTTCTTTAAGGCTGTTTTATCCAAATCAGCAAGTTCCTCAAATTTAGCAGTTAACGCCGCAACATCTTGGTTATCTATCAAATTTCCCGATGCTACAAAATAGCCGTCTTCGGAACGTCCAATCGTAATAATGCCAGAATTTGCGATCCGTTCCCCTATTGCCGTAGACTCTTTACGAATCGAATAGTTCCTGATATTTTGCGTTTGTTCAATAAACACTGAAAACACATTGTATGTATCACCTTGCGACATAGAATCATCTTCTAAATATTTTTTCACTGCATCTCCAAGCTCTTCAATAATTGCCTGCGTAAAGCGTCCAGAAAAATTAATCAACACGCCATAATTTTGCAATACTTTCTGAATTTCTAATAAGTCAATACTCATATTTATCATCTCCTTTTCCTCCGTCTGCCACTTACAGCATACAGAAGCATTCCCTGTCTTTCCTTTTATTTCCTGCCCTATTTATACTCTAAAATAAAAATACCACAAACTACAAGCGCCAATTGAACATTTTTCTAAAATACTCATCAATTAATCTAGAACGGTATAAAAAAATTACATCCTAGCACAATGGCCTCACTAGAAGGGTATAACATTTTCGTAAGTTAACGCACTTTTAAATTGATTTCATTCGATACTAATAATAAAATAATAGTGATAATAGGTTTCACTATTTTACATAGTCTCCATAACTAAGCAATGACTATGACAAGGAGGGATATTTCATGGAAAAAGCCATAGCTAATATGACAGCAAATTATCTTAAAGCAATGTCTCATCCTAGCCGAATCAAAATAATTAAAATTTTAGTCGAAAAAGAACAGTATGTGAAAGATATTGCAGCTAAGCTCAACATAGAGCAGTCAAACTTGTCTCAACATTTAAATGTACTGAAAAAGCAAGGAATTGTTGACTCCAAAAGCGAAGGAACTAGCGTATTGTACTGGTTGAAAAATCCTACTACGCATAAAATCATCACAGACGTAGAAGATGTTTTAAAAGAGCAGATAACTCAAAGCCAAGCACTGTTAAAGCGGTTTTAAAGAGTCTGAACAAACGCCTTTAGAGAATGTTTCTCTAAAGGCGTTTTACTGTTCTTGCAGTTTTTTCTGTCGTAGCGCCGCCCTTCACTCTTTCCCTATTCTAATCATGTTTCGCTTGCGCCGGCCTCACTTCACCTCGTTCATGTAAAACTCTACGATTCGTCGATTGATCATGTCCCAAATATCATCTACACTACCTTTGTGAGGTGATGCAAATGGATTGTGAAAAAATTGGCGCTATGATTTACAAGCTCCGCAAAGAAAAAGCTATGACGCAAAAACAACTGGCCGATCTTATGAATATCAGTGATAAAACGATCAGCAAATGGGAAAGAGGACTTGGCTGCCCTGACATCTCTCTCTTGTCTGAATTGGCAAAAATTCTTGACGCCAACATCGATGAACTATTAACAGGCAATTTAACGCAAAATGAAATGGTCGGTGGAAATATGAAAAAACTGAAATTCTATGTTTGCCCTCAATGTCATAATTTAATTACCGCAACAGGCGATGCCACTATATCGTGCTGCAGTAAAAAATTAACCGAATTACTTGCTACACCAGTAACCTCAGAACATGCTCTTACTGTTGAGCCGGTTGAAGATGAGCTTTATATAACCTCTCCACACGCAATGCAAAAAGAACATTATATCTCTTTTGTCGCCTATATTACCGGCGATAAAGCTTTCGTAATGAAGCAATACCCAGAATGGAATCTTTCTTTACGTTTCCACAAACTAGGCCACGGTCAGCTTTTCTTTTATTGCTCGAATCACGGCCTCTTCTCTCAACGTATATAATTAGCATATTCATCGATCTTACGGGAGACATCTACCTTGGTTGGTAGATGTCTCCCGCTTTTCTTGCCGCTTGAATGCACTCTCCTCTTCAAATGCAGTAAAATCGTCTTTGGGTTATAGAATAGACCCTGTTAGTTGAAAGTGCTATAATAAATTTGATTTAGCTTTAATAGAAAATCGTAAGTAATAATTATAACAACAAACATATAAACTAAAGGAAAATAGCCTATGGAAAATACAACTTTTATGGAATTAATCCGTCAAAATCCCCATGCCATCACTTCGATTTCGAATCCAACAGATGAGATGAAGCTGCTTGCCGTCAACAAAAACGGCCTCATGTTAAAACATATTAAAAATCCAACGAAAACAATGAAGCAAGCCGCTTTCGCAAACAATAGCCGCGCTATCGAATATATTGAAAATCCTACCGAGGAAATGATGCAAAAAGCGATTATGGCTAGTTGGACAAACTTAGAATATCTGAAAAGCCCTTCAGAACTAGCTATTAAGCAGGCTCTCAACCAATCCGGCTGGGCGATTAAGTATGTAAAAAACCCCAGTGAATCCTTACAACGGCTGGCGGTAAGCAAGAATTACGATGCCCTCAAATTTATCAAAGAGCCAAGTGAACCAGTCCAGTTAGCGGCCATCCAGCATAGCTACGAAGCGCTGCGCTATATCAAAGCTCCTTCGGCCCAAGCGGAACGACTTGCGATCCTTCAAAATGAAAGGGCCCTTCAATGGATTAATGATCTTACGAAAGCCAAAATTCTAGAATTTCTCGCCATCAATTTTCTCGTTATTAAACTCGTTATGAAGGAAATCTCTGTAGACGAATTGCAGCAAGTCTTGCAAATAGAGCTTGCCAAAGAAACGGTTGCCGAAAAATACGTAAGAGATTTTTTAACGTACAGCACCATTGACAAGCAAAGCCCTATTATGGCAATCGACAGACTCCGGCTGCTTGACCAGTATGGCAGTCGAACAGCAAAGCGAATTGCAGTAGATGAAAAACTCAAGTTACTTTAGGAGGAACTCCTGTGAATTTTATCGATACCTTAACAAGCGCTGATTTAGTGCTTGCAACCGAAACCGTACCTCTCATTGTCGGTGAAAGCGGCATTGGCAAGACCGATTTAGCTAAAGAACTAGCCCGCAAAAAAAGCTGGAATCTCATCACCATTGACGCCAACCTCTTAAAAGAAGGCGAAATCGGCGGCCTGCCTACGGTGAAAGACAATACAACCGTCTATGCCGTCCATCATAAATTAAAAGAGTTAGAAAAAGCAGCCGCGCAGGGCGAAACCGTCCTTTTATTCATTGATGAAATCAATCGCTGTGAACATGCCGTGCAGCAGGAATTGATGAATTTGATTTTAAACCGCGAAATTAACGGCTTTACTCTGCCGCCAACTGTAAAAATTCTGGCAGCCATGAATCCCTCCGGCAAATACGGCGCCGAGTATGACTACCAAGTTGTTGACATGGACGCCGCCCAGGAAAATCGCTTTGTATGGCTCTATATGGAGCCCGATTACCACCAGTGGCTCGACTGGGCGGCAGAAGCCGGGCTTGAAACAAAAGTCATTGAATTTATTGCTACTTTCCCTGAATACCTGCATAAAACTAACGAGTCAGACCTACGGGCCACCCCTAGAAGCTATGAACGAATCTCTAGTATTTATAAGATCTACCAGGAAAACGCCGCTTCGATTTCCCGTTCCGTCCTCCTGAATGTGATTCGCGGTAATGTAGGCCGACTCATTGCCGAAGAATTTGTCAGCTTTGTTGAATCAAACTATGAGCCGCTCCTTACCTATGAAGACATTTTTTCTGGCACAGCTTTATCTGACGCAGCTCGCCAGCGGATCAAAGCAGAAAGTCATACCAGACTCTACCTCGCAGCGAAAAACATCCTCAAGCACCTGGAAACCCAGATAAACCAGAACTCGAACGAAACCTCCCTGCTAGTCAGCCGCCTGATTGATTTTTTACAGGCTTGCCCTGCCGACTTAATGATCGGGCTCATGAAGGATATGAAACAAAATTATGAACAAACCTATGCAGCAGCCCTCGCTGACGATGCTTTCGTCGAAGCCTATTTTGCGACCTACCGCTCAAGCAGGTGATAGCAATGAATCTCCATGCTAGCCATACTGATTTAATAAACGCCCTTTCAATACCCCCTGCTGAAAAAACTCCCTTTGCCCAAAAGCGGCAACTCCTCTATGACGAGGCCAAAACAATCATTACCGAATTTCTCCGTTCCAGCAAACAGGATGCTTCCCGTAAAGTTCCGATTCCGGCCACCTTTAAGGAAAACTTTTTTCAGCTGGTCGATCAAGTCAATCTCGGCCTCATGGCCGCTCAGGATAATTTCTATGGTTATTTTTTGTTTCAAATGGAGCGCGAGCTCCGTTTTGACATGTCTAGCCCCACTGGCGTCAATTTCAAAGCGCCTCACTATGTTTTGTACTTTAATCCCGTCATTTTTCTAACTCTCACCAAAAAGCAAATGGAAAGCACGATCAAACACGAAATTCTTCATGTGCTGTCACTTCATTTGTTACGAGCTAGAAACCTCAAAAGTCACTACGGGACACTTGCCACAAATATGGCCATGGATATTGTCGTCAATACGTATCTTGATTATCTGCCGCCTTACGCGACAACACTAGCCTGGGCCAATTCTTATTATCAGTTGCAGCTTCTCCCCTTTGAAACCTTTGAATATTACGCCGGGAAAATCCAGGCGGCTATTAATTTGCTCGCTACCGATGATGACGGCGCCCTTGATGACAGCCGCATTGACGAGGCTGTAGAAACAAAGTACGAAATTGAGCGAACCCACGATCTCTGGCAAGAATCCAGCGAGACTGACGCGAAAACTTTTCTGGAAATTACCGAAAAGCTGGCGCTTCAGGCCCAAAAAGGCACGCCCCCTGCTTATATCCTCAGTATGCTAGAGGCTCTCGCCGCCCATAAAAGCGAACTTCCCTGGAACTTGTACCTCAAGCAGGTCTTGGGAACAGTAGCTAGTGCGAGACAAAAAACGACAGCCCGCCGCAACCGCAGACAACCAGACCGCTTGGACTTGCGGGGTGAACTGAGAGGTTATAAGGCTAAAATCGCCGTAGCCCTTGATATGAGCGGCAGTATTAGCGACGAAGAATTTCAGCAGGCCATGCAAGAAGTCTTTGGCATTGTCAAAAACTACAAGCATGAAATCACCGTGATCGAATGTGATGATGAAATTCGCCGCATATCCCCCGTAAAAACAGCCAAAGACCTTAAAGAACGTCTGAAAATCCGTGGTGCTACGCGCTTTACCCCAGTCTTTGACTATGCCAATCGTCACAACATCAACTTGCTCATCTATTTTACGGACGGCCAAGGTGAAAAAGCTCTGCAGATCCAGCCTAAAGGCTATAAAACCCTGTGGATTCTATCTGGCAACAGCAAGGGCCTCTCCCTAACGACATCCTACGGCGCTGTGAAACAGCTTAAACAAGTCGAAAGTAAGGATACTAGCGTCGATCCTAATCATGTATCCTTTCGCGACGGCTACTCCATGAATTCTCAAGAAAAAATCCATATATAGAAAATTACTATTTATTTCCCAACTGTTAAATAACCTTATTGTGCCAACGGCGAAAATGCATATCAAAGAACAACGTATACCACAATAAAAAAAGCTCCTATTTGCATAGAAGCTCGGCAAGTATTAAGAAAGCAAAAGCAATGTTTGCTTAAATTTTCTTTGCTTTTTCATATTCATTGTCTAAATCCGCTTGGTTTACTAATACATTGGACCAAGGACCCAGTTTCATACAATTTTGAGGACAATAAAAGCTTACTAAATCACTAGAATTCACTTCAATCATCTTCTGGCTGCAAACATGACATTTCGCAACTAATGATTCGGTATTCATATCTTCAATATTCAAATTCATAATTCGATTCACGACTCGCTTCAGCGTTTCGTTTTGATAGGGCTTCACAATAAACGCATCGCTCCCCAACAAAACACTCTCTTTAATTATTTCTTCTGAGTTACTGCTGCTGCACATAATGACCTTTGCTTGCGGATGACTTTTCTTTATTTCTCGCAGCACAGAGACCCCATCAATTCCTGTCATTACAATATCTAAAATAACCAAAGAAAAAGCTCTTTCCTTCATTATTTGCAATACTTCTTCACCATTTGGGGCTTGGAAAACTTGAGCCTCCCTAAAGCCGATATCCACAAGGGCCCTCAATAACAGGGTACGCGCAAAAGGTGAATCATCTACCACTAAAACAGATAATTTGGAAATCATAGTTTGCCTCTTTTCTCCATTCTCATCTCTTCAATCAACACGTTCTTGAAACATATGCCGCCCGTAGCACCATTATACCATCTGTGGGCTGCTGCCAGACTTCACCTGAGCACAGATTTTTGTGATTGTTCTCATGGCGCTTTAAAAAACTCACACAATTTGTCACAATCCAATATCGTTATTCGTCCGTTTTCGATACGAATTAACCCCTGCTGGGCTAAAGCCTTTAATTGCCTTGAAACGGTCTCTCTCTTTAACCCCAGAAGATCTGCCAGATACGTAATACTTAAATTGAAAGTTATAGTGGTTCCCCCAGGTCCAGCGACGCCAAAGTCTTTCGACAGCTTCCAAAGTTTAGCGACAACGCGCTTATCCCCGCGCAATGCGGTAGAGGTGTTCTTCAGTTGCCGATACGTCCGCCTCACTTTTATGGACAGCGAATCTAAGACTCCCTTCGTTAAGGCAAAATCATGTTCCATAATATCCAAAAAATCATATTTATTAAAGCATAGAACTTGCGCCGTTTCAAAGACTTCGCAATTGACGGACGCCGTCGTCCCTTGCAAAACCACCTCATTAATCAATTTCCCCTGGTCCAAAATAAAAATAACTTTTTTCTCCCCTTGTGCATTCGTTTTGTAAAGCGATACTAAGCCGCTGACCACAACATAGATGGTCTCCACCTGATCTTTATCAAAAAACAAATGCTCCCCTTTAACAAACTGGCGCAACTTACCGCAGGCCGCCAGCGCAACAAGGGCCTTAGGAGAAACCTTCTGGAATAGTCCAACCACAGACACTGCTTCTTGTATATTCATCTTCATCGCAGCCAACCTTGTACTATGAATTTTCGTTCACTTATAAAATAACATATTTTACAACAATGTCCTAGTGACTATTCCTAAGCAGTAATCGATTCTAATTTAATAAGACTCCTTAAACATGGCAAAAAAGCCGCCCAAGATGCTTTCCATCCTAGTCGGCTTTCTTTATGCCAGCCAGCAAACCTATTATCAACTCGTCTTCTTCAAAATACTATTTTTTCAAATTCAACTCAAACCAATATCCATCTTCATCCATCAAATTCTTTAACAAAATTACTTTACAAGAGGGTATAAAGACATATTTTCCTTATTTATCCTCGTTTCCAGAGCAAGAAAAACCGTCTTAGTCTCATCTAAGAAGGCGGCAGCGTTTTCAGCAATCTTACTCGCCCCCATATATTTGGTCTTATACACATCAAATACTTTGAACAATTCACCCATTTCTTGAGCGAAGGCTTCCGCAGTTGTTCTGATTACAGCATCTTGGTGCTTAACAAGTACTGGATAAACAAACTTATCCTCCGAAGACAAATGAACTTTTAAAATTCCCGCTAATTGAGCCAGTGCTTTAGAAATTTCAAAGGCATGCTCTTTCACCTGCTCTTGATTTTGATAAGTACGAACTTGCTTGATCAAGCCAAAAACCTCATCATGTTGTCTTAGTATATTCTTAATATCCATTTTTACCCCTCCTAAGCGGCTACTACCTTAGCTATATTATAGCGATAGTATTGCTTGTAATGCTGTGACTAACATCACGTAGGAAATATATGTTTACGCCACTGTCCAGCAACACGATCCCCGCCTGCGTCTAATCAAAAAAAGATGGCTACACCCCTGAATCCAAGGGGCGTAGCCATCCCGCAAAGTCACATCACCACTTATATTTCAGTGGGAAATTTCTTTATGGCTGAGAAAATACTTGTCAACTCTGTTGGCGGCATTTTGCCGAATGTTATTGTAGTAAAATGGATAATCAAAGCTATGAAATACGCCTTTGCCAAAAACTTTATTCCCCGGGGATAACTTTTCCACATCGGCAGTGCTACAAACCAATACTCCTTTTTGTTTGTCGATACGAGCATCAGCATAATTTCTAACGTTATAAGCAGCAATTTCTCCCGTTGGCTTTAGCACAATGGACCCTAAGTTCTGTTCTGCGGTCGCCAAGGTTTCTTCTCTGGTCCAAGTAATCGGGTTAATAACAAGCGCCCCTGGCAAGACAACTGGGTTGTTTCCTTCAACCACTGGCGCTTCCGTATTGTATGAAATGATTACGCCTGTATCATCTGGGCCTTGCGCAAATTTCAGATGCTGATTTTGAATAAGATAACTATCAGTGATAGAATAGCCGATGACGTATGCCGCAATCATTCTAGCATATACCTCAGGATGTTCTTTCAGGTAATCAGATAATAAATACACCAATAAATTTGAACCTTGAGAATGTCCGGCTAAAATAAACGGCCGGCCATGATTATAATGTTTGATGTAATAGTCGAATGCCGCGAATGCGTCTGTTTTCGGTATGCCCCCAATAAACTTTTCTTGCTCTTTTAAAGGTAACAACAGGCAATACAATGCATCGGCTTGGCGATAGTAGGGCGCATAAATATTGGCGAAACTTTCAAAAGCGGTAGCTTGCCTGCCAAATGCCAGTTTTGAACCTCTCTTCATGGAAGGATTATCAATTTCACAAATATTAGGTTCATTTGCATTTGCTTTTTGCCAGGCCGTGGGATAAAGGTAAAAAACATCCACCTGCTTGTCAACCTCGCCCGGTAAAGCCAGCCAGTTCGCAGCTTTCGAATAATCAGTTGCCTGGCTTTCGCTAGCGGCTGCCACCATAGTTAAACTGAAACAAAGAGCAATAAGCACTAGCAGAATTTTTTTTGCGTTCATTTCCTACCTCCTCAACGTTAATCAATTTTTCGCTTCGCTGGCTAAAGATAAAGGTCACCTCTCACGCTTTAACACTTTCCAACAAGTTCCTGGTACAACAAAAAAGATCTAACCAGTTCTGCCCCCAGCTAACTAATTTACCAAAAAAAGACAAACCTCCTGCAAACCATAATATTTTTTGCAGAATTTTTTGTATTTTTTGTATTTAATTTAATTATCCGCTCTCTCTTGCCCGCCGACATAACCAGCCCACTCCAGGTACGTTCCCCCAAGCATAGAGGAAGCCGGTATAAAAGATAACCTCTCCCTCCCGCAGGACAAGCTAAACAAGAATATCTTCTTTACAAATACCTTGGCCAACATCCGGGGTTTTCTGTTTTATGGCAGGAGTTTGCATTTCAATGCCGTACTGAATAATTAATGCTAAACACTTAAGGAGGAATTGTCTTGGGAGGTATCTACATCATCCTACTCTTGCTTGGATGCTATTTCTTTGTAAAAGCCTTTAATGCTCACGCAGCGAAAGACCGAAGATGGGTAAAAAAAATCATGGCAGGCTTGGGCTGCTTTCTTCTTATATTCGCAATCGAAGGCTTTACTAGTGAGTCTCCTCAAAAAGCAGCGCCGACCTATACCCTTGAGCAACAACAAACAGCCTATAGAAATTGGTCCGTCGAGATGGACTCTAAAGTCAAGTTTTTCAATGGTACGGAACAAACGTGGGAATCTATCTTTGATCAGTTGACTGCCAAGGAAATTAGTTCTGGGACCGCCTATGGAAAACTTAAAGATCTTAAAGAATTGCTTGCCAACAACTCACGCAGTTTTCACGAAGTTAAATCGCCGCAAGAACTGAACGACACGCACCAGAAAATACTAAGTGATGCCGCTAACAAAATGTCTACGGCTGCTAGTTGCCGCGCAGATGCCGCTGAGCATGCCATAGCCTGGCTAGATGATCCAACTCCAAGCAAGCAAAAAAGAGTTCTTGAAGACTTGCAAATGGGGCAACGTTTCTCAATACAAGCAGCCTTACTTATCTCCCAAGTGCGTGAAGAATTGAAAGTACCAGCCCCTGAGGCAACTGCACAAAAATAACCAAAGACCCTCCCAGCAGCCAGCGCAGCTACGGGAGGGTCTTCTATTTACGATCCACTCCTAGTAAATAAATGCGTTGTCCTCAAAATTCTTCATCTTCCAGCATTGCTTTTTAGCTGCTCTCGAAATTTCATCTACCACCTCTTCTTTCGTAATCTGCTTTATTTTTCTCTGCTTGTAAAAGCCATTCTTTGAGCTTTGAATAGCGGGCTTTATTCTGCTTTTTCCCTTTAACAGCTATGCTTAAGGCTTTCTTTTGCCCCACGAGAATTACTAGTTTTTTCCCCCTTGTCACGCCTGTGTAAATCAGATTACGTTGGAGCATCATGAAGTGCTGCATCATAATAGGAATAACAACTACCGGGTACTCCGAACCCTGACTTTTATGAATCGTACAAGCGTACGCTAACGCGATTTCATCCAATTCGTCAAATTCATAGACCACTTCGCGGTTATCAAAATCAATATACGCTTCTCGTTCCTCCGCGTTAATTCGCGTAATAAAGCCTATATCTCCGTTAAATACTTCCTTGTCATAGTTATTCTGGACCTGCATTACTTTATCGCCTATCGCAAAGGTAACGCCAAATTTCTCGACCTTTTCACTTCCTGCGGGATTCAGCGCTTTTTGCAGCTCAATATTCAGCGACTTAGCGCCAATACCACCTATATTGGCAGGGCAAAGAACTTGTACGTCGCGAATGGGATTATAACGCCACCGCCGGGGAATGCGCTCTTTTGCAATCTGAACCACTTTCCTAACGGCATCTTCCGGAGCTTCTGCATGTACAAAAAAGAAATCTCCCTCCAACTGGTTGGAAAGTTCAGGCATGCTCCCGCTGTTGATGGCATGGGCATTTGTAATAATCTTGCTCGTCTTTGCTTGACGAAATATATCCGTCAGGGTTACAACCATAACGACTTGGGACTCGATAATGTCCGCCAAGACTTGCCCAGCTCCAACGGAAGGAAGCTGGTTCACATCCCCCACAAGTAAAACAGATGCAGCATCAGGGACTGCCTTTAACAAGGAATGCATCAGCTGCACATCCACCATAGAGCTTTCGTCAATAACCAAAAGACTACACTCCAACGGATTCTCCAAATCCCTTTTAAAGCGATGCTCTGCTGGATCGTATTCAAGAAGCCGATGAATGGTTTTGGCCTCAAGCCCTGTCGTTTCCGCCAGACGCTTAGCCGCGCGTCCCGTTGGTGCAGCCAGCAGGATCTGCAGCTTTTTCGCTTCCAAAATCTTGATAATAG
This sequence comes from uncultured Anaeromusa sp., assembly GCF_963668665.1. Taxonomy (NCBI): domain Bacteria; kingdom Bacillati; phylum Bacillota; class Negativicutes; order Selenomonadales; family Sporomusaceae; genus Anaeromusa; species uncultured Anaeromusa sp. The sequence continues at coordinate 268,859 of NZ_OY764902.1, read as the reverse complement.
AGTTAACAATGGTAGTTTTGCCAACACCCGGCCCGCCGGTAATCACCATGAATTTTGCTTGTATGGCGGCAGCTACCGCTTTTTTTTGGTTTTCCGCCAACTGAATGCCTAGCTTCTTTTCTACCCAAGGAATGGCTGCTTCTGCATTGATGGTCCCCCACATAGGAACGCCTTGGGACAAGGCTGCAATTCGTTCAGCAATGTATTTTTCGTAGTAGTGCAGGCTGGGAATAAACAAACATTCTTCATCACAAATCGTATCGATGCGAAGACCTTGTGCGTGAATTTCTTCTGCAGCCGCTATTTCTATGGTTTCAAGAGGAATCTCCAATAATTCAGCTGCTTGCGCCAACAAGGCAGTGCGAGGGTAAGCGCAATGTCCGTTACCAACTTCTTCAAATAACGCATGGCGAATACCAGCTTTAGCACGCAATAGCGATGTTTTTTTAATACCCATTTTTTGCGCTATCTGGTCAGCCGTCAAAAAGCCAATGCCATAAATATCCTGGGCCAGACGATACGGATTCTCCTGAATTAAAGGAATGGCCTGATCACCGTACATCTTATAAATCCGAACCGCCTTTGAAGTCCCGACTCCATTGGCATAGAGAAACAACATAATTTCTTTTATCTTTTTTTGCACGTCCCAACCTTTTACAATCTTCTCGCGGCGCACTTTGCCGATGCCTTCGACTTCTTGCAGACGCTCAGGCTGATTTTCAATGATCTGAAAAACCTCTGTCCCAAAAGCAGCAACCAGGCGTTCTCCGTAAACCGTGCCAATGCCTTTGATCATCCCTGAGGACAGATACTTCTGGATTCCGTCAACACCGGTGGGCGGCATGGCTTTTAGAGAAAAAGCGGCCAATTGCAAACCATACTGAGGATCGTTTTTCCAGCTACCGATCGCTTCTACAAATTCCCCGCAGGCAATAATAGAAACATGACCTACTACGGTCACTAAGTCCCTAAACCCTTTGGCCTTTACCCGCAATACACAAAAACCGTTGTCTGCGTTGTGATAGGTCACGCGTTCAACGGTTCCGCTTAGAGAAATCTTTTCTCCTTGAGAGTTTGCTGTATCTACATTCCCCATGCTCTCTATGCCTCAATTCCAAAGGATTCAATCCACCGTATATATGTAAAAAGTGTATCATTGCCCGTAGGCAAGCTCAAGAGCTAATTTATTTTCCACCCAATCTGCAATTTTGAGCATTTCGCACCTTGATCACCGTTGAATATCCGTAAGTAGGGAACCCTATTAAAGGAGACATAAATAAGCCATGAAACCTTGATTTTTTTAAGGTTCATGGTTTATTTTTTCAGTTTCAGAAGTGCGATTTTCAAAAGTGTGTCCAAAGTGTGCCCAAACGGATCGAGTAGGAGGCTGCCCATTAATTGAACAGCCGACCTCTCACACCACCGTACGTACCGTTCGGTATACGGCGGTTCAATAACTTGAGTGCAGTACCTCGTATCGTTCGGCTATGTCATCATAACCACTCGATACGAGGTATTCGTTTGTTAATGACCTGCTTAAAATCCAGCTCCTGGCAACTCGCCAATAGCCTCGTCGGGAATTTGCCCACTCCCTTGCTTTCGACTTGTCGATGCCAAGACGTTTTAGGTTTTCATATCTGGCAGACGGCTTCTTCCATTGCTTCCAGAAGATTTGCCGGATTCTTCTTCGCAGCCATTCGTTCAGTTCTTTCATCTTGAAACTCATGGCTGCTATCGAATAGTACCCAAGCCAGCCTGTCGTATACCGTTTCAACTTACTTAGAATGTCAGAAACTGAATTAGCTTGCTTTCGGCTTGTCAATTGCCTCAATCGTCCTTTAAACCTGTTCATCGCTTTGGCATGAGGGCGTATCCCTATGCTTTTGGTTACTTTGTACATAGAGAAACCTAGAAACTTTAGTCTTAGCGGGCTTCCAGCTTTGCTTTTGGCTTCGTTCACCTTGAGTTTCAGTTTCTTTTCGAGATAATCTTTGCAACCGGCCATCACGCGTTTGGCTGCTCGCTGGCTTTTGACGTATATGTTGCAGTCGTCTGCATAACGGACAAATTTGTGCCCGCGCTCTTCCAGCATTCGGTCAAACGCCGTTAGATAGAGGTTCGACAGCAGTGGCGACAGGTTCCCGCCTTGCGGCGTTCCTTCCGTCGTCGCACTAACCAGCCCATTGAACATGACTCCACTCTTGAGAAATTTGCGTATCAAATTGATAACGGCTCGGTCTTGTATGACTTTCTTTACTTGTTCGATTAGGATGTCATGGTTGACCGTGTCAAAATACTGCGTGAGGTCTATGTCAACTACTTTCACATAGCCTTGCTTGTAGTATTCTTCCGTCTTCTTAATCGCCTGATGCGCACTACGTCCTGGTCTGAATCCGTAGCTGCTGTCGCTAAATTTCTCTTCAAATATTGGTGTCAATACCTGCGCTATCGCCTGTTGAATCATTCGGTCGATTACGGTGGGTACGCCGAGATTTCTCGTCCCACCATCTGGTTTGGGAATTTGCACCCGTCTGACCGGTTTAGGTTTATACCAACCTCCGCGCAGGCTCCTTAAAAGTTCTTCTTTGTGTTCCTTCAGATACGGCAGCATTTCGCCCACCGTCATGCCGTCAATGCCAGGAGCTCCGCCGTTTTTCATTACCCGCTTGTAGGCTTCGTTTAGGTTATCTCTATGCAGTATCTGTTCAAGCAGGTCTTCTGCACCGTCTTTCTCTGCGGTTTCCAGTGTGGCAATACTCTGCACTCCGCTGTTACTCTCTGTTTCCAACATACCCTCGCAGCGGCAGCCGACCTTAGTCGTTTTCTGCTCTCTTCGCATTGCCTCACCTTCTTCTCGCTCAAAAGAGCTGTTATTGTTCGGTCCTTCCCGAAAAAAAAAAACTTTCGGTACTATGACCTCTGCTGACTTCTTGCAATTGAGCCATACATCACTGCATGGGTTCTTCGGGTGTCATGGGGTTGCCAATGTCTTTCGAAGCCTTGCAAGACCTCCCCGGTTAAGAACAGTAACTTTCATCCCATGTCACCGCCGCATCTACACCATGGAGTTCGGGTAGTGTTGGACTTCGTTTTGTCTGGCAAACTCGTCCGCTCCACACTTGCCTTATATGCGGTTTCTGTTCGTCGGTGCAGGACTTTGCTTTCAGCTTCCTTCAGATTCCACCTCACGATGGACACCCTTGCTGTTCAGCTAATGGTTCCCACTACCAAGCCCATAGCGGACTTTCACCGCCTAGTTACTGCCCATGCCGGGCAAACCAAAAAAAAATAAGGCTCACATCGCTGTAAGCCTTGTTTTTGTTGGGGTAAGAATGGTCGGAGCGACACGACTTGAACGTGCGACCTCTACCACCCCAAGGTAGCGCTCTACCAAGCTGAGCTACGCCCCGAGATTCCACGAAACATATTGTACCTTTCTATGCAAAGAAAGTCAATAGCAAACTCTTGATTCTAAGTAGTTTCCCGCCGCTTTTTATAGTGGCAGCTCTTCCACCTGGCAGCCCTGATGGTCAAGATCTAAAATCAGATAGCGCGAGGTAATATTCGCCTTAGCAAAGGCTTCTACCATGGCTTCGCCGATAGCTTCTTCCTTCTCCGTAGCAAATGCCATTAAGCAAGGACCAGCGCCGCTCAAAACAGCTCCTAAGGCGCCTTCACGGCGTGCTGCAGCCAAGACGCCCTCCATACCCGGAATCAAGGGCTGCCGGTAGGGCTGATGCAGACGATCGCCAAAGCCAAGTCCCAGTGACTCAGCATCTCCGACTACCAACTTGGCTACCAGCCAGGCGGCACGGGAAACATTATACACGGCATCTTGCAAGGGAACCGTTTGCGGGAGCACTTCTCTTGCTTTTTTCGTCGCCAAATGAAAGTCAGGAATAGCCACAACCATGCGTAGAGGAATTTCAATTGGCAACTGCTGCGTATACGGATTTTGCCCATCCATGATGCTAACGGTAATGCCGCCAAATAACGCCGGAGCGACATTATCAGGATGGCCTTCCATTTCCGTAGCCAAGGCCAGCAACTGCTGATCATTAAGCACAGAATTCTGCAGTAAAGCATTCGCCGCTGCCAAACCGCTGGCTATAGCCGCAGCGCTGCTGCCAAGGCCGCGAGACAAAGGAATGCGATTGGTCATCACGATTTCCAGAGCGGGAATGGGCTCTCCTGCCATAGAAAATACGCACTGTAGCGCTTTATAAAACAAATTATCTTTACCTTTGGAGATAAAAGCTTCCCCTTCACCTTGCACGCACATAACCAGGCCACTTTGGCCATAATGCGCCTTCACGGTCACCTCATTGTACAAAGTACACGCCATACCCAGACAATCAAAGCCAGGTCCGCAGTTGGCCGTCGTCGCCGGAACCAACACACGTATGTATTTTTGCATGGATACTGCCTCCTTGCTCCACCGTTAAAATCCAACGGGGCTGCCGATTCGGCAGCCCCGCCTTACTTCGTTTAATCCATAGCTACGCGAATTACGCTGCGCACTTCGCTTACCACCGACATGCCGCGCATCGTGCTAAGCGCCAGTTGCACGCAAGAATCGGGCACTTCATACGTTATAACCGCCAATTCTGCGCAACCGTTAATTTTACGCTTCTGAATAACCGAATTCAAGCTAACCTGCTGGGCGCCAAAAGCGCCGGCAATGGCCGCCAATACCCCTGGCTGATCTTGAACTAACAGCCGGATAAAATAAGGCGCCTTTGTCTCACTGATAGGCTGAATGGGACGATCTTCAAAGCAAGTGCACAAAATGCGCCCGGAAGCGCCGCGATATAGATTCCGGGCTGCATCAATCACATCACCTACCACCGCACTGGCTGTAGGCATCTCACCTGCGCCTCGCCCGTAGAACATGGCTTCGCCAACAGCGTCTCCGCGTACAAACACCGCATTGTACACGTCATTCACATTGGCTAAAGGATGACTGCTCGGCAAAAACGTAGGATGCACGCGCACGCTGATGCGCCCTTCTTCTTCGCGGGCAATCGCGAGCAGTTTAATAACATATCCCAGCTCAGAAGCATAGGCAATGTCTTCACTGGAGATATTGGTAATTCCTTCTACATAGACATCATCAAAGGTAACCCGGGCGTTAAAGGCAATGGAAGCAAGAATCGCAAGCTTACGCGCTGCATCAAGACCGCCTACGTCTGCCGTCGGGTCCGCTTCCGCATAGCCCTTGGCCTGGGCCTCGGCCAGCACATCCGCAAAATCTAGCCCTTCTTGGGTCATCTTGGTCAGCATATAGTTGGTCGTTCCGTTAACAATGCCCATCACTTCATAGATATGATTGCCTGCGAGACACTGCTTCAAGGGCCTAATGATCGGAATACCGCCGCCTACGCTGGCTTCAAACAAAAAGTCTACCTGCGCTTCCTCGGCAGCCGCAAAGAGTTCTTTACCATGTTGAGCCACTACGTCCTTATTGGCCGTCACAACATGCTTTCCGGCCTTCATAGCGCGCAGCATATAGTCTTTAGCCGGCTCTTCGCCGCCCATGACTTCAATGACAATATCAATCTCGGGATCGTTTAAAATGTCTTCCACTTTATCTGTAACTTGAACTGGCTGCGGCAAGGAGCGCTCTTTATGCACATCACGCACCAGCACGGTTTTTAAAACAATGGGTTTACCCACCTTATGCGCAATACTAGCGCCATTTTGACAAAGCACTTTGGCTACGCCGGTTCCAACCGTTCCTAGACCAAGCATGCCGACTTGAATACAATCTTTCATCTCACATTTCCTCCCTCGGTCCTGCCCGGCCGCTTTTTTCCTTAGCGTCTTTATCTCTTAGCTTCTCAAACCTGTCCTAAAATTTCGATGCGTTTTACGCCATCTACCATGCGCAATTTATCCATCAACGCCTCCAGATCAATCTTCAAATCCGCAGTTTCAATGGAAATGCTGGCATTAGCCACTCCCTGCAGCGGGATGCCCTGGTTGATCGTCAACACGCTGCCACGCTCTCCTGCAATGGTATTGAGCACACGGGACAGTACGCCTGATTTGTGATCCAAAAGCAGCGACAAAGTAATGATTTTCTCCTGGCTGGCTTCATAAAAAGGAAAAACATAATCTTTATACTTGTAATATGCGCTGCGGCTTAACTCCATTTTTTCCACCGCTTCATTGATCGTCCGCGCTTCGCCGCGTTTCAGCATATCCTTTACCTTAATGGTTTTCTTAATTGCCTCTGGTAAAATTTCTTCACGGACCAAATAAAAAACAGATTTTTGCTCTGCCAAAGCAAACCCCTCCATATCATTTTTAAAATATAAATATCTTTATATGGTAGACATTATACCATTGTCACCTTGAAAAAGACAAGTAAAATTCTTCGTTTATCGCACTATCCGCTGTATTTGTTACTACTTTTTCCGGCTCCTATCCATATCCAGTGTAATACAGGCAGTATTCTGAAAATACATTTTCTACTTTTTAACAAAAACAACCGGAAACTGTCACCAAAACAGTTCCCGGTTGTTAATTGACTTTTCCCCTTACAGGCCAGCGAGCAATTCCTGTACTTTTTGTAAATATTCCGTTTGCGGCACCAGCAAAACCTGACCATCGCGACGGCATTTGATTTCCACCATACCTTCGGCTAACGCCTTCGGCCCAAGAGCAATACGTACCGGATAGCCAATCAGATCCGCGTCTTTAAATTTAACGCCGGGCCGTTCATTGCGATCATCAAGAAGCACATCAACCCCAGCCGCTTTCAACTCGCCGTAAATGCGCTCCGCCAGCTGCAGTTGCGCTTCATCTTTGGTATTGATCGGCACAACCGCTACCTGAAACGGCGCAATCGCCGCCGGCCAAATGATACCGTCAACGTCATTGTGCTGCTCAATAGCAGCCGCCATGGTCCGGCTGACGCCAATGCCGTAGCAACCCATGACCATGGGTTTTTCTTTGCCGTTTTCATCCAGGAAAGTCGCCTTTAGCGCTTCACTGTATTTAGTAAACAACTTGAATACCTGGCCCACTTCAATGCCTCTGGCGGTCGCCAACGCACTGCCGCAACGAGGACAAGGCTCGCCGGCTTTTACCATGCGCAGATCCGCAATTTGATCCGGCTTGAAATCCCGCGAAGGCTCTACATGGAGCAAATGTTCATCAGGCTTATTAGCGCCGCACACAGCATCATGCAAATTCATAACACTGCTATCGGCAACAATTGTACATTTTCCGGCCAGCCCCACAGGACCCAAAAATCCAGCGACACTGCCCAGTTCCCGCTGAATATCCGCTTCATCCGCCAGTTCGATTTGAATGGCGCCCACCAAGTTTTGCACCTTCACGTCGTTAATTTCATGATCACCGCGCGCCAAGGCAACCACCAGCCCATGTTCCGTGCGGAAGGCAATGGATTTGATGGTCTGCTCTGCAGGGACTTTTAAAAAGGCTGTCACCTCTTCAATAGAGCGCTTGCCAGACGTAGCCACCGGAGTCAGATCTTGCGAAGAGGGTTCCGTATTACTAGGCAGTACCTGACCTTCCGCCTTTTCCACATTGGCTGCATATTCGCAATCAGGGCAGAAGACAATCGCCGCTTCGCCGGATTCAGCGATGACCATGAACTCATGCGTTCCGGTACCGCCAATAGCGCCGCCGTCCGCTTCTACCGCCCTGAACTTTAAGCCGCAGCGATTAAAAATGCGCGTATACGCATCATACATTTTGCGGTAGCTTACCTCTAAGCCGGCTTCATCGCGATCAAAGGAATACAGATCTTTCATAATAAATTCGCGTCCCCGCATCAAGCCAAAACGCGGCCGAATTTCATCACGATATTTGTTTTGGATCTGGTAGAGCATCAACGGAAGCTGACGATAGGAGCGCACTTCCGAACGCACCAGCGTTGTAATCATTTCCTCGTGCGTAGGCCCCAGGCAAAAATTACGGCCATGTCGATCCTGGAGGCGAAACATTTCGTCTCCGTACACATCCCAACGGCCGGTTTCCTGCCACAGCTCCGCCGGTTGGATGATCGGCATCAACAATTCCTGGCCGCCGGCCTCATCCATTTCTTCTCGAACAATGGCCTCTATCTTCTTTAAAACTCGCCAAGTAAGAGGCAAATAGTTATAAATACCGCCAGCCGCTTTCCGCAGCATACCGGCGCGCAGCATCAGCTGATGACTGACAACTTCAGCCTCCGCCGGAACTTCTCGCAACGTCGGGGCAAATAATTTGGATGCACGCATAATCAGGGTTCCTCCTTCAGCAATTGTTCCAATTCTTCTAAAAATGCTTTCATTAATTCTGCTTCCGCGACTTTGCGCACGATCACGCCTTTGCGGAAAATAAGACCTTCCCCTTTGCCGCCGGCAAGGCCGATATCCGCTTCGCGGGCTTCACCCGGCCCATTGACGGCGCAACCCATAACTGCCACTTTTAGCGGCTTTTTCACTTGTTTTAAATGCTCTTCGACGGTTTGCGCCAATTGTTCCAAGTCAATATTGCAGCGTCCACAAGTCGGACAGGAAATGAGCGTAGGTCCATATTCTTTCATGCCAAGGGATTTCAAAATCTCATTGCCAACTTCCACTTCGCGCACCGGATCGCCGGTCAAGGAAATTCGGAAGGTGTCGCCAATCCCCTCGGCCAGCAGAGCGCCAATGCCCACGGCGGACTTAATTACACCGGAGCGGATGGTTCCCGCCTCTGTAACCCCTAGGTGCAAGGGGTAGTTAACCGTCTGGCTCATTAAACGGTAAGCCGCCAAGGTAAGCGGTACATCATGGGCTTTTAAGGATATCTTTATATCGTAAAAGTCCAGCTCTTCCAACAAGCGAATGTGCTCCAGCGCACTTTCCACCATGCCTGCGGCGGTAACTTGGCCGCCATATTTAGCCAAAATACGCTTATCCAAAGATCCTGCGTTCACACCAATACGGATCGGCACTTGCCGTTCCTTGGCAGCGTCCACCACCATGCGTACATACTTGGCTTCGCCAATATTGCCGGGGTTGATCCGCAGCGCATCCACGCCACTTTCCAAAGCCGCCAACGCCAAACGATAATCAAAGTGAATATCGGCGATCAGCGGAACCTGCACTTGGAGCTTAATCTGCGCCAAGGCTTTAGCAGCCTCCCTATCAGGCACAGCCAGCCGCACCAAATCGCAGCCAACTGCCGTCAAACGGCTGATTTGTTCTACCGTTTCCGTCACTGCCTGCGTTTTAGTATTGGTCATGGACTGCACCGTGATTGGCGCTCCTGCGCCTACCGGGACCGTGCCAATCATCAAACGCCGGGTATCTCGTCGTTCATAGGTCAACGTCTGCATTTCAGCCATCTCCCTATTCGCCTCCTCTTTACTCTACCGTTTGACCACTGAGTCTCTAAAACAAATTCAACCTCAGCACATCCTTAAAGGTTGCAAACACCATAATCAGCAAGAGCAGTAACAAACCTGCCATCTGCACCATTTGCAAACGTTCTTTGCTGATCGGCCGCCCCCGGACCGCTTCAATGAGCAATGCCACTATATGACCGCCATCCAATACCGGGATGGGCAGTAAATTGATAATCCCCAAATTAATACTTAGCAAAGCGCCAAAGCCAAGCAGCTTCATCAGACCGTTTTGAGCCACTTCCCAGGCCATCTGAGCCACGCCGATCGGTCCCGCCACATCAGCGGCAGCTTGACCGGTAATCATTTTGGCCAAGCCTTTGACCATCATCGCCGCAACAGCCACCGTCTGTTGCACCGCTAGTCCGCACGACTCGACAATACCTGGTTGATAGTTTTCTAGTTTAGCCGCCACGCCAATAAGCACACGTCCATTGGCGCCGTCTTTTTCCGGGTAAACCTGCGCAGTTCGATGTTCTACAGCCCCTGAAGGCAAAGTCCGCTCATACTCGACGGCAAGCCCCTTGCCCTCAGTAGCGGCGCCGACCTGCTGCAGCGTCTCCACCATCTGCTTCCATGAAGCAATATCCTGACCTTGAATCCGGACAATCCGATCGTTTTTTTCCAGGCCTGCCTGCGCAGCTGGATGCCCTGCCATCGCCTGCCCGACAATCGGAGCCTCCACCGGACGATCAATACCGGAAAAGACAAAAACCAACGTGAACAAAATGACCGGCAGCAGCAAATTCATAATCGAACCAGCCGCAATGACCAGCATGCGCGCCCAAACCGACTTAGCGTAAAAAGCCCGCTTGCGGTACTCCTCTTCACTCATATCGCCCAGTTCATCGATTTCTTCGTCTGGGTGCATGCCGGCGATATTGTTAAACCCGCCTAAAGGAATGACCCGCCAGGAATAGCGTGTTTCTCCCATCCGCCAACTGATTAGCTTGGGGCCAAAACCAATAGCAAATTCTTTAACCCACATACCGGTTAGTTTCGCCGTAATAAAATGTCCCCATTCATGAACCAAAATCAGCAAGCCAAACAGCAGAATGGTTGCCAATAGCGAACTTCCATGTCCTCCCAATCCGTTTCCCTCCTTAATTCGCCTGACTGCAGCAAACTGCTGCAGCTTGACGCGCCCAGTCGTTTGCCGCTAAAATGCTTGCCAATTCCGCCGCACTGCCTCCTTTATATTGAGACAGCACTTTTTGAACAATTTCCGTAATCTGTAAAAAGGAAATTTGTCCCTGCAAAAAAGCCTCTACCGCCACTTCGTTGGCGGCATTAAACACGCAAGGGTACGTTCCCCCGGCTCTGCCGACTTCAAAGGCAGTCGCCAAAAGCGGAAACGCTTGTACATCAGGCGGTTCAAAGGTCAGCGTACGGACGGTCTTCCAATCTAAACGCTGCCACGAAGCTTCCAGACGCCGTGGATAAAACAAAGCATACTGTATCGGCAGACGCATATCAGGATAACCAATTTGAGCCAACACTGAGGAGTCGCTGAATTCTACCATGGAATGCACAATACTCTGCGGATGCACCACCACTTCAATCTGATCGTAAGACACATCAAAAAGCCAACGCGCCTCAATCACTTCCAGCCCTTTATTGGCTAGAGTCGCCGAATCCACGGTGATTTTGCGGCCCATAGACCAATTCGGATGCTGCAAACACTCCTGCAAGGTTACTTTTGCCAACTGCTCCCTGCTCCTGCCTCGGAAAGGGCCTCCCGAGGCAGTAATGAGGAGCTTGTGCACCTCTTTCGGCGACTCGCCATGCAGGCACTGAAACAAGGCGCTGTGCTCGCTATCGACAGGCAGAATGTCCACACCGTACTTTTTCGCTTCAGCCGTAACCAATTCCCCAGCCGCTACCAACGTTTCCTTATTGGCCAGGGCAATTTTTTTGCCAGCTTTAATGGCGGCTAAGGTTGGCTTTAACCCTGCAAAGCCGACAAGAGCCGTTACCACCGTATCAATTTCGTTTGATGCTGCCAGTTCTTCTATCGCTTTGTCACCGCTTAAAATGGTCGTAGGCCCCTCGTAGCGGGCTTTTAAACGCAATGCAGCATTTTCATCGCTTAGCACCGCATACGCCGGCTGAAATTTGCGAATCTGCTCTTCCAACAATTCATCGCGACTGTGAGCAGCCAATACGCTGATTTCACATTCTTCGGGATGTGCTGCGGCCACATCTAAAGTTTGGCAGCCAATCGAACCGGTACTTCCCAGTAAAGCAATCCGTTGTCGCATGTATATTCTCCTATCCTAAAAAAAACAAACTGCGAGCGCCAATATAAAAATACACGACCGGTACTACAAACAGCAAGCTGTCAATCCGGTCCAGCATGCCGCCATGCCCCGGCAGAATCGCCCCAGAGTCCTTAACGCCGGCATACCGTTTCAAACGAGACTCCACCAAATCGCCAACCGGAGCCGCCACGCCGATTAGGCAGCCCAATAACAGCGCTTGTTCTAATTGCAAGCCGGCAAAGGCACTCCCCAACCAGCCAACAACCAGTAAGGTGCCCCCTAAACCGCCCAAAGCGCCTTCCACTGTTTTCCCGGGACTGATCTCAGGACACAGTTTTCGTCGGCCCCAACGGGAACCAATAAAATAAGCAAAAGTATCACTGGCCCAGGTTCCAATAAATGACAAATAGACATAGCCTGCACATTGAGATAGAAAAGGCGCGGCCGGTAAAACTGCATTTTCAGGCAAATACATACGCAGTGCTACGAAAAAGGCAAGCAGCAACGGTACATACATGACGCCGAACACTGTCGCAAAGGCGTCTGCAGGCGAAAAACTCGCCGCTTGCACCACTAAACGCGCTCCATTCACCAAGAACAGCACTACCAAAAAGAACACCATTTCCTGCGAGTTTCCCAGCCAGACACATAGGGGCAACAGGAAGCTGTATAAAATCCCCAAGCTTTGCCATGGATGCAGTTCAATCTGTCGCAGCATGCGGCAGTATTCAAGCCAAGATACCAGGGCAGTCAGGGAAATTGCCAACCCAAAATACCAACCGCCTGCATACACAAGCCAAAGTACCAGCGGCAACCCGCAGACTGCCGTCAGTATCCGTTTTCCTAACACCATTGACCACCCATTTCTTACTTCTTAAGCCCTCCAAAACGCCGCTCTCGCTTTTGAAAGGAAGCAATAGCCTCCATTAAATGCTCCGGCGTAAAATCAGGCCAGTTTACATCGCAAAAATACAATTCCGTATAGGCAGTCTGCCAAAGCAAAAAATTACTTAGACGAACATCGCCACTGGTCCGGATCAAAAGGTCCGGATCCGGAAGTCCTTGAGTGTATAGAGCCGCCGCAAACACGTCCTCATCGATTTCAGCGGCGCGCACTTCGCCATTTTCTACCGCGCGGGCCAACGCCTTTACCGCCTCTAGAATCTCCGCTCGGCCCCCGTAATTAATCGCCAAATTGACAACCAAGCCTGTATTATTCCTAGTTTGTTCCATAGCTTTAGTCAGCTTCAGTTGCAGCGCCGACGGCAAACCCGCTAAATCACCAAGATGGCGAAGCTGCACTTGGTTAGCATGCATAGCAGCCAACTTACTATCCAGGTATTCGGCAATGAGACGCATCAACAGCCCCACTTCTTCTTCAGGGCGCTTCCAATTTTCCGTCGAAAAAGCATACACAGTGAGAACTTCAATGCCGATATCGGATGCGGTTTGAATAATTTTTTGCAACGTTTCCGCGCCTGCTCGATGCCCAAAAGTGCGTAATAAGCCCCGTTCCTTAGCCCAACGTCCATTGCCATCCATAATGATGGCTACGTGACGCGGTACTTTTTCTTGGCACGATACGCCTGTTTTTGATTTTTCTGAGCCAGTCAGCCATTTCTTCCACATGTGGAACTCCTCCATCAGCCTGGATTCAAAAATTCAAAGGAAGACCCCCTCAGACAGAGGGGGTCCTGTGTCAATTTTTCCATAGCAGCCTGGAAACCAGTTTCCCGACAACAGTGCGGATGTTCATCACATTCCAAGCAGCCAATCTACAGCTCCAGAATTTCTTTTTCCTTGGACGCCATAACCTGGTCCACTTCTTTAATATACTTGTCTGTCAGTTTTTGTGTATCCTCTTGTGCTTTTTTTAGTTCGTCTTCAGAAATGGTTTTATCTTTTTCTAATTTTTTCATCGCGTCATTAGTATCACGGCGCAAATTGCGAATACCTACGCGGGTTTCTTCCGCTTTCTTGTGCACTTGTTTTACCAATTCCGCACGACGCTCCTGGGTCAACTGCGGTAAAACAAGACGAATTGCGCTGCCGTCACTATTGGGGTTTAATCCCAGGTCCGACTTTAAAATCGCTTTTTCAATAGCGCCGACAAGGGTTTTCTCCCAAGGCTGAATCACAATCATCCGCGGCTCCGGCACGCTAATATTCGCCACCTGGTTAATAGCCGTAGGCGTTCCATAGTAATCAACCATGACTTTATCCAGTAAAGCAGGCGTAGCACGCCCTGCTCGCAACGAAGCCAGCTCTCGCCGCAATGCCTCGATGCTTTTTTTCATTTTCTCTTCATGGGCTGTATGAATATCTTTAACACTCACAATTCTTCCCTCCCACAACAGTACCTATATCATGACCAAGAGCTGCCTTTAAAATATTACCAGGTTTATCCATGCTAAAAACAATAATAGGTATTTCGTTGTCCATGCACAAGCTTGTCGCTGTGGAGTCCATAACCGACAAGCGGCGTTTAAGAATTTCCAGGTATTCCAACTCTTTAAATTTCTTTGCATCCGGATTGCTGCGAGGGTCGGAGTCATATACGCCATCTGCATTGTTCTTCGCCATCAAAATAGCGTCTGCTTCCACTTCCGCCGCCCGCAGGGCAGCAGTTGTATCCGTAGAAAAGTACGGATTTCCAGTTCCAGCGGCAAAGATAACTACCCGGCCTTTTTCCAAATGGCGCACCGCCCGTCGGCGGATATACGGCTCTGCTACTTGACGCATTTCAATGGCCGTTTGCACACGCGTATCAACGCCTTCGCTTTCCAGCGCATCTTGCAAGGCCAAAGAATTAATGACGGTAGCCAACATCCCCATATAGTCGGCAGTCGCCCGATCCATTCCCTGCGCACTACCGCGCAAACCTCGCCAAATATTGCCTCCGCCTACTACAATAGCTACTTCCACTCCGGCCGCCCGCACTTCCTTGATTTCACGAGCAATGCCTTCCGCTACATCTGGATCAATTCCATAGCCTTTTCCACCTGCCAGAGCTTCTCCGCTCAGCTTCAGGACCACTCTTTTGTATTTTGCAGTAGTCAAAATTACCCCTCCATATGCATTGTCTGTCTTTTCATTCTACAAGACCTCAGTAAAATCCTGCGCCTAATTTCTGTTTACAGGCGAAAAATAAGAGAACACCAAAAAGTGTTCTCTTATTTTCCTCCTTCAATCCGAGGATGTTATCCTTGTACTGCAGCCATAACTTCTGCTGCAAAATCATTTTCCTTTTTCTCAATGCCATCGCCCAACTGATAGCGAGTAAAGCGGCGAATGCTGATGTTTTCACCAATCTTGGCAATTTTTTCATTAATAAGTTGCGTAATGGTCACATCTGGATTTTTAATGAAAACCTGCTCCATCAAGCAAACTTCTTTATAATATTTTTCAATACGGCCAGTAATCATTTTTTCAACAATCGCTGCCGGCTTGCCTTCGTTTAACGCCTGTGCGCGAAGAATTTCTTTTTCATGCTCCAAGATTTCTTCTGGAACTTCTTCACGACGAACATACATCGGATTCGCAGCAGCAATTTGCATGGCAATATCCTTGGCTAAGCCATGGAAGTCATCGGTTTTAGCTACAAAGTCGGTTTCACAGTTTACTTCTACCATAACGCCAATACGTCCGGCGCCATGAATATAAGCTTCAACTAAACCTTCCGCTGCTATGCGGCCTGCTTTTTTCGCAGCAGCTGCCAACCCTTTTTCCCGCAAAAAGTCAACTGCTTTATCCATGTCACCGTCAACTTCACCAAGAGCTTTTTTACAGTCCATCATACCCGCTCCGGTACGTTCCCGAAGCTCTTTTACCATTGCAGCAGTTATCATCAGAACATCCTCCTGTCAATATTCGCATCTTTTATTGAGAAAGGTAAGGGGTAGCCCCTTACCTTTACTAGACATTATTCAGCGGCTTCGTCTACAGCAACTTCCGCATTTTCTTCATCATGCTGTTCACCTTGGCGACCTTCCAAAATAGCATCCGCCATCTTAGCCGTCAGCAGTTTAACCGCACGAATCGCGTCATCGTTGCCAGGAATTACATGATCAATTTCATCAGGATCGCAGTTTGTGTCGACAATCGCTACGATCGGAATTCCGAGATTGCGAGCTTCCGCAACTGCGATACGCTCTTTGCGAGGATCAATAATGAACAAGGCAGACGGAAGTTTGCGCATGTTCTTGATGCCGCCCAGGAATTTCTGCAAGCGATCCATTTCGTGACGCAACTGCAGAACTTCTTTCTTCGGCAGTACTTCGAATACGCCGTTTGTTTCCATTTCTTCCAGCTTACGCAGACGGTTAATCCGCGCTTGGATGGTTTTAAAATTGGTCATCATACCGCCCAGCCAACGCTCGTTGACAAAGAACATATTGCAGCGAGCCGCTTCTTCACGCACAGCGTCTTGGGCCTGCTTTTTCGTACCAACAAACAGCAAGGTGCCGCCGTCAGCAGCCAAATCACGTACAAAGTTATACGCCTCGTCTACTTTTTTAACGGTTTTCTGCAAGTCGATGATATAGATGCCATTGCGCTCCGTAAAAATATAAGGAGCCATTTTAGGGTTCCATCTCCGGGTCTGGTGACCAAAGTGCACCCCTGCTTCGAGAAGCTGTTTCATTGAAATTACTGCCATAATAAATTACCTCCTGTTAATTTCCTCCACGCTCCGCATTTTTCGTTTTCACCGCCCTTTTCAGTTCGGCACAGCCACGAAATTGGAGGTGTGTGGTTTTTATACAACACGAGAAATTATACCATGAATCCAGCAGACAAACAAGCTTTTTTAGCTATTTTCGCAAGCTCAAAAGCAAGTTCACTTCTGCTACGCCCAGTCCAGTCTGCTGCGCAATTTCTCCCATGGTCAAGCCGGAAGCGGCCAACTCATACACTTTTTCATAGCGTTCCTTGCCAGACGCCGTTTTTGAACGTACATTCTGTACGGGCCCATCTGCTTGCGCTTCTGACGGCGGCTGCAGATTCAACTCTTCTTGCAGCAAGGCCATCGCAAAATTAGGAGGTTGCTCTTCCGCCATTTCCGTTTTGCTTGGTTTTATTGTTGGCAAATCGGACCTTTCCCTAGTTGATTTTTGCAATGGTTCCATCCGTTGCGTCTGCTCTTCACACCGCGCCAACAATGCCTCTAAGCGAACGGCTTCTTGCTCCATGCGCAACAAAATCTGTTCCGCTGTTTCCTGCAAGCGCCTTTCCATTTCTTGCCCTTGCAGCTGCAGCTGCAAATCTTGAACTTTTCGCAAATGGTCTTTGCGAATATAAAAAAGGATCCCGATGACACAAAGAAGAGTCAACGCGATCCAAGGCCAGTTTGTCATCACACTACATCCTCATGTTCGAATATCAATCTTATGCCCGCGCACCGGATCCGGCGGCGCTTCTTCCTCCGCGTCCTTCTTATCCTTGGTCTTCTTTTCGTCTTGCTCTTTGTGCTGTCCGGAACGTTCACGTTGTTCATCTTTAATGCGGGAGTGCTCGGTTTCTTCGCTATGCTGCACTTGGCCTTGGCGGATTTTAGTCAGTTCTTTCCACTCTTGGCCAGCTAGTTGCGGTTGCTGCAGATTTTGCTGCTCTTGGGCCTGCTGCATTTTTCCCGCTTCGCCAGCCCGAGGCAGCATCACCTGCAAGTCCATCGGTCTGATCAGCATCTTACTTCCCTTCCTTTACTTGTACGAACCTTTATGAATATCGCCGTCTTCCGCATAATACGAAACAAATTTTTCCGGTTCACGAATGAATTTAACCAGATTACCTAAGACAATCTTCACCCCTGGATAAACCGTGTCCATGACACGCACCCTGCCATTGCGCATTTCTTCCAACGAAAGTTCAATTTCCACCATACGTGCACGCATGCTTTCCACTTGGCCGGCCAATTGAAACTGGGCTTTCGTCATCTTCAGCATAATATCTCTTTTTTCCGGCGGCAACGAATTCAAGTCTCTCGAACGAAGCAGGGCTAAGGCTTTTTGCGTCTGATCCAAGCTCAGTTCCTGTTTGCGCAAATCACGTTTTAACGCTTGATGCTCTTCCCGTAACATGGGATTTACGCCTACTTCTACTTCTGTATTGGTCGCCATGTGCGTTCCCAGGCTTTTAGAACGAATTTCCTCACCTGCCGTGATCGTCCCGCCAATAACCATGCCGCGCTTGCCGTCAACAATAATGCGTTTACCGGCGCTAACCTTAGAGTGCAAAATGGCTTCACTGACAATAACTTCTTCGCCAGCCACCACCTGCGCGTTTTCTATGAACTTAGCCACTACATTCTTTTCCGCCAAAATGCGCCCTTTGTGCATGCCCTGCACACCCATTTTAATAAATACGTTCTGCCCTTCCACAACACCGCCGCATACAGAACCATGCACCTCGACATTTTCTCCTGCCTTGACACTAAAGCCCTCGGTAACCGAGCCGCGCACAATCACGCCGCCAACAAAATTAACATTACCCGTCGATAAATCCACATCGCCTTTGATTTCAATAATGGGTAAAACACTAATCTTCCGATTGGCGTAATTAAATTGACCGGAAACAGATGAGACAACAATCAGTTCGTCTCGAATTTCAACATTCTTTCCAATCGGCAGAGGAATGTCCTTTCCCGGCCTAGGAAATACAGGATTTCCTAAGACGTCTTGCCCCTCTTCGCCAGGCGTAGCAGGCACTTTTTCCGCCAAAGCCTGTCCACTTTCTACCACGGTAAACAAGTTCAAGTTTTTAAAATCAACACGGCCATCCTCTAGTTCCGCAGGACGTCCTGAATCATCGGTATTAACTAGAATATTAATTATCGCGTTTTTTCCATCCACCGCTTTTCTACCAGTAGCACAAACAACCGAGGCCCCAGGATGCTTGCATACCTTGGCAACCGCGCTTTCATCAATACCGCTGACAATTCCCGCGGCATTTAACTTGGCGATTACGTCCTGCGGGTTTGCCTTGCGAAACTTTTCACCGGCCTCAATTTCCAGCACAACTTCCATACGATCTTTAGAGACCATCCATTTGATTTCCGGCAAAGGCAATGACAGACCAATCCGCACAGCCTTTCCGGTCTTTTCCGACAGACATTTTTGGATTTCCTCTGGATCGTATTCGCTCGCCTCGCTGGCAACCGTCTGCAGCACACCTTGCAATTCCGCCCTACAAGCTGCATCCACTGTCAAATAAGCGCCATCCGGGTGATGTTCCAAACGGAAACCCACTTCCTGCGGTTTTGTTGTCGAATCTTCCATGTCCGCCCCTCCGTTCCACCCTTAGAGCAAGCTTTCCCTTAATGACTGCAATACCCCTCGCAAGCGAAAAATTGCTTTCGTGTGAATTTGTGAAATACGCGCTTCAGATAGTTTTAAAATCAAGCTAATTTCCTTCAGCGTCAAACGATCATAATAATATAAACTAACGACAATTTTTTCTTTTTCCGGCAATTTTTCAATCGCTTCGGCCAGCATTTGCTGCACTTCTTCGATCTCAATCCTAGCGGATAAATTATTTTCTTTTCCTTGCTTTTCCTGCTGCAGCGCTTCTTCAAGAGGCAACAGCGTACTGACACTCAACTGCTGCAATAAAGTCTGCAATTGTGCAGCTGAAATGCCAAGTTCCTGCGCCACCTCTTCTTCGCTAGCATTTCGCCCTAAACGATGTTCCACTTGCTGCACCGCAAGCTCATACTGTCTTGCCTTGTGCCGCAATGTTGCCGGCGCCCAATCCTGTGCCCGCAACGCATCAAGTATAGCGCCGCGAATCCGCAAAGAAGCATAGGTTTCAAATTTAATGCCCCGCTGCATATCAAAACGTTCGATTGCATCCAACAAACCAAAAAAGCCATTACTAATCAAATCGTCTCTATCAACGTACGTAGGAAGGCTAATAGCCAAGCGCCCCGCAACCAAACGCACCAGAGGCAGGTAATGTTCAATGAGTTGGTCACGCAATACCGCTTGTCCGCTTGCTTTATATTGCTGCCATAGAGTATCCCATTGCGCCTGACTCTTTTGCTCTGTCGGCATTTCGCAGGCCCCCTCCCTTACCTCATTCCGCTTCAACTTTCCTTCGGCTGGCTGTTCCTCTGCACTAATGGCCTATTGCTATTTAGGTAAATTCTGCCATTCTTCCACTCCGAGAGGCTGAAAATTTTCCTGCGCTTCTTCCTGTCCTAGCTCTTCCTGGGATAATTGGGTTGATTGCGGCTTCAAAGGCAAAGCGTTTTTCACTTTCTCTTCTTGAAGCAAAAACCAGCGTTGCACGAGCATACAGTACACAATTGCCACCGCTCCGCCAACTACAGCCCCAATGATAGAACGAGAAAAAAGCGCTTCCAGACGAACGTGCTGCCACAAGCTGCTAAAACCGGATACCAACGCCCCTAGCACAGTCAATATAATAATAATCCAGATCCTTGGCATTCTCTCCGGCCTCCTGGCTACAATTCCTTTTGCCCCTTATCAATGGTTTTAATGTAATAAATACCATTTTCCAAATTCAGTTCCACCGTTCTCCCATAGTTGCCGCCTGTATCTTCTGCGAGCAATCGGACATCCATTTGCTTCAATTTAGCTTTGACGGCATCAGCATTTCGTTCGCCCACCCTCATAATATCCGTAGCATTAGCAAAAGCAAACATTTGGGCTCCGCCAGCAATTTTTGCCGTAATGCGGCCTTTTTGAGCGCCCAATTTCAACATGTCATCCAACATCAACGGCAACGCCGTATCGGCAAATTTAGCCGGGTTGTCCGAAGCTCTTGCCTGCTTACTATCCGGCAGCATGATATGAGCCAAGCCTCCAATTTTCGTGGCCGCATCAAAAAAAGCAATACCAATGCAGGAGCCCAAACCGTAGGTCACCAAGCTTGCCGGCGCCTTACCGACCTTGTAATCCGCCATACCTACTTTTATCAGCTCTCCCATTATTCTTTCACCCCTATCGCTGAAAGAATGATGCTAAGAGAGCCTGGATCGGGAATCAGGAAAAAGTGCCCTTTTACACCTTCCACTTCGCTGCTGAATTCTGTTTCGATTACAAGAGCATGGTCGCCCATTTGGCCTAATTGAATTAAAATCACACTTAAGATCGCGC
Organism: uncultured Anaeromusa sp.; assembly: GCF_963668665.1. Classification (NCBI taxonomy): domain Bacteria; kingdom Bacillati; phylum Bacillota; class Negativicutes; order Selenomonadales; family Sporomusaceae; genus Anaeromusa; species uncultured Anaeromusa sp. The sequence goes on along the minus strand of NZ_OY764902.1, from coordinate 248,079 downwards.
CTGCCATATCCATCGCCAAGGCTGGGATAGAAGGCAAAAGAGTTAAATTGGTAAAGAAAGACAATGCGTTCAGATACGCCCCCGCTAAAATATTGCCTATTTCCATCAAGGCGGACTCATCCATCGCCGACAAGGTTTCCGTATGTCCATATTCCCGGCCCATTAGCATGTCGACCAAGGCAAAAGCGCTCTCCCTTGGCAATAAAAACAGAATACTCCCTGGCGCCGGACCAAAAACGCGAAGGTAAACCCCTGCCACCATGACATCCGGCCCGCCAACTACATCCGGCACATCCGCCAAGGGCAAAATTGAAACCTGAGGTACAGACATATCAATTTTGCGTTGAATAATCTGTGATAAGGCAGTCGCAGAATTGCCTGCACCAACATTGCCAATTTCACGCAAAGCATCCAATTGCATGCCTGATAGGTTTAAGATATCATCTGTCAAGACATTCACCTCATCGTTTAGACTTTAGAACTTTCCTAACCGACTTTTATTTCCGTGCCCAAGCCCAAAGTATTTTCCAAGTTTAACAAAATCAGCAACCGATCCTCTTCCTTGCCAACTCCATCCAGGAATTGCGCATCTACGCCGCCCATCATACCATCCGGCCGCTCAATTTGTTCCTTCACCAACGCAGTTACTTCCAAGACAGCGTCCACGATCATACCCACTACGATATCATCTAGTTTAACGATAATAATGCGCGTATCATCTGTATATTCCTGTTTGGGCAAATTGAGACGTTTTGTCAGATCGACTACAGGCATCACACTGCCCCGCAAGTTCATAACCCCTTTGATATAGTCCGGCGTTTGCGGCACACGAGTAATATCGGTAATACGTTTGATTTCCTGTACCTGCAGTATGCTAACGGCATAGTTTTCGGCCCCTAGCTTAAAAACAACTAATTGCATTTCCTCACCGGAAAATAATGCTTCATTCATGGCCTTCGCCTCCTCAAGACTGCAATAAGGACCCAATGTCCAAAATCAAAGCAACCTGACCGTTGCCCAGAATCGTCGCACCGGCAATCACCTTAATTCCGGCCAACAATTTACCCAGCGACTTAATTACGATTTCTTGCTGTCCTATCAGATTGTCAACAATGATCCCTGCCTTGAACTCTCCCATATGCACAATAACGACAAACAACTCACCGGAATCCTCGCTCGCGATCCGGGGAATCTGCAAAACATCCCCTAAGCGGATGATTGGAATAATTTGACCGCGCAATAAAATAACTTCGCGATTTTGGATGGTCTTGATATCGCTTGGCTCCAGATTAATCGTACTATCAATAGAGCCTAAGGGAATCGCATAAATCTCCTTTGCCACCTCTACAAGCAAGGCTTGAATAATGGCCAGCGTCAAGGGCAAACGAATTTTGAATTTGCTTCCTTCATTGATCTTTGTTTCCACGTCCACCATGCCGCCGAGAGATTCGATCTTATTTTTAACGGCATCCATACCTACGCCGCGGCCGGAAACGTCGGTAACCACTTCGGCCGTAGAAAATCCCGGCAGGAAGACTAACCGCACGGCCTCGTTAGCATCCATCTTATCGGCTTCCGCCTGCGTGATTAAGCCTTTTTCCAAAGCCTTTTGCTTGATCACTTCAGCATTGATCCCTTTGCCGTCATCTTCTACCAAAATCACTACATTGTTGCCTTCATGGCTGGCAATGAGGCGAACTTCCCCTACGGGATTCTTTCCTTTCGCCACACGCTCATCCGGATGCTCAATCCCATGGTCAATAGAATTACGCAACAAATGGACCAACGGGTCGCCGATTTCATCAATAACCGTGCGGTCCAGTTCGGTCTCTTCCCCTTGGATAATTAAGTTAATTTCTTTGTTAAGTTCCCTCGATAAATCGCGAACCATACGGGGGAAACGGTTAAACACTTGGCCCACTGGAACCATCCGAACTTTCATAACGACATTTTGCAAATCCGTCGTAACTCGGTCCATTTGTTCAATGGTTTCCACCAAATCCGTCAGCCGATGCGTAATACCGATCTGCTCCAACCTGGTTTTATTAATAACCAATTCTCCCACCAGATTCAGCAGAGAATCCAACTTGTCAATATCCACGCGTACAGACTGGCTGCCTCGATTGTTTTTCTTTTCTCCCTGCGCTGCTGCTTTAGGCGGTTCCGCCGCCTTTTTCGCAGTTGGAGTTACAACAGGAGCTGCGTCAGCGGTGACCGCTGCCGCTACAGTTTCATTTTCAGAAGCCTTAGGCGCCTTTTCCATCAAGTCAATCGGCAGCACCGTCACTTTTTCCACTTCGGAAATGCTCAATAACGCTTGTTCCACTTTAACTGCTTCTACATCGCTAAGCAATAACACTTGAAACGAGCGTTCAAAATTTTCTTTTTCCAATTCATCCACAGTAGGAATACTGCGCAAGACATCACCTAGTTCATCAAGAGCGCTCATAGACATATAAGCTCGTGCCGACTTCAACAGGCAGGTTTCACTAAGCTGAACTTCAATTTGATAGGCCTGCACACCTTGCGAACGGGCTTCAATAATAACATTTTCTTCTGCTTCATTCAGTGCAAATAAATACTGTTCCTTTTCGTTTTCCGGCGCTGCCTCTGGTGGTGCAGCTTTTTGAACCGGCGCTGGCGCTTTCGCTATTTCCGCCTTGGCAGCAGCAGGCGCTTCTCCTTTGGCAATAGAAGAAAGCATCTGCAACAACGGCTGAATATCGATCGTTTCGTTGCTGCCGGCAGCTACATTCTCAACAAGCTGCTCCAGCGTATCCACACAGCGGAAGATCGTATCGATCAGTTCGTGCGAAGCCGACAACTGCTCCTTACGCATTAAATCAAGCACATTTTCCATTTCATGGGTTAATTCAGCAATGGTCGTAAACCCCATTGTAGCCGACATGCCCTTTAGTGTATGAGCGCTACGAAAAATTTCATCTAAAACGGATAAATTCGATGGATCGTTTTCCAAGTCCAGCAGGCATTGATTGAGTGCTTGCAGGTGCTCGCGTGATTCTTCCAGGAACATTCCCATGTACTGATTAATATCCATCTTCCCCTGCACCTCCACTGTTATAAACTAACCGCTTTTATAATTTCAGCAGCAACCGCTTGCAATGGCACCACTCGATCTACAACGCCAAGCTCAATCGCCGATTTCGGCATGCCAAACACTACCGATGTCGATTGATCTTCTGCAATTGTAAAGCCATGGTTCTCTTTGATTTTTTTCATTCCCTGCGCCCCATCATGCCCCATACCGGTTAGCAAAACAGCCACCGTTTGCTTTCCGTACGTCTGCGCCACCGAATCAAACATCGGATCAACGGCGGGACGATGTCCGCCGATAAGCGGATCCTGAGTTAAACGTAAAATCTTCTGCCCCCCGTTTCGTTCCACCCGCATATGGTGATCGCCAGGCGCAATGTACACCCACCCGGGGCGAATCGGTTCGTTTGGTTCCGCCTCCTTCACCTGCACGTCAGACAACGAATTTAAGCGCTCCGCCAATGATCGAGTAAACCCCGGGGGCATGTGCTGTACGATGAGTACCCCACAGGGAAGATTTTTAGGCAGCCGTGTAATGATTTCCTGCAGAGCCCTAGGGCCGCCTGTTGAAGTTCCAATCGCAATAATCTTATCGGTTCCTTGAACGCCGCCTCCAAAGGGAAGCACGCTTCGCGGCGCAATCGGCGCTGCTTGGGGCCGAGCCAAATGCCGCACATTTACACGTACAGCCTCTCTGGCCTTAGCCAAAATTTCTTGGCGAATATCTTGAATGCTCGAAATAGGACCATTTGTTTTCGCAATAAAATCAACTGCACCCAAATCCAGTGCACGCATGGTCGCGTCCGCACCGGCTTTAGTCAAGCTGCTCACCATCATTACCGGAGTCGGCGTTTCTTGCATAATCAGCCGCAAAGCTTCCAGGCCGTCCATAATGGGCATTTCCACATCCAACGTGACCAAATCCGGCTGCAGCAGCTTCGTCTTTTCCACTGCTTCTTTACCATTTCGCGCCGTGTCCACTACAACAAAATCCTTTTCACCAGTAAATAAATCGCTTAACAACTTACGCATAAATGCAGAATCATCCACAATCAATATTCGAATCATTCATTATTCACCACCTTTCATCGGAGTCCTTTTTGCCGATGTTCCAATTGCTTTTTAAAAACAAACCGGACAATTTTTTGCCTGTCTCTCTCTTGAATTGATTCAAAGCGAATCCCGACCCAGAAAAAAGGCGAATCTTCCGTTGGCTTTTCAGAACGTACAACCGTTCCGAGCGATTCAATTAATTCGTCTCCGTCTTCGCCGGGGACCTGCATGCTCAACTGCACAATCTGACCGTATTTTAAGGCGTGTTTAGCAATTAAACTCACGCCGCCGCCGCTAATATCTTTCGAGTCCAAAATCAAGCTATGGTCGATGAGTTCCTCGCGAGGCGGCTCGCCTTTTTTTTCAGTGTAAGTAAGATGTACGGAAATTCTCGCTGCCACTCTGACAAAAGAACGCTGCTGCACTTTATGTATATTCTGCGGCAACGATATTTTCCATACAGGCAGCGGGTTCAAGGCTTTTCCTAAAAAAAAGCTGGTAAACACGTATTTCCCGCCTGGGAATAGCAAATTCCCGGTAAATTTACTGCCTTCATGCAGCATGACCGGATACCCTTTGCTCATGGGCATAGCTACAATCAGCTCTGTTTTATGCACCTCTTCAATTCTGCTCTGATACACCTCTGTAGAGCCATCCAGCAACATAATCTCCAAGCGCTGATTGGGCTGCAACAGTTTTTCCGGTATCTGCTCCTGCTCGTTTCCACTCATATACCTATCTCCACATCATCATATCCAAAAATTTGCGAAAGAATCCTCTCGCTCCTTTCTGGGAAACCATTACTTTTTCCTGCTGCAATTGAGCTGCAATATGCCGCAGGTTCTGCGTAGCCACTCCATTCGGATACGCAAGGAAAAATGGAACTTGCTGACGCACAGCCTGCAAAACCTGGCGATCATCACAGACAATCCCCAAATGCTCCAAGCGAATCGTCAAAAAACGCTCGCAGGCCAACGAAAATTTACGCAATACCGAAAACCCTTCGGCTTCATCAAGAGCCCGATTGATAATAACATGAACGCGAGCGCTGCCTTGATGCGCCAAATAGGTTTTTAGCATTCCGTATGCATCGGTAAGCGCCGTTGGCTCTGGCGTAGTTACCAAGACAATTTCATCCGCCGCCAATACAAACTGCAATACAGTCTGACCAATACCGGCTCCTGTATCCAACAAAATATAGTCAGCCCATTCATCCAAAAGCGCAACCTGCTCCAATAAATATTGGCAACGGCCCGCTTCCAAATTAGCAAGTCGATACAAACCAGAAGCGCCAGGTAAAAAGCGAATACCACCCGGACCTTCCAACAAAATTTCCTGAATTGGCACATCTGCATCCAACAATTGAACTAAAGTATGCTTCGGAGTTGTTCCTAATAAAACATCTACATTCGCCATCCCCAAATCTGCATCAATGACAACCACTTTTTGCCCCAATTCACTTAAGGCTAAAGCTAGATTGACTGTCAGATTGGTTTTTCCCACGCCGCCCTTGCCACTGGTAACGGCAATGACGCGCGCTTGTCTAGTTTCGCGTTTCCCTGAGACAGCCGTTGGCTGCGTTTGCTGCACGATACGCCGTAAATTGGCTGCTTGATCATACATGTTCGTCATCGCCCCTAAGCAACTCTTTCGCCAGCCAGGCAGGCGATACAATTTGCAAATCATCCGGAACATTCTGTCCATTGGTTACATAAGACAACTTCATAGGAAATTGTTGCAGCACATTTAAAATAACACCGCATCGGCTCGCTTCATCCAATTTAGTAAACAACACTTTATCCGGCGAACAAACGGAAAAACGTTTGGCAATTTCCAGCGCGTCTCGGTTGCAAGTAGTCAAGCTCAGCACCAAATGTTTTTCCGCCTGCGGCACTTGGCTCAGAAGCAATTGCAGTTCTTCCAATTGTTCTTGATTCTTGGGGCTGCGCCCTGCCGTATCCAGCAATACTAATTGGCTTCCCTTACATTTCGCCAAAGCTTTTGCAAGCTCCTGCGGCGCATAAACAATTTCTAATTGCAAACCCATTATTTCTGCATACGTCTTCAACTGCTCTACTGCAGATATGCGATATGTATCAGCAGTAATTAACGAAACACGCATGCCTTTTTGCAGCGAAAAATAAGCCGCCAGCTTTGCAATCGTCGTTGTTTTGCCAACACCAGTCGGCCCTAGCAACGCTACGATATGAGGCGCACTGCCGTTTAGGGCAACGCCGGAAACCTTGCCTAAGCCCTGCTCCACCAAGCGTTCCAGACGCTCTGTAAAAGCTGGTTCCGTAAGCGTCCCTTTCCATTGATATAAAACGGGATCTTGGCGGACTAAACTTTCCGCTACTGGTTGCAAGACATCCGCTTGCAGCAGTTTCTCTACCGCCGCCGAAGCAACGGCATCAGCGCCTTGCTTCGATTCATGCAAAGCGCGCTCCAACAAAGAGCGCATCTCCGCCAGTTCTTGCTTCCATTCTGGTTCTGCGGTTTTTACAGGTGTCAGCGGAACACTCACAGGCGCAACTGTCTCATGAGACTGTTGCGGCGGCATCACCGCAGCAACAGTCGGCATTGCTGGAGCAACAACTGTTTTGACAGCAGGCGTCTCTAAAAGAGCATCGTCCACGGCTGCCATGACTTCTACCCGTTCATTGCCAAAAAGCCCCAACATGCCTCCGGTTTTGAAACGACGGGTATGCAAAATCACTGCTTCCCTGCCCAATTCCAATTTCACCTTATTCATTGCTTCTTGTACCGATTGACCGGTAAAAATTCGTACTCTCAATTTACACCTTCACCATCCCAAGTGTTTGAATTTGCACGTTGGGTTCTAACTCTGCATAGGATAAAATTATAAGATTTTCAGCTACCCGCTCCGTTAGTTTGCGGAAATACAACCGGCAGCCAGGACTGACCAGCACAATGGGCTGATAACCGATTTCCGTTAATTTAGGAAGCTCTTTGCTCAAGCAATTAACAAGCGCCTGAAGTTTTTGCGGCTCCAGCGCCACAAAACTTCCTTGCTCGCTGCGCTGTACACCGGCGAGAATCAGCTGCTCCAGCTCCTGATCCACAGCCAGGCATACCAAGGTGCCATTAGCGGCATATTGCCTGGAAATTTGCCTAGCAAGGGCTTGTCGGACATACTCAGTAAGAATTTCTGTGTCTTTAGTCATCGCGACATAGTCGCCTAATGTTTCTAAAATAGTAACCAAATCCCGTATGGAAATGCGTTCTCGCAACAGATTGCACAAAACCTTTTGCAATTCTCCCACAGACAGCATGGTAGGAACCAAATCCTCCACCACCGCGGCATGACTTTGTTTCACCGCATCTACCAATGTCTGTGTCTCCTGACGTCCAAGAATTTCCGACGCATGGCTTTTGATCACTTCCGTCAAATGCGTTGTCAGTACGGAAATGGGATCTACCACGGTGTAGCCAGCCAATTCCGCCTGCTCCCGGTTGCTTTCCTGTATCCAAAGCGCCGGCAGGCCAAAAGCCGGCTCTACGGTTTCCATACCTGGAATGGTTTCCATCGCTGTTCCGGAATTCATGGCCAAAAACTGGTCAAGTAATAATTCTCCCCGAGCCACTTCAATTCCTTTTAGCTTAATCACATAGATATTAGGTTTTAGCTGAATATTATCACGAATTCGTATGGTTGGCACAATTAAGCCCATTTCCAAAGCGCATTGACGGCGAATCATCACAATCCGGTCTAATAAATCGCCGCCTTGACTGGCATCAACCATAGGAATCAAACTATAACCAATTTCCAATTCCATCGGATCTACCTGCAAAAGAGCAACAATATTTTCGGGTTTTTTGACTTCTTCTTTTTCCTGCTCCTCCTGCTGGCTGATTTCCGATACTGCAGCCGATTGGCTGGATCGCCGCAAGATATAACCTACGCCAAAAGTAGCCAGAGACAACCCAATAAAAGGCAGCGTTGGCAGGCCTGGGACTAAGGCCAGCAGCAAGAGCACCGCAGATACAATGAAAAACACCCGCTGGTTGGTAAATAATTGGCTGACAAAATCTTGACCCAAATTGGAGTCCGACGCCGCTCTAGTTACCACAATACCGGTTGCCGTAGAAATTAACAAGGCAGGAATCTGGTTTACAAGGCCTTCACCGACAGTCAATAAGGTGTATTGCTGCAACGCTTGTGTAATTTCCAAGTTACGCTGCACCATGCCAATGACAAAACCGCCGACAATATTAATGATAATGATAACAATAGCCGCGATAGCATCGCCTTTTACAAACTTGCTGGCGCCGTCCATAGCACCATAAAAATCAGCTTCTCGTTGTATTTTTTTACGGCGATCCCTAGCTTCTTGCTCATTAATAGTTCCAGAATTCAAATCAGCGTCAATGCTCATTTGCTTACCGGGCATCGCGTCCAAAGTAAACCGCGCCGCTACTTCCGCTACACGCTCAGCGCCTTTGGTAATAACGATAAACTGAATGATAATCAAGATAACAAATACAATAAAACCGACCACGGCATTACCGCCGACAACAAAGTTTCCGAAGGCCATAATCACTTCTCCGGCATAGCCTTCCAGCAAAATCAATCTTGTCGCCGATACGTTCAATGCCAGACGGAATAAGGTAGCTAATAGCAATAACGAAGGAAACACGGAAAAGTCCAAGGGCTCTTCATTATAAATAGCCACCATAACAATGACTAGGGCCAATGAAATATTCAAAGCCAAGAGCATATCCAGCAAAAAAGTAGGCAAGGGTATAATCATCATAACGACGATCGTCACAACTGCTACTGCTATGATAATATCGCTATATCGTAAAATTCGATGTAAAATAGTTCCTTGATTCGGCACAATATCCCCTCTTCTTATCTGTTAAAATACGGAGGCGCTCTTTACGACAAACGCCGTTTCAGACGGTATACGTACGCCAAAACTTCAGCTACTGATTTATATAGTTCCGCAGGCACCGCATCTCCCACTTCGGTAGAAGCGTACAACGCTCTTGCCAACGGTTTGTTTTCTACAACAACTACCTTATGTTCTTTCGCAATTTCCTTGATGCGCAACGCGACAAAATCTTGGCCTTTCGCCACGATTTGCGGCGCCGCCATCACTTTATTGTCGTATTTCAAAGCCACTGCAAAATGAGTAGGATTTGTTATAACCACATCAGCCTTGGGCACTTCCTGCATCATCCGCTGCATAGCCATAGCCCGCTGCCGTTCCTTGATCTTCCCCTTAATTTGCGGGTCCCCTTCACTTTGCTTAAATTCCTGCTTTACATCATGCTTACTCATTTTTAAATTTTGACGATATTCCCAATTTTGATACAGAAAATCTAATGCTGCCAAAACCAACATAACTGCACAAATTTCAAAAACCATACCTAAAAGCATCGAAGAAGTAGCTTTTAAAGACGCCCATAACTCCGCATTAATCAGCATGGCGTTATTCAGCAAGTTCTGCTTAATAACGCGATAAATAAAAAAGCCTACTACGCATACCTTAAATAAGGACTTTGCCAATTCTACCAAGGAACGCTTAGAAATCAACCGGCCCATGCCGGAAATAGGATCCAATTTTTCCAGGCTGGGCATTAACGGTTCCAAACTAAAAATGAAACCCACTTGCAATAAATTCATAACCACAGCTGAAAAGGCCAACGTTGCCATAATGGGAAAAGCTGTTTTCAACATAACTAGGACAGCTTCGATGAACAAAAGCTGCAAATCAACAAAGGTCAAATCCTGAGTTGAGAAGTTGCTGTAAACATGGCGCATAAACAGTCCTAGTTCTTCAAAAATAAAACTGCCCAGCACTTGCAGCACAAAAAAAGCCAAAATAATACTGACGGTTGCATTAATTTCCGTGCTTTTAGCAACTTGGCCTTTTTCGCGCGCTTCCTGCAGCCGCTTGGGCGTAGCGTCTTCTGTTTTTTCCTCATTAAAGAGTTGTAGATCAAACGACCAAGAGATTCGTCCCTGCTGCTCAAGTTCAGCGCAGCGTGAGCAATATCTTGTACATTTCTTGATACATGCCATTAAACGCCACTTCCAAAAATAAAATATAAAAAGGAATTACAAGAGTTAAGACAAATAAGCCTATAAAAATTTTTACGGGAATGCCTACAACAAAAATATTCATCTGCGGCATAGTCCGCGCCAAAATGCCCAAAGCAATATCAGAAAGCAGTAAGGCACTCAGCACGGGAATGGAAATTTTCATTGCGATTACAAATAGACCACCTACCATATCTGCAAATACTTCTGCACTTTGCGGTGAAAAATCCACTTCCCCGACAGGTATCAATTGATAGCTATTAATTAAACCAGAAAATAAAAAATGGTGGCTGTTGGTGCTCAAAAATACCAGCATAGCCAGTATGTATTTAAAATTTCCTAAAAGGGGCACTTGTTGCCCGGATAGCGGATCAAATACACTGACCATGCCAAAGCCAATTTGCATATCCAAAAGCTGTCCCGCCATTTGCACGGCGGTAAAAAACAAGTAAGCCGTAAAGCCCATGACCAGGCCCACCAGCAACTCTTTGATTACCATAAAGGCAAAAGGAAATAACGTATCAGGAATTGCCAATTCAGGCCGAAAAATCAAGGGAAAAAGCAGCAAGGCGCACATAAAGGCCAAAGACATGCGAATACGTCCCGAAACATTACGGCTGCCAAAAAAAGGGGCTGTTATAAAAAGTCCCGACATGCGCACTAACATCAATAAAAAAAAGCCCACATGTCCTTGGAAAACTGAAAAAAGTTCATTCATACAACGGCCCTCAATGCGACAGTTTGGGCAGTATCAAAAGCAATTGCTGCATATAGTCCATCAAAAGACGCAGCATCCACGGCCCAAAGATCAAAATTGCCACAAATACGGCAATAATTTTAGGAATAAACGCCAATGTCTGCTCCTGAATTTGCGTAGTAGCCTGAAACACACTAACCAGTAAGCCTACCAGGAGCCCTAAGCCCAACATAGGAGCCGATACCAGCATTACCATCAGCAGGGCGTCCCGGCCCAATTCGACAGCATAATCTGCCGACATAACTCATCGCCCCGTTTCAATTAAAACTCATAATTAATGATCGTACAACCAAATGCCAGCCATCAACCAAGACAAATAAGAGAATCTTAAAGGGCAGTGAAATCATGACTGGCGGCACCATCATCATCCCCATTGACATCAAGGTGCTTGCCACCACCATGTCAATGACGATAAACGGAATGTATAAAAGGAACCCAATTTGAAAAGCAGTTTTTAATTCGCTAATCATGAACGCTGGGATCAAGACCGATGTAGACACATCTTCCGGTCCATTAGGGCGCGGCGCCTCTGAAAGATTAACAAATAAAGCCAAGTCGTTTTCACGAGTCTGCTTAAACATAAATTCCCGCATCGGCTCCATCGCTGCTTTGACGGCATCCTCTTGCCCCATTCCCCCTGCTAAAAAAGGCTGCAGCGCGTTTTGATTCACTGCATCCAAATAGGGAGACATCGTGAAAAACGTAAGAAACAGCGCCAATGCGACAAGCACCTGGTTGGGAGGCATTTGTTGAGTCGCTAGGGCGCTGCGCAAAAAAGAAAGCACGACGATAATCCGTGTAAAGGATGTCATCATAATCAAAATAGACGGAGCTAATGACAGCACAGTCAGGGTCAGTAAAATTTGTAGGCTTAGAGCCACTTCTTGAGGATTGGTCGCTTCATTAACGCCTATCGAAACATTCGGCGCCGGCACCAGCGGCGCCGCATCCACGTCGGCACAAATTAATCCTATTATGCAAAACAGAACCATCCCGAAAAGCAGCAAGCCATGTTTCTTATAGTTCACTCCGCTACCTCTTTCTTACTTATTTTCGGGATTGATCAAACACACGCGGGAATTTGCTTTTCAGTGCATCTAAACGCTGCAACGAATTCGTCAGCATGTTGTTTAAAGGAATCTCACTAAATAATTCATCTTGCAACAACGAATCCTGCTGGGAACGAATACGGTCTATTTCTTGAGGATCGGTAATCTCCAGTAATAATTGGATTTGTTGGGAGGTAATCCCCAAAACCAAAATCCGCCCGCCTACTTCCACCACCTGGATTGCGCCTTGCTGTCCCAGCGGAATTACTTGGAGTATTTGTTGCTTTCTGCCTCCATTCGCTCCCAAGTGCCCTAAGCGTCGTCCTAAAAAACGAGACGCCATATAAGCCAAAAGGAGCACTACTGCAAAGGTAAACAATAAAGAGAACACATAGGCAAAAGAAGAAAACCAAGAAATACCGCCGCTATTAGAAACTGGTTCTTGGTATTTTAAATACTCGTTTCCTGATTCTACAGCTAAAGCGGCCGTCTGCCAGACAGCCGCCGCCACTCCTACCGTTAATGCCGTCAGAAACCGTCCCATAATCTTATCCAATGACTTTGCGAACCGCTTCCAAAACACGATCCGGCTGGAACGGCTTAACAATGAAGTCCCGGGCGCCGCATTGAATGGCTTCAATAACCATAGCCTGCTGACCCATGGCGCTACACATGATCACCTTAGCATTTGCATCAATTTTTTTAATTTCCTTTACCGCCGTAATTCCATCCATTTCCGGCATAGTAATATCCATTGTAGTCAAGTCCGGTTTCAGTTCCTGAAATTTTTCTACTGCTTTTTGTCCGTTTTCCGCTTCACCGACTACCTCATACCCATTTTTAGAAAGAATATCCTTGATCATCATCCGCATGAACGCAGCGTCATCCACAATCAATACCCGTATTGCCATTGCCATCTCTCCTTATATCATTCTAGATTTTATTATTGCAAGCTACTGGCCCGTTCTATCGGGCTGACAATATCTGTTATGCGAACTCCAAAGTTTTCATCAATAACCACGACTTCCCCTTTGGCTAGCAATTTACCGTTTACTAAAACATCCACCGGTTCGCCAGCCAACTTATCCAGTTCCAAAACCGACCCAGGACTCAACTCTAAAATTTCGCGAATCAATTTTTTAGTTCGTCCCAACTCCACTGTCACCTGCAACGGTACGTCCAAAATCAAACCAATATTCCCGTCTACGCCCGCCATTGCGCCTGGCACAAGCGGTGAAAATTGGACTGCCTGCACTGGAACTTGAGGCTGTTGATAGCTAGGCTGCGGCGGTGCGTAATAGCCCTGCTGCGGAGGCATTGCCGCAGCAGGAGCTGGAGCGGCTGCTGCCATAGGAGGAGCCGTCTGCGGCGCTGTTGGCGCAGCAACTGGCTGCGCAGGAGCTGCCGGTACTGCCGCCTGTTGACTTGCCATATCGCCCATAAGATTTTTGACCAACGTCTTAGCTACCTCTACCGGTAAAATCTGCATAATTTCGCTGTCAATTAAGTCTTCCACTTCCATACGGAAAGCCACCCGTACCACGTTTTCCGTCGCAGTAAGCGCCGACGTCAACGGCTCATGCGTGGCAAAATGGATCAAGTTCGCTTTTGGCGGTGAAATATCAATTTTTTGTTTAAACATAGTCGACATCGAAGTAGCTACCGAACCCATCATTTGGTTCATAGCTTCTCCTACAGCGCTCATATATAACTCATTTAATTCCGTAGGAGGATTGGTGCCGTCATTGCCCATCATCAGATCCGCAATAATCAGGGCATCTGATTCTTTAATCGCCAACAAATTAGTCCCATGAACACCATGGGTATAGCCAACCTCCACTACAAGGAACGGCAACGGACAAGCATTCTGAATTTCCTTCAGAGACGAAACTCCCACCTTAGGAGTCGTAATAGAAACGCGCTTGCCTAATAAAATCGACAAGGTTGTTGCCGCGCTACCCATAGAGATGTTGCCAATCTCGCCCAGAGCGTCATGCTCTACATCAGAAAGAATCTCTCCACTTGCTGCTTCCGGCGCGGCTTCGCCTTTGAGCAAGGCATCAAGTTCCTCTTGGCTGAGAAAGCTCTCACTCATTTTCCGTATCTCCTTCATTTAGTATTTTCGTAATCTGTACAGCCATTTTTCGATTAACCAGACCCGGCTTGCATAAAAATTTTTCCCGGTGCCCAATGGTAATTTTTAACTCATGGTCAACCTGGCTATCCAGTCGTAACACATCTCCGTGAGACAATCCAAGCAGATCGTACACATTAATTTGCGTACGCCCCATTTCGACCACAAGAGGAATACGCGCCCTTTCCAGCTTTTGCTGTATGGCGCTCACATGCTCCGGCAGCGACTGCTTGCTCATGGACGAAGCTACCCAGAAAGTAGTGGTTAGCTTTGACATAATGGGTTCCAGTACTAAATAAGGAATACAGATATTGACTAAGCCTTCGGCCTGTCCGATTTTGCATTGCAAAGTAATAAGCACTACCATGTCATTAGGGGGTACAATCTGAGTAAACTGAGGATTAGTCTCAATCATTTCCAGCTTAGGATCTACTACTAATACCTGTTTCCAGGCATCCTGCAGAGAATCCAATGCTTTACTCATAACCCGGCGAACAATCGATTCTTCAATATCTGTCAATGCTCGCGGTTTAGACAAAGGCAGGCCTACCCCCCCGAACAACCGGTCAATTACGGCAAACACTATATTGGGGTTCATTTCCAAGATGACATTCCCTTTTAAGGGACGCATTTGGAAAATGCCGATAACGCTGGGGTTAGGCAAAGAGCGAACAAATTCTTCATAAGTCATTTGGTCGACTGAAGCTACGTTAATATGCACCAATGCCCGTAAATTGGCAGATAAGTAAGTGTTGAAAAACCTAGCGAAGTTTTCATGCAACATGTACAGCGTACGAATTTGATCTTTAGAAAACTTGTCCGGCCGCTTGAAATCATAGACCTTGATTTTGCGCTGTTCCTGTTCGCCTTTCATGTCTTCCGCAGATACTTCTCCTGCCGAAAGCGCATTTAGCAACTCGTCAATTTCGGACTGGGATAATACATCAGGCCCGGCCAACGCGCTCCCTCCCTTTGTTGCATCTTACCACGTTATTATTGCAAAATAAAGTTTGTGATATATACTTCATAAACCCGCTCTTCTCCCAACGACTTATTCACTTCACGTTTAATAAGCTCTTTGAGGTTTTCTTGTTTCGAGGGATCAAAGTCTTCTACTTTTTGTGACCGCAGCACATATAACACCGTATCCTGCACCTTCACCTCTTGAGGAGACAAAGCGTTTTTATCTTTTTTCTCTTCCTTTTGGGGCTTCATTTCCAAAACAAGACCTATTTTCAAATAACGTCCGCTGCTAGGCCCCCCTATGTTAACAACCAGTTGACCGTCTTTAGGGTCTCCCAGCTTTACAAAGGTTCCCGGCTCGCGCTGCTCGATTTTGGTTCCTGACTTATCAGCAACAATTTTAGAAGCAATAAAGTATGAGATTCCTCCGGCCAGCGCCAATCCCACTACAATCATGACCACAATCAACATCATCGGTATCTTTTTCTTCTTTTCTTCATCAGCCATTGCTACACCTCCTTCAAACTTCGGCATATCTTATAAAATATTTAATATTATTTACATATGTACAGCGGTTAATCCCCGCTTATTTTCAATTGTTAACGAAAATTATTAAATATGGCCCGACGATATTGCATTACTTTGCGCACTAGTTCTTCCATAGATTCTTCCACAAGCAATTTTTTCCCATTTGTCAGCGTTACCACTGTATCTGGTGTTTCTTCAATCATTTCAATTAGTTCCGCATTTAAAACAAATTCATCTTTTGCTTTCAAACGAGTCACCTTGATCATTACATTTCTCCCCTTACATTGGACTGCAGGGAGGAAATTCCTCCCTGCAGCTAATTTTACCATCACCGTTCCAAATTAGCCAGTTTTTACAAAAGACATCCGAATTTTATACAACCGCTTCCATCATTCCGCGGTTGAAGAGCTTCCGATGCGGTCCAGCTCCTGACCAGTGTTTCAAGCAATTACGGCACTGTCTATATTCGTAAACACATGGCTTTTAACACCGTCGCCTTCCATGGCTGTGATCACAGTTTTATTACGCACGCTGACGACAAAAGCAAGGGAATCTACAAGTACCAAAGCTTCCCGTCCGCCTTTCTGCGCTGCATCCTGCACGGCACTTTGCAGACGCTGCGTTTGAGACGAACTTAATTCAATGCCCCGTTGCGCCAAGCGTTGTTGCGCATGCTGTGAAAAATGCAATTCCTGCATTTGCCCCTGCAGTACCGCCTCAAAGGAATCGGCAGCTCCTGTTGCCTTCTTTGTTGCCGCTCCTGCAGACTCGTTAAAAGATCTAAGAGGTGACGGCGTGACAAGTTGCTGTGAAAAAACAACTTTAGATGGCTGCATGCAAACCGTCCTCCTTCACGCCAAAAGCTTTTGCTTTTTAAATCCGGTAATCAACGGCCGCATCGCCTATATCCAGGGACAATTCCACCGGCTCGAGCTTTTCTTCCGCTGCTATGCCGGTATTTTTGCCCTGCGGCGACTTGCCTTGTTGGCCTTGCTGCTGTTGCGGCAAAGCGTCTCCCAGCCCAGCATACACGGCGGCTCCTTGTACCCGCACTCCCTGCTGTTGCATTTCCTGCCGGAATTGCTGCAGGTTCGCTTCCAATACGGCTCTCACCTCCGCATTCGAGCTGTGGAATGTGGCGTTTACAGTCCCTGCCGCATCTACGGCCACCTTCAGCACCAATTCTCCCAAATGTTCCGGTCTCAAGCGTATCACCATCTCTGTACTATCAGGCAGTCGAATCATACGCGCTTGGGCCACCATTTGGTCGAAAACGCCATGAGGATCAGCTGGCGCTGTTGACGCTGCATTAGTTGCAACAGTTGCTTCTGCTTGCATCTTTGACGCAGTGTTCTGTAAAAGCGCCGCCTGTATCGGTTGGAAATCCGTTTCCGCCTGAGCATCCGCCTTTACAGGCATTGTTTTTTGCGCTGTGGCTTCACTAAAAGCCTGTCCGGCAAAGGATGCCGCCGAATCTGCATTTTCCGAAGCGGCACGACGCACGCCATAATTGGTTGCTGCTGCAGATTCCACATTTTGCGCTTGGGTGTCGCTAGTTTTCCCCGTTGTCATCTGAGATTCGCTGTTAACGCTGCGGCCTTGCGGCTGATACAACGTAGGCGCTGCAGCAATAGCTGCCTCAGAGTCCGCCGCCGACTGTGCTGTTGTTTGCGGCACATCTGCAACGCTGGCATTTTGTTTTGGTTGTGCAGTATCAATAATCACCGCAGGTTTTACTACATCATTAACTGCCGCCGCTTGTTGCGGTTGCACATCCGCAGCTTCCTCGGTTACTGTTGTTTGCGTCTGAACAACAGCAGGAGGAGTTTGTACTGGCGCTTGCTGCTGCAACGTCGCTGCCGGCATACTAACTGCTGTTTCTCTTAGTGCAGACGTATTGGCGACACTGGTTTGCATCACTTCAGCTAATGCTTCTCTCAAATGCAAAGGCGGTGTTTCTACGATTGCCGTTTTCTGGAGCATTCCTTGCAGCTGCTGTAAGAAGTTCTGCTTGCTTGCATCATCTCCTACCCACTGTTGAAGCCAGCCAGTCAATTCGGATGTTTGATTTTGCTCTTTTACTGCCGCAAAAATTTCACTCAGCCAAGCCTTTTGTGTCCCGGCGTCCACGCCGTTTTGCAGCGCGGTTGCGTCTTCATTGATAGTTTGCATTGGCACTACCACTCCTGGCACCAGCGAAGCCAATAAAGCAGCTTCAGCTGCATCCAAACTTTTTGCTTCTGTGACAACCGTTTCGCTCCCTGCTTGTTGTGCGTTTTCTGCCGCCACTGAGCTTCCTAAACAAGCAGAAAACGAATCAGCTCCCGTTGCAGAACTCGCTTTATCGGTGCGATTAGCTCCTGGCAGTCCTTTGGCCTTAGCATTAGGGGCTGCTTGCCCCTGTGCCGCATTAACCGCGCCCCCATTCGAAACGCCGCCCGGCAAGGAATTGATAAGCGTATTTATACCCATATTTTCACCTCCTTTCTAAAACAAATTCACTAAAAACAATTTTCGTTTTTTCATGCTTTTTCGCACCCCTTGCTGCAACTATTCCAGCTTAGCCGGCCGCATCATGCTCTGCGTCAACCGCGCAGCGCGACTGGAATCAAAGAGAGGTAAGATTTTAGATACTTGTTCTTCTTCCATTTTTCCCATAATAGCCAAAACTTCTGCATCATCCAGGCGGTTCAAAATGCCGACAGCTTCATCCGGCTTCATACCGCCATACAAGCGAGCCAAACGACCAATGCGTTTATTCTCTTCTTGCTGCTGTTTTTTGAGCATTTTTTCTTTTTCCGCTTCTGTCAGCGGCACCGTCTTGGGCGGAGGCGCCACTGCCGCAGGGGCAGGGTCCGCAGGCGGTTGCACAACCGGCAAAGCAGGTGCGGTTGCACTTTCAGGCAGTTCGACCGGTTCAAAGTTAGTTGCCGGCTGCTCAAAATACCGTCCGATGCCAGGTACATTGGCCAAACCGTATTGTTTCCCCAAATCTTCCAAGTCAATCAGCTTGAAGTATACCCCTACTCCAAATCCTAAAAGGATAAGCAAAATGACTAAAAGCAGCGCGACCCCAAGCTTCAACAGGAAAATGATGCGCGACTTTTTCTCTACCGGTGCTTCCACAGTTGCGTTCTTTGCATCCTGAGGCTTATTCTTATTTTGTCTTACATCTGTTTTACCTGCTGCCATACTGCGAAACCATCCTTATCCACCTAATTATATTTCGTTCTCATTCTCCATGAACTTTAATACTCTTTTCACATATTCCTGCGTTTCGCCATAAGGCGGAATACCACCGTATGCCTCCACCGCTCCAGGCCCGGCATTATATGCCGCAACAGCTTTGGCAGGATCGCCTTGAAAATGCTGCAGCATTTGCCTCAAGTACGCTACGCCGCCTTCAATGTTTTCCTTGGTATCCTGGGGATTAACGCCCAAGGCCCTCGCCGTATCCGGCATCAGCTGCATAACTCCTTGTGCGCCAACTTCAGAAACAACTTGAGAGTCAAAATTAGACTCCGCTTTAGCCACAGCCATAGCTAGTTTGGGATCTACCCCTTGCCTTTTCGCACTGGAGCTAACCATTTGGCGTATAGAATCTCCCTGTTGAGGGAAAGCAGTTCCTGCTGCGCTCGCAAGTGTAGAAGCAGACTTACCCCGTACTTGCTGCTGCAATTCATCCGCAAAAGAAGCAGGTTGTCCTGACAAAGAAGCGTTTTTGGAGGTAAGCATGTTTCCCATGCGACCGAATTTTGCTTCAATAGCGGCGATCCGGCCTGTAACTTCTTGAATACTTTGAATCACCATTCCTTATCGATCTCCTTCTTCCCGCAAATACAACTGCATACCTATTTCATCTAAGGTCTTTTGTTCTTCCAGTAACGATTCGTACAAATATTGCTGATACTGCGTTTCTTTTAGCGTTTCCACAGCTTTCAACTGTTTAACCGCTTCCTCCAACTTCGCTAGACAGTCTTGACGCGCCAATTCCCTCGCTTCCTTTTCGGCAATAAGCTCTCTTTCGCGGTTATACGTGCTTATTTGATACGCATCGTATAAGGGAAGCATGGCCGCAGTCAACTGTCCTTTGCTTTGCTGCGCCGTAAACCAGGCTATCGCCTCGGTTCGCTCTTGCCAAAGCTTCTGAAGAGAGTCTATCGTCTCTTGCACCCGACGTGAGGCTTCCGCTAAGTCTAATTTAGCTGCATCACATTTTCGGCGGCGCACCCCCAAAAGCACTTCGAGACGGAAACGAAAGCGTTTCATGATCCAGGCTCCTTCTTAGCTTCAACAACCTTCAACAAGTTGCGCCAGTTGCATCACCGCATCAGATAAAGTGGTTTGCTCATAGACATCCTGCTGCAGAAACTTGCGAATAGCGCCTATGCGCTCAATCGCTTGATCAATCTCCGGATTGCTTCCCATAACATAAGCGCCAATATTAATAAGATCCGCTGCATCGCGATGGGTTGCCATCAAGGAACGTAGGCGCTGCGCCGCCATGCGCTGTTCTTTGGTGACAACCTCGGTCATAACCCGGCTTACGCTATTTAGAATATCAATGGCCGGGTAGTGATTTTGTGCTGCAATACTGCGTGAAAGCACGATATGTCCGTCAAGAATGCTGCGCACGGCATCAGCAATGGGTTCATTCATGTCATCGCCGTCAACCAAAACCGTATAAATTCCGGTAATGGAACCGTTGGCCCCCGTCCCGGATCGTTCTAGCAGCTTAGGAAGCATCGCGAAAACAGACGGAGTATAGCCTCTGGTCGCCGGCGGTTCTCCAACAGTAAGGCCAACCTCACGCTGCGCCATGGCAAAACGCGTCACCGAATCCATCATGAACATGACATCCCGACCTTGATCGCGGAAATATTCCGCAATAGCCGTCGCCGTCAAAGCTCCCTTAATTCGCACCAACGCCGGCTGGTCCGAAGTAGCCACTACTACTACCGAACGTTTCAGGCCTTCTTCGCCCAAATCGCGTTCGATGAACTCACGCACCTCGCGGCCGCGTTCGCCGATTAAGGCAATGACGCTAATATCCGCCTCGGTATTTCTAGCCATCATACCTAGGAGCGTACTCTTGCCAACGCCGCTGCCCGCCATAATGCCAACACGCTGTCCCTTGCCTAAAGTAAGCAGCGCATCAATTGCTCGAACCCCTACAGAAAGAGGTTCTTCAATCCGCCTTCGCGTAAGCGGCGGCGGCGGCAACGCATTTAACGGATATTCACGGCTGGAAACAAGAGGCCCCTTGCCATCCATCGGACGCCCCATGCCATCAAGAATGCGTCCCAGCAGACCTTGCCCTACGGTGACCTTCAAGGTCCCTTGGGCGGAGATCACCTCACACCCCGGTCCAATCCCTTCCATTTCTGCAATCGGCATTAACAGTACTCGGTTCTGGCGAAACCCAACTACTTCCGCAGGAATCGCCTGACTGCCTCCGCGACTGCTTACATAACACAAATCGCCTAAATTAACATTAGGTCCTTGCGATTCAATAACCAAACCCACAATCTGCGTGACCCGTCCGCTTCGCCGCATGCTTTCGCACTGCCTGATAGCTTGAGAATAAACATCGCCTGAAAATGCGTCTTTCATCACGGCGTCACTTCTTTCAACGCCCGTTGCAGCATTTCCATTTGCGTTTCCATTCTTGCGTCCACCGTCCCCGCCGTCGTCTCCACAATACAGCCGCCTGGGGAAACCGTATGATCCGCAGTAATGCGCAAGCCTTCTTCCCGACCAATCAAGAGCTGCAAATCGCGCCGCGCCATCAAAACGGTTTCATAATCATCGGGATGCACCCGAATTTGAATGGAATCTTGATCTTTCACTTTACTGATTGCCGCCGTCACAATCGGCAACACAACCAGCGGATTTTCCTCTACCTCGCGGGCCAACACTTTACGCACACATTCCAACACAAGCTCCAATACTTGTCGTTCTGCATCAACAAGAAACTCTACCTGCTGCTGTTCCGCTGCGCGAATTAAGCGATTAGCGTTCTGCACCGCCTGCTCCACAGCCAGCTTCATTTCCTTCTCCGCAGCCTGTCGTCCCTGAGCTAATCCTTCTTCAAAACCTTCGCGATGGCCCAGCTCTTTAGCCTGTCCATGTAAGGAATCCGCCTCGCCTTTAATGCGAGCCGCTTCTATTTGCGCCGTTCGCACGAGCGCTTCCGCTTGGCGCTGCGCTTCCATTAAAATTACATTGGCTCTCTCCTGAGCAATTTCGTCTACACTGCGAGTATCAAACTTTTCCTCTTTTTTATCTTCATGCTGAAGGCCTGCCGGAGGCTTGTTCTGAATCACTACCAGCTCCCCTTGCAAGGGCGGCGATTTGATGATTCTATGCAATGACCTCGTCTCCTTTGCCGCGAGATACTATGATTTCTCCCGATTCCTCAAGGCGTCGGATAACATTTACAATTTTTTGCTGTGATTCTTCTACATCTCGAATACGTACAGGTCCCATATATTCAATTTCCTCACGCAACATTTCAGAAGCCCGTTTCGACATATTCTTGTAGATTTTTTCACCCACTTCGCCTGACGAAGCCTTAAGAGCCAAGGCCAGGTCCTTCTGGTCAATTTCACGCAAGACCATTTGCAATGACCGATCATCCAGCATAACAATATCTTCAAAGACAAACATCTTACGTTTAATCTCTTCTGCCAATTCCGGATTTTGAACTTCTAGATTTTCAATAATCGTACGTTCGGTCGTACGGTCAACGCGGTTCAACATTTCCACAATCGCATCAACGCCGCCGGCAGTAGTAAAGTCCTGAGTTGCCAAGGAAGAAAGCTTACGTTCCAAAACGCGTTCCACATCCTTCAACACGTCTGGCGACGTACGGTCCATCAACGCAATTCTTTTAGAAACCTCCACCTGCCGATCCGCCGGTAAATTGGAAATAATAGCAGCGGACTGTTCCGGCGTCAGATACGCCATTATCAGGGCAATCGTCTGGGGATGTTCGTTTTGAATAAAGTTTAAGAGCTGTGACGGATCCGTCTTTCGCGCAAAATCAAAAGGACGAATTTGCAGACTTGAGGTCAGCCGATTGATAATAGAAACGGCTTTTTCCGGCCCAAGGGCTTTTTCCAGGACTTCCCTTGCATAATCAAGACCTCCGGCGGAAATATATTCCTTCGCCACCAACAGCGAATGAAATTCATCCAACACTTTTTCCTTTTGTTCCTGTGTCACTTTGCGTTGGCTGGCAATTTCCAACGTCAGTTTTTCAATTTCGTCTTCCCTTAAATGCCGAAAAACCTGGGAAGACACTTCTGGACCCAAAGAAATTAACAGAATGGCCGCTTTTTGCTTCGGCGTTAACTCGTTTTGACCATACATATATTATTCCCTCCCGGCGACCTTTTACTCGTCTGTCAACCATGCTTTGAGCATTTGTGCGATATCTTCCGGGCGCGATTTTGCCATCTGTTCGATCGCCTGACGCTGCTCTTGACGCCGCCGTTCTTCTGGCGACAATTCCGCCTCGGCCCCCACCATATCAGCGGCTTCATCCATTGCCAGCATCTGTTGCATTTCTTCCATTTCACGTTCACGCTGTTTTCGTTTCAAATATAAACGAATGATTGCAAACAAAGTTCCTGCCAACAGCAGCACCAGCCCTATCTTCATCCACATGGCCTGCGCCTGCTGCCGTTTGAAATCTTCTTCTTCCTGTTTCTGCTTGTCCGCCAGTTCCGTGCTAAAGGGCAGACGTTCCACAGACAAGACATCGCCACGGTTCTGGTTAATCCCCACTGCCGAAGAAACGGTTCTTGATAAACTATCTTGCTGCAGCGGCGTAACCGATTCGTCTACAAGGACCGCTACTGCCAAGCGCCGGATTGACCCCGGAGCTGCTACCACTTTTTCCTTGGTTTCATTGATCTCATAATTCCGCACAGCCTCTTTCTTTTCGTAGTTAGACTGTGAATTGGGATTTGTTGTTACATAACCGGGAATATTGCTGGGAGTTCCGGCCGGTCCGCCGGGCGTAGTAGAGGTGCCTTTGTAATTTTCGCTTACATCCTGTGAACTTCGCACAATCCCTTTGTCGTCTACAACAGGCTCAAAGGTCTGCTTATCCACTGTCCGTTGATCAAAAGTCAATTCCAGGTTTACACGCGCAGCCGCCTTGCCTGGCCCAAGAACTTGATCCAAAAGACTTTGCAGGTTTTTTTGCATTTCTTCCTGCATTTTTTTAGTCAGTTCCACTTGAGTTAGAGAACCAGCGCCGATCCCCCCTGGCTGTTCCGGCGGTTCATTCAGCACGCGAGCCATAGAATCCACAACGGTTACATTCTCGGGTTTTAAGCCTTGAATGCTATGGGCCACCAAATTGACAATGCCTTTAATTTGCTCTTTGGACAGCTCCGTTTGGGGCTTGAGCTTCAACATAATAGAGGCCGTAGCCGGCTTTTCATTCTTCTTATATAAGCTGTCTTCCGGCATCACAATATGGACTCGAGCCTTTTCGACTTCCGCCATTTGCTCAATAGTCCGTGTTAACTCGCCTTGTAAGGCCTGTAATAAATTCACCTTATTTTGAAATTCCGTTGTGCCAAATTTGCTTTGGTCGAAAATTTCAAAACCCTTATTCCCTCGTGGCAGTCCTTGGCTCGCCAAATCCAAGCGAACACGATATACGTCTTTAGAAGAAACCAAAATAACAGTACCGTCGCCGCCTACTTCATGAGGAATTTTCAATTCTTTTAATTTTTCTCGGATGGCGCCTGCATCTTTAGCTTCCAAGCCAGTATAAAGAGGCACTAAGTCAGGTCGGCTTCCCACCCAATAACTGACTCCAAGTACGGCAACAAGAGTCAAAATGCCTACACCTATAAGAATCAGCCGTTGTCTCCGCTCCATGTTTTGCCAAAACCGCAGCACCTGTTCCTTCCAGTCTGCCATGAATTCCATCCTCTCATAATCTCCACATTGGAACGTTTTTCATGCTGCTGCGACTATTATACCGTCATGCGCATGACTTCCTGATACGCGTCAAGAGCCTTATTCCGAATCTGCATAGTCAACTGCAAGGCTACACTGGCTTTTTCGGCGGCAATTGTAACTTCAGAAAGATCCTGAATCTCCCCGGCAGCCATCTTTACCGACAAATTCTGCGAATTAAGCTGCAACTTATTTACTTCTCCCAGCGCATTGGTGAAAAATTGTTGAAAGGACTCCCCTTCTCCGGCAACGGCCTGCGGTTTCGCCGCTTCCGTCAAAGCCAGCGGCGCTTTTAACAGCGAAATTGGTTCAATTCTCATCTTCGCACCTCTTTTCCTAATAAACAAAATTTCAATGCAGTACCCCTTCATTGAAATTGTTATCTCCACAACCTAGTTTTTATGTATGAAAATTGCTTATTTACCGATTTCCAAAGCCTTGGCCATCATGTTTTTTGCTGTATTAATGGAAGTCACATTGGCTTCGTAAGCTCGGCTGGCCGTAATCATATCCACCATTTCCGCTACAACATTCACATTAGGCAAGCGGACGTAGCCGTTTGCGTCCGCATCCGGATGCTGCGGTTCGTAGACAGTTCGAAACGGGCTGGCGTCTTCTGTAATGCCTACAGCGCGCACCCCTTCTGCATTGCTCCCCATTTCCTTTTGTAACACCCTGCCAAAGGACTGTTCGCCCTCCCTAGGTGCAAAAACGACTACTTGGCGGCGATAAGGACCGCCTGCAACCGTCCGGGTGGAATTGACATTAGCCAAGTTGTTAGAGATTACATCCATCCGCAGCCGTTCTGCCGTAAGACCGGACCCCGCCGCATCAATTGCTGAAAACAAACTCATAACTTAGCTTGCTCCTCCCTTAATTACATTTTTAAGTGAAGTGAAATAGCGCCCGATATCCTGGGCTACCGCTTGGTAGTAAATACTGTTTTTAGCCATACCGGCCATTTCTGCATCAATATCTACATTATTGCCATCTAAACGAATGGATGTATCCTTTTGGACTTGCACTTGGGCTTTAGGGACGGCGCCAGTCACCTGCGGGTAATGCTTTTCGTTGGTGCGCGCCATTTGCAAACGTTTGCCGTCGCCAAGCTGATCTCGCAACAAGGACTCAAAAACCACATCGCTTTTTTTAAAACCCGGCGTATTTACATTAGCCACATTGTTGCTGATCACGCGTTGCCGCGTGCTGGCCGCTTGTAAGGCCCCTTCCATAACCGCCACCCGTCGGGGCGAAATAATAGCCTCCAACACGTAGACATCCTCCTCGCCGAACTACCGCTCTGCGGTTTTCAAATTTTTAATCCCTACTACTTGGTCAATTGCAGAATAATACCTATTTCCTGTTCGACACAAATTCGAAAAACCCTTGCTATTACTACAAATTCGGACAAATTTTTCCTTTTTTGCACCATAAGTCCTATCCCCGCCTTGGAGAAACCAGGCCACATGTATCGCTTTCACAATAAAAGCCTCCCTCGCAGGAGAGGGAGGCTCTAGCGGCGCAGGTACTCTCTACGCCGCCGTAAGTCATTTTACTTTTTCAGTTTCTTCAATTCTTCAATCAAAAGATCATTCAACACTTTGATATACGTGCCCTTCATGCCCAGCGACTTAGACTCAATGACGCCAGCGCTTTCAAATTTGCGTAAAGCATTTACAATAACCGAGCGGGTAATACCGACACGATCAGCAATCTTGCTGGCAACCAGCAAGCCTTCATTTCCTTCAAGCTCGTTAAGGATATGCATGACAGCTTCCAACTCCGAATAGGAAAGAGTTCCCAGCGCCACCTGCACTGTCGCTTTCTTGCGAGCTTCATCTTCAATTTTTTCGCTACGATCCCGCAGCATTTCCATACCGACAACCGTCGAGCCGTATTCACCAAGCACTAAATCATCGTCTTCGAAGGTCACTTCAAATTTAGCGACAATCAAGGTGCCAATCCGTTCTCCTACGCCATAAATAGGGATGACTGTGGTATATTTTCCGGAAAACATACATTCTGTTGCTTGATTAAAGGAACACAAGCCTTTTTCCAAGCTCAAATTCGGCGAAGTTTCATTCACCCGCAGCAACCATTCCACGTACGCTTCTGGAAACTGCCGTTGCGAAAGAACCTTGTCCCTCATCACTTCACATTCAAAATCATCCATCAGTGCATAGCCCAACACGCCGCCTTCACGGCTGACAATATAGACATTTGCTTTTAATACCGATGTTAGAACCTGAGACATATCAAAGTAATCCACTTTTTCCGATTTTTGCAGTAGTTTGTTAATTTTACGAGTCCGTTCCAGCAAGGATCCCATGAGTCAATCCCTTCCCTTCCATTTATACATAATACATCTTTACCGTTTCGCTTTTCGGTTTTACATTTACTTTCATTCTACATGGAAGTATTTCTTTCCTTCGCCCAAAATACCTCTAAGAAAAATTCAGTAAATTTACGAAAGCGCTATCGCAACACAACTGACACTGCAGCAAACTGTTCTTTGCGGCAGCCTGCCAATATGGTCCATGTTACAGATATCTAACGTTAATTCATACTAGCACAGCTAGACGTTTCACGCAAGAATATTGTCATATTTTTCTTTTAATTTTTTAATGCAAATTAAGGCGCGTTGCGCAATTTGCTGGTTCTTGATTTTTTTATCCCGGATTCTTTCTTCTAACGGCGGTAATAAACCGAAGTTGATATTCATCGGCTGAAAATGCTTGCTTTCCGCATGAGTAATATAATGGCACAAAGCGCCATGCGCTGATTCCCGCGGAAATTGGAGCGGTTCCTTTCCTTTAGCCAACCGCGCTGCATTAAGTCCTGCCACAAGTCCCGCAGCCGCTGACTCCACATACCCTTCTACTCCGGTCAACTGACCGGCAAACAGCCAATTAAGCCGTTCTTTAGCTTGCAGCGTCGGCAAGAGAACCTTCGGCGAATTAATAAACGTGTTGCGATGCATAACACCAAAGCGTACAAATTGAGCTTGCTCTAAACCTGGAATCATCCGAAAGACCCGTTCTTGTTCCGGCCAGCGCAAGTGCGTTTGAAAACCGACCAGATTGTAAAGAGTGCCTGCAGTATTGTCCTGTCGCAACTGCACTACCGCATAAGGAATACGCCCCGTATCAGGCCGTGGCAGCCCAACCGGTTTGAGCGGTCCGAAGCGCAGCGTATCTATGCCTCTGGCCGCCATCGCCTCTACAGGCATACAGCCTTCAAAAAAGACAGTTTTTTCAAATTCACGCACAGGAGCTGTTTCCGCCTGGGTCAGTTCCTGCCAAAACGCCTCGTACTCCTCTTTTTCCATAGGGCAGTTCAAATAATCCGCATCGCCCTTATCATAGCGTGACGCCCGATAAATTTTTTCCATATCTAGAGAATCTGCGTGTACAATCGGCGCGGCGGCGTCGTAAAAATACAGCGACTCGCTGCCGGCAAAGCGCTGAATTTCTTCGGACAAAGTCGGAGCCGTCAATGGCCCTGAAGCAATTACCGCCACCTCTGCCTCGACTGGCAAAGTCTTAACTTCTTCTTCAACTACAGTAATTAAAGGATGCTGTCGAATGGCTTCGGTAATGCCGCGGCTGAAACCCTCTCGATCTACAGCCAGCGCCCCTCCTGCAGGCAAACGCCAAGCATCGGCCTGCTGCAAAATCAAGGAGTTCAGTTGACGCATTTCCTCTTTTAGCAGTCCCACAGCGTTTTCCACAGCCGCCGCCCGTAAAGAATTGCTGCAAACAAGTTCCGCAAACCAAGGCGTGCTGTGGGCTGGACTGGGCACGGACGGTCTCATTTCATACAGCCGCACGCGAACGCCTGCCTGCGCAATTTGCCAGGCAGCCTCGCTTCCAGCCAGACCTGCGCCAATTACTACAACTTCTTTCATTCCTGCTTCTCCTTTGAGGCATTCTCTTTTCCCGCCGTCTTCTCCGCTGCACGACTGCTGCAATTTTCATCACCGCAGCGAACACTGCTCCGCCCGTTGCGAAAAGCATGACGGACCATAAAATGGCCGCAAACCTGACAAGTCTCCGCCAACGGAGCGTCCCAGCTGACAAAATCGCACTCAGGGTACCGTTGGCAGCCGTAAAATACTTTACCGCGCTTCGTACGGCGTTCGATAATTTTCCCCTGACACTTAGGACAGGCAATTCCCGTGTCCTTAATGATCGGTTTAGCATTGCGACATTCCGGGAAACCGGGACAGGCAAGAAACTTCCCATAACGTCCCTGTTTCACCACCATGTTGCGACCGCAACGTTCGCAAATTTCGTCCGACACCTCTACAGGCAGTTCTACTTGACCAATCTCTTCTTCGGCTTTCGCCAAGTGAACCGCAAAGGTGTCGTAGAAATCACGCAATACCGCCACGCGTGTTTCCCGCCCCTCCGCAATGGAGTCTAGCTGGCCTTCCAGGGATGCCGTAAATGTTGCGTCAACGATATCTTTAAAGTATTCCTTCAGTAAATCAAGCACTAAATTTCCCAGTTCCGTAGGATAAAACTTCTTTTCCGCTTTGGCCACATAGCCTCGTTGCAGAATGGTATCAATAATTGGCGCATACGTACTTGGCCGTCCAATGCCTTTTTCTTCCAAGGTTTTAACCAACGTAGCTTCCGTGTACCTCGGCGGCGGCTCTGTAAAATGCTGTTTAGGCTGCATTTTATGAAGCTTCACTTCTTGTCCCGGCTCCAACGCAGGAAGACGTACATCTTTTTCTTCTTTGCCTTCGTCCATGCCCTCCGTATAGAGAATCATAAAGCCGGCAAATTTCAGAATAGAGCCGTTGGCGCGCAAACGATACGCCCCGGCCGTCAGATCTACGCTAACCGTTTCATAGAGAGCGGCGTTCATCTGGCTGGCGACAAAGCGCTCCCAAATCAGCTTGTATAAACGCCACTGTTCCTTGCTAAGATACGATTCCACCTCTAACGGAGTCAGCTCCACATGGGTAGGACGAATGGCTTCATGCGCATCTTGCGCCATTTTTTTCGTACTGTAAACAGGAGCTTTGGGCGGCAAGTACGCTTCACCATAACGAGAAGCGATTACCGTTCTAGCCTCCTCTTGGGCTGATTCGGCAATACGCGTCGAATCCGTACGCATATACGTAATTAGGCCCACAGGACCTTTACCGCCTACAGGCAGACCTTCATACAACTGCTGAGCCACAGACATGGTTTTGCGCGTCGTAAAGCCCAGCTTACGAGCCGCCTCCTGCTGCAAACTGCTGGTGGTAAAGGGAGCTGCCGGATTGCGTCGGCGCTCCTTTTCCTTTTTGGCAGCCACAATAAAAACAGCCTCTTCCAGCTCTTGGGTCACCGCCATCGTCTCTGCTTCATTCGTAAGGGCTAGCTTTTTCCCCTCTTTGGCAACTACCTGCGCCTCAAACAAAGCGCCTCTGGGCTTGTCACGAAGTTTGGCCGCCAGTGTCCAATACTCTTCAGAAACAAACTTTTCAATCTCCCGCTCTCGTTCGCAAATCAAGTTTACCGCCACAGACTGAACCCGTCCGGCGCTCAAGCCTTTGCGAACCTTGCGCCATAGCAAGGGACTCAGCTTATACCCCACCATGCGATCTAAGAGCCGTCTGGTTTGCTGCGCGTCCACCCGCGGCAAAAAGATGGAGCGAGGATTCTTCAGCGCCTGCTGAATCGCAGGTTTCGTGATTTCGTTGAATTCAATCCGGCAAGGAGAGTCTACAGGCACCTTTAGCAACTGCGCCAGATGCCAGGCAATAGCCTCTCCTTCCCGATCCATATCAGAGGCGAGATAAATAGCGTCCGCTTGCTTGGCGGCATTTTTCAATTCTTTGATAATATCGCCCTTGCCTCGTATATTGATATATCTTGGCTCAAAATCTTGTTCCACGTCAATGCCAAATTGGCTTTTGGGCAAATCCCGCAAATGTCCCATAGAAGCCTTTACTGTATATTTTTTGCCCAAAAACTTTTCAATTGTTTTCGCTTTGGCTGGCGATTCCACTACCACCAATGTTTTTTTCACCAAATTACCTCCTTGGCAGTTCGACCATATCGATGGCCTTCTTTACGAACCAGTCCTTTTAGTTCCAGACAAAGCAATGTATATTGCAACTGCGTCCACTCCAACTCGCCTGTTGCAGCTAATTCATCAATATGCCGCAGATTGCCGGAGGAAAGCAAATTCCAAACCTTTTTTTCCTCTTCAGTATCCAAAAGAGTTCCCTCTAAGACAGCTTTGGCGCCTGCGTCGTCCCAACCGCAAGCCTGCAGCACATCGACGCCGTTTTCTACTAACGCTGCGCCCTGCCGCAACAAATGATGCGGCCCCTTGCTGCCAGGCGAAAAAATACTCCCCGGCACAGCCAGAACCTCCCGGCCCTCTTCCAGCGCCATATCCGCAGTAATTAAAGCCCCGCTCTTTTCATTGGCTTCCACGACAATGGTCGCTTGTGCCAAGCCTGCAATAATACGGTTGCGCGCCGGAAAAAATTTGGGCCTAGGCTGCGTTCCTGGAGCGTACTCGCTCATAACACAACCGCCTGTCGCGGCAATTTCCTTCAGAAGTTCCCTGTTTTCCGGCGGATACGCTACATCAATGCCACAGCCCAAGACTGCAATTGTTACGCCTTTTTGCTGCAAACAGCCCCGATGCGCCGCCGAGTCAATCCCCCGGGCCGCGCCGCTGACAACCGCAACGCCTGCCGACGCTAAGTCCTCACCCAGCCGTTCCGCCACATTTTTTCCATAAGGCGATGCTTTGCGGCTTCCAACTACCGCCACAAGCCGTTCCGGCAACTGCGCCAGACTTCCCTTTATAAAAAGAATCCGAGGCGGATGATGAATTTGCCTCAATAGTGCAGGATACTCTGGTGAAGACAACGCCAAGCAGGAAATCCCCTGTTGTTTCCAACCCTGAAAGACGATTTCTGCATCTACCTTTTCGCGAAAACGGCAAAATGCTTCCGCTTCCTCCGCCGCTAAGAAGCCAGACAAAAGCAAATCGCGCTTGCTTGCTTTCCATGCTTGCCGAGCGCGACCTTTCTGGGCCATCAATTTAACAACTACACAGTCCCGCCATGACGGCGCCGTTTGTAAAAGAGCGAGATACCAAGCATCTTCCACCTAAATCCCCTCCTTTGCGGCCAAAGGGGTCGCTCAATTGACCTTTATTATAAGCCGCATTTCCCCGCACGGTCAAGGGAATGAAAAAAAGAAACCACTCAAAAGAAATGGTTTCTTCCTAAAATACAAATGAAAATTGTCATCTAGCGCCTGCCTGACAGCCACTTTTATTTCCTTCTTGCCTGGGGCAAGGGAAAGGGAGCATACCAGCGCACGCCTTGTACATCCGCCTGTAAGTCCGCCAAGCGCTCCGGCACCGCCTCAAGATCTTCCGGCAGGCGTTCCTTTAAAAGTTCCCATAGCGGCACCAGCACAAAAGCCCGTTGAAACAGGCCTGGATGCGGCAAGGTCAATTGCTCGCTATGACACTGTATGCCAGAAATATACAAAATATCCAAGTCTAGCGTCCGCGGCCCCCACCGCACTGACCGCTTGCGGCCAAGAGCTGTTTCTACCGCCAAACAAACCGCCAAAAGTTCTTCTGGGACTGCAGTTGTTTCCACCAGTAACACGGCATTTAAAAACGGAGGTTGCTCATGAAAGCCAAAGGGTTCTGTCTCATATACTGCGGAGGCTTCAAGAATTTTTACTCCTTTTTCGGCCAGAAGCGCTGCCGCCTGCGCAAACAAAGCCAACCGGTCCCCCTGATTGGAACCGATGGACAACAAAATCAAGAACTCACCGCCTTCTTGATACTTCTACTTCTACATAGTCAATTTGTCCCGGCAACGGTACTGCGGGCTTACGAATCGCCACAGTTACTTCATTAATAGTGATCCACTCGCTCAACAGCAGTTCCGCTAGATGGGATCCCAACGCCTCTAACAGTAAAAAGCGCTTCTGTTCCACTTCACGGCGCACCAACGCATATACAGAGGTATAATCTACGGTAGCTCCCACTTCATCAGATTTTTCCGCTGCCGGAGCATCCACGTTCATGGTGACATCCAAATAAAATCGCTGCCCTTGCTCTCTTTCATATTCAAATACCCCATGGAAACCATACACCATCATGTTTTTCAAAGTAATTTTTGTCATAGATTTCACCCTTTCTTCTGCATGGCATTAATCATTTTTGCAATTCTCGCCATGGCCTTCACATCATGGACGCGAACAATTTGAGCGCCTTGCGCAATCCCCCAAGCCACCGTCGCCGCCGTCCCTTCGACCCGTTCATCCGTTGCCAGTCCGCCCAGCACTTCGCCGATAAAACGTTTGCGCGACGTACCAAGAAGAACCGGACAACCCATTGCTTGCAATTCGCCAAGGCGAGACATTACCTCCAAATTTTGCGCACAAGTTTTGGCAAAGCCAATTCCCGGATCAATCCAAACATTTTCCTCTCTAACGCCGGCTGCTGCTGCCAGATCCAAACTACGCCGTAAAAAGCCGCAAATACTGCCCATTATATCTCCAGTATAGACTGCTTCTTGTTGATTGTGCATAACCACAACAGGAACATTATGGCGAGCTGCTACGGCAGCCATCCCAGCATCTCTTTGCAAGCCCCAGACATCATTTATAATATGCGCCCCTGCTTGCAACGCCGCTTCCGCGACCTCCGCCTTGTACGTATCAATGGATATCGGCACTGAAAGCTGCTTAACCAGCGGCTCTAATACCGGCAACATGCGACTTAGCTCTATTTCGGCGGATATCTCCTGATTTCCTCCATACGGCCTAGTTGATTCCGCCCCCAGGTCAATAATATCCGCGCCCTCTTCCACTAACCGTTGCGCCTGCTCTATCGCCGCTTCCACTGAAAAATATCGACCTCCATCAGAAAAGGAATCTGGCGTTACATTCAAAATTCCCATTACAAGGGTCCTGTTTTCTGTCAAGACCAAGCGTTTCCCGTCTTGCCACGCATACTCACGCTGACAGGTTGGCTGCAAATGCGCTTTTAGCGCCTGTTCCATGGCCGCCGCCACACGAGGCAAGCCCCACGGCTGCTGTTTCAGCTGCGCCAGAGCCAGACGATACTGCTTGACCGTAGCAAACACCAACACATCGGTACACTCCTCCGATAAGTCAGCAGTTCCTCTGGAAACAGCCACATCGCCGCCTTTCGCCAAAAAAGTCTGTTTTAATAAATTAGCAGCTTTCGTCGATAAGCCCTCCAGTTTCAACACTGGTAAAAGCATCTTCTCCGTCATCAAAGCGACGCCGACCGGGTCACAGCCAATCTGTTCTAATTGGCGTTTTGCTTCCGCCAAGGACACAAGGGACAAAGAGCGCAAATTATATGCCATAATAGAATAGTTCCTCCTTTAAAGAACTTCTGTTAACACGATTGCAACTAAATCATAGCTTGTAGCAGTTTCCTCTCTGAATAGAGGATTGCCAAAACATTTATGTTTATTGTATCATATTTATTGTATGTTAAGGAGCAGGCAGCCAGATTGATTCTGGCAGACGCAATCGCGGCCGACGTTCCCCGGTAAAATTTGTAAAGGGTAGGCTAGGAGGCTTAGGAATGACACAACGCCGATCTCCCGAATGCTTTGACATTCCGGTAGAAAAGATCCGCAACGGTTACTTCAGTGATACATATTTCATTAAAACTAGTGACATTCTGCGAAAAGACGGGTATCATCCCCGCGTTATGATGCAAATCTTCCAACGTAAAAATGCAATTTTATGCGGCATTGATGAAGCGTTAGCTATCATTCAACGCTGTGCTTACCATCCGGAATCCTTAGTACTGCATGCCCTGCACGACGGTGACGAGTTGTCTCCTTGGGAAACCGTACTGACAATCGAAGGAGATTTGGCCGACTTTTCACATCTAGAAACCGTTTATCTTGGCGTGTTGGCGCGCCAGAGTAAAATTGCCACGCATGTTCATGAAGTAGTCCGAGTCGCCAACAATAAGCCGGTTCTCTTTTTCCCATCTCGTTTCGATCATTACAGTGTGCAGGAAGTAGACGGCTATGCCGCTTATATCGGCGGCGCCCAAGGCGTCTCCACTATTGCCAACGCACAATACGGTTATGATGACGCCATTGGCACCATTCCCCACGCCTTAATTGCCACGTACGGCGGCGACACCTTGCGCGCAACAAATGCCTTCCACAAATATATTGATCCTCAAGT
Source organism: uncultured Anaeromusa sp. (assembly GCF_963668665.1). Taxonomy (NCBI): domain Bacteria; kingdom Bacillati; phylum Bacillota; class Negativicutes; order Selenomonadales; family Sporomusaceae; genus Anaeromusa; species uncultured Anaeromusa sp. The sequence continues at coordinate 213,269 of NZ_OY764902.1, read as the reverse complement.
CAATCGCGTGGCGCTTGTTGATTTCGACAACAACTGCGTGGAAACCAGCCTAACCATAGCTCGCGCCTTGGGTGACTCCTTATGGGGCGTACGCTTGGATACATCAGACGCTCTTGTGGATGCCTCTGTAATCCCCTATATGAGTACCTTCAAGCCCACCGGTGTTTGCCCTCAATTAGTGCGCAACGTACGCCGCGCCTTAGATGGCGAAGGATTCTCCCATGTAAAGATAGTCGTTTCCGGCGGTTTCAATGCCGAACGAATCCAACAGTTCGAGCGTGAAAAAACTCCTGTCGACGTTTATGCTGTAGGCAGCAGCCTTTTTGAAAAGGAAAACATTAATTTTACCGCCGATATTGTCATGGTCAACAACGAAGAATGCGCCAAATTTGGCCGGCAATTGCGGCCAAATCCAAAATTAGAGCTTATAAAATAAGAAAGGACCCGCTAAAAGCGGGTCCTTTCTTATTTTACGGCACGCGCCGCTATTTTTCCGCACAATTCAAACTTCCAGCCAGCTCGTTCAAACGCACCGACAGCTCTATGAGACGCTTGCCATGATCGGTAACGCCGGAAAGCTCCTGCGCCTGCTGCTCCGCCAGCGACTCAATTCGTACAATTTCATTGCTGATCTTGCCGATACTGCTGCCAATTTCTTTTAAAATGGTCTCAATTTGTCCTGCCGAACCAGCACTATCCACAGCCAATTTGCGCACTTCTTCCGCTACGACCCCAAAGCCTCGCCCCAATTCGCCAACTCGCGCCGCTTCAATGGCGGCATTCAAACCCAGCAAATTAGTTTGGCTGGCGACGTTCTTGATAAAGTTTAATACTTGATCCGTCCCTTTAACATGTTTTTGCGCTTCCCCTGACAACTGCTTTAAAAGGCCCCCGACGCCAGCCAGCGATTGGGCGTCTTCATGCACCTTGTCGATAACCTCTTTCATCATAGCAGCCGCTTCTTGCAGCTCCGCCGCTGAGTCCAACAAGATGGACGCCGTCTCCAAAGATTCATGAATAGCCACGGCTCCTACAATCACGTCGCCAGCATAAATCGGCATACTGACGGCAACATAGGGTATGCCGTAAATAACTTTGTCCACATGTACGCAAACCCGACGCTTGAGCTGCATCGCCTGCTGCACGGCCGATCCAGATTTTACCGGTTCTCCCAAGCACACCTGCTTACGCAGTTCTTCGATGGAATTAACGGCAATCCAACGCTCCCGATCACAAACAACCATGCCCATTTTATGATTGACAAGCTGTGGTATGTACTCAGCTACCGCGCAAAAGGAGTTCAATATTTCTGCAGCCTGATGCATAGCAATCCCTCCACAAAATAATATCGTCTCCTTAAATCATAGACCCTAAAAATAAACATAGTCAACCGTAATTACCTAATTTATTGATATCATACCTACTATGACGTTCTATTCCTTGCAAAATACTTTAGCTGCCAAACCGGCAGCCAAATACAACAAAATGCAGCAAAGAACAATGGTTCCTCCGGGAGCCATATCCAGATAAAAGGATACGCTCAGTCCCCAAAGCACTGCCAGAAGAGCAAACAATTCCGCCAAAGCCAGCGTCACGCGAAAGCCTTTGCGGAACTGCAAGGCTGCCGCCACCGGTACAATCATCAACGCGCTGACCAACAGAATACCGACAATGCGCATGCCTAAAACGACAACCACTGCCATTAAAATACTAAACAGACAGTTCAACCTCTTCACCGGCATGCCGGATACATAAGCCATTTCCTCATCAAAGGCCATGCACAGCAGTTTGGGCGCCATACGCAATAACAAAAAGCCTACAACAAGGCCACAGCCAACCATACTCCAAACATCTTCCGGCGTCACTGTCAGAATGCTGCCAAAAAGAACGCTTAAAAGCGAGTTCCCCCCCATACGGTTCATAGTGCTGAACAGCACCGCCAAAGCCATACCGGCGTAAAATACAATGGCTAAGCCCATATCGCTGTGCGCTCGATGGCGCTGCCTAACCCATTCAATGCCCAATGAGCCAAGAACCGTCACAGTCAAAGCGCCGACTACCGGATATACCCCCAGCAGCGAGGCTCCAGTAACGCCGGCAAAAGCCAAATGTCCTAAGCCGTCCCCAATCAGCGATTGTCTGCGAACCACCACAAAAAAGCCAATCAACGGACATAGCAAGGCAATCACAAGGCCTGCCGCCAAAGCGCGCTGCATAAAATCATAACTAAATGCTTCCACAAAATCTCCTCCCATCAACCTGTATAATACCAAAGATGGCGCTCTTGAATGTGCGTGGAAGCAAATTCCTCGTTCGTGCCATAAAAGCACAGCCCCTTATTGATACAAGCTACCCTGCTGGTCCAGCGGGCTGCATTATCAACATCATGAGAAACCATCACAACCGTCAGGGCTTCTTGGCGGCAAAGTTTTTGCAACAATTTGTAAATTTGCGTACTTGCCTCGTAATCAACACCGCTTGTAGGTTCATCCAATAACAGCACTTTCGGCGCTGTTAAAAGTGCTCGAGCAATCAGCACTCGCTGCAGCTGTCCTCCGGACAAGGCCTCCAGACGCTTCCCTTCAATCCCCTCCAAGCCTACAATCTGCAAGACTTCTTTGGCCGTCCGCCGCCGCTGCGGCAACAACTGCAAAAGCTCTCTCACCGTCATCGGAAAGCCGGAAACATTTTGGCTGTACTGTTGAGGCACATAGGCTAAGGTACCGGTTTTCAAAAAATCACGCGGCGCTTTGCCGTCAATATAAATGCCGCCTGCGCTAGGCTGACCCAAGCCAGCTAACAGGCGAATTAAAGTCGTCTTGCCGCCTCCATTGGGGCCTACTAAAGCTACAAATTCACCACTGTCCACTGCAAGGGATACATCGTTCAATACCGCATCGGCTTCATAGGAAAAAGAAATATGTTCAATTCGAATCATACGGGGTCCTCCTGCCCGGCTTTTTTACGAGTACAATTTGTGCAGCGTCCATACAGGTCCAACGAATGCCGCAACAGCTGATATCCTTTGCTTTGCGCTTCTTTTTCCAACCGCGCATCTACAGGGCAAATATCCAGACATACCGCCTGACCGCAGTCTACACAGCGGATATGATGATGGTGACCGTCATGGCTCCACTCGTAGGATGTCGCATCCTTCCCCAGCGCGCCAATGGAAAGCAAAATACCCTGCTCCACCAGCAGCGTCAGATTGCGGTATACCGTATCTAGACTTATGTCATCTTCTTTAAGACGCACCTGCTGCCAAATATCCACCGCACGCATCGGCTGCCCCGCTGCAGCAATCACTTGCAGCACCGCTTTACGCTGCTCCGTAATCCGACAGCCCTGGCGACGCAGCGTCGCCAACGCTTCTTCCAATTTCTCCATTATCCAGCAACTCCTTTCGAAAAGCCAAACCCGCTATTGGGCCAACGCCTTCTTAAGCTGTTGCAAGTTTTCCCGCATAAGCGTCAAATAGGAAGATTTTCCTGCCTTGTATTCTTCGACAGTCAGTCCTTCCAGCGGATTAAGCACCAGCGTCGACGCGCCGGCTTCGCGGCTTAAAACTTCCGCCAATTTAGGACTCACCAAGGTTTCAAAGAAAATATACTTCACTTGATGCGTTTTGCAAAAACGGATAATTTCAGCCATTTTGTCAGCTGTCGGCTCGGCGTCAGGAGACAGTCCCATGACCGGCACTTGCTGCAACTGGTAGCGCTTAGCCAAATAAGAAAAAGCTGCATGGCTTGTAATCAGCTCTTTTTTAGCAGTCTGCCGCAACGCGGCGGTATATTCTTCATGCAGCTGCTGCAGCTCTTTTAGGTACGCCGCCGCATTGGCTTCATACTCACCGGCATGGGCCGGATCCACTTCTACCAACGCCGCCAAAATAGTTTTCACTTCTTGCTGCGCCAGCACCGGGTCCAGCCAAACATGGGGGTCTTTTGCGCCATGTGCTTCGCCGCCATGAGAATGTCCAGCCTCTTCTCCTGACTCGCTTTCCGCTGCATCCAGCAAAGCAATTCCATTGCTTGCTTCCACCGCCTTAGCCGAGCCTAACAGTTCTGGTTTCACAACAGCCCCAACCCAGTGCTCCAAGCCGGCGCCATGGTAAACCAATAGTGCGCTGCCTTTGATTTTAGCCAGATCTTTTGCCGTCGGTTCCCAGTCATGAGGCTCTGTTCCCGGCGGAACCAAAAGGGAAACCTCCACTCTATCTTTCCCCACAGCTTTGACGAATTCTTGCACTGGATATACCGATGCCACTACTTGTAGTTTTTTCTCTTGCGGTTTTGCATTCATACCGCAACCAGCAATAGCGCTTACCAAAAATACCAGCATGATGATAAATACACTTCGACGAGACACAGCATCCACCTCTTAATAGTAATATTCCTATTAAGAGAATAGCATATCTCCCTAAGTCTTGCAAGAATCTTTCTCATTTAGATTTTAAAAAAACAGGTAGTTACCCTTAAGGATAACCACCTGTTTTTTAAAAATCACATTACCCGTTTAGCGCCTAAATAACGCGCTCCCCAATACCCGTCATACAAGCTGTCTACGCGAACGCCGCGGCTGGATGTCGCGCTAATAAAGCGATCATCGCCTATGTAGATGCCCACATGAGATACACCGGAAGTATAGGTTGTGAAAAAGACAAGGTCACCGGGTTGCGGATTCGAAACCGAATATCCTGCATCATATTGTTCATCTGCCATGCGCGGCAAGAAAATGCCGGCATTTGCAAAAACGTAACGCGTAAAGCCCGAGCAGTCAAATCCATAGGGAGTGGTTCCGCCGAAAACGTAAGGAACTCCACGGAATGACATAGCGCTTTGAATAATCCGCCTTGTCATGCTCGTTCCCATGTCACTACGACTTACGGGAATGTCTCTGCCCATTAACGCCCGATAGGTACCGGAACCGACGATTCCATCGGCTTCCAAGCCATTAGCCTTTTGAAAGGCCATGACAGCGGCTCTTGTTGCCGAGCCAAAGTCACCGTCAGCTGAACTATTTCCAAAACCAAGTTCCTGCAAACGTTGCTGAATGGCTGTCACATCATCGCCAATATCTCCTTCGCGAATGGAAGAAGCATCTGCCACCCCAGGTGCGCTGAGCAAAAAGCAAACCATACCTAAAACAAAAAATCTTTTCAATTGCCCCATTCTGTCACCTCTCTACAGCCTACGAGGTTAGCTGACGGGTTCGGGTCGAGCAACCCTACGCGAGCGACTTCGCGCTTCACCCCTACTATACTGTGGTTCCCCCGCTCCAGAGCCGGATTCGGCTTTATTTAGCTCACTTTAAGGACAATTCGCTATTCGATGGAAAAATCCTGCCTAGTATTCTTTTTTAACTTTCTTTACTGTTGTTCTTTGCCACCCTGTCCTATTTCTTGGCGCAGCCAATAAAGCGGACGTTGCTTTACTTCTTCAAAAATACGTCCCACATATTCGCCGATAATACCTAGCCCCATCAGCTGTACGCCGCTCAAAAGAGAAATGCTGGCGGCAATAGTGGCCCAACCAGGTACAGCCTCGTCCGTCAAAAATTTAATATAAACAACATGCAGCGCCAAAGCAAAGCTAACTACGCCAAAAACCAAGCCGGCATAAAACGCAATACGCAAAGGCAGCTTCGAATAAGCGGTAATGCCATCTAAGGCAAAATGCAGCATTTTCCCTGGCGAAAACTTAGAAACCCCTGCATAGCGGGGCGGCGCCACAAAATCCAACGTCGTCTGCCGATAGCCAATAGCGCCCATCATGCCGCGAATAAACCGAGCCCGTTCCGGAAAGCGCCGAAAAGTTTGCACTACTTTGCGATCCAACAAACGAAAGTCGGAGCCCCCTTCGCGTACGCGCACCTTGGAAACCACATTCATCAAACGGTAAAAGCAAGAGGATGTCATTTTCTTGACCCAAGAAACGCCTTCCGTCGTCAGACGAATGGTCTGCACTACCTCGTACCCGTTCTGCCATTGTTCAATCAACTGCGGCAGCAATTCCGGAGGATGCTGCAAGTCTCCATCCATCGTAACGACGGCATCTCCCTCTGCATGATCCAAGCCGCAGCTCAAAGCTATCTGATGTCCAAAATTACGTGCTAAAATCAAACCTCGCACGCGAGAATCTTTCTGCGATAAACGGTCAATAACCATTGGCGTAGCATCTTTCGAGCCGTCATCAACAAAAATCAACTCAAAAGAATGGGGCAATTTCTCCATAACCGAGCATATCGCCTGATAAAAAGCTTCCATGTTTTCTTCTTCATTGAAAACAGGAACTACAATGGAAATCATTGCTCTTTCGCCTCCGCCTTGCGATCTTGCCGTAAGGCAACGGCTCTGCGCAAATACACATGACGCAGTTCCTTCATCGCCTTGTCGGTATTCCACAATACCAGAACACGGATGCATTGGGGCACGCCGTCTTCGGCCTCAATTTCTTGAGCTCCAAAAAGCGCCACATCATTCCAGCCAAAACGCCGCGCCGCAGCCGCCGGAAATGCAGCATTGACCTCTGGGGTAGAGCTGAAAATAACAGCGCCCAGCTCTTCTTCTTGCCAACCATTAGCCTCTGTTAAAGCGTCCAGCAATTGCAGCACCGCTTCAAAAATTTCTTCTTTAGTATTAGCTTCCACCGTAGTGGCGCCACGCACTCCTCGCAACATCTGCCGCGCCTCCTTTGCAAGGCAAGGATCACCGCTGTTACGTCGGTGATCCTTGCTCATTCAACCATGTATTAAGCCGCTGGACATCCTTAGCCACATCCTCCCGCTGCGCGGCGGCAAGCTCCGGATACCAAGCAATCTCTATTGTCTCCAATACAGGCGTATCTTGTAAATTGCAATATACGCCATGCCAAATACCGCTAAAAGCCGTTTCTCGCCACTGTGCCGGTTCTAAAGCATCCTCTATTTTAATGGACACCTTCCCCTGCCCCAGAAAGTCCAAGATGGTTTGACGTTCTTCTGGTGTTAAGGGAAGTTTATCCAAAAACAACGTATGCCCCCGTCCGTGTTCTTCTAAAGCGGCATAGGCTTGGCGCACTTCCTCCAGCACTGCTTTCGCCAGCGGAGCCAAGGCCGTTTGATCCGTCTCAGCCATGCAACGCCACCTCCGTTTGCCACTGCTTTACTTGAACACAGGCCGCTTGCACCAAGTTCGGCAGCGCCGCCGCCACAGGCGCCGATAATTCCATGCCCACAGCCAGCGTTTGCGGCTGCAGGCCGAGAAGAACGACTTCTTTCACTGGCGCCTCCAGCAGTTTCAGCACCGCCAACACGTCCTTGAGACCCAGATCGTGCACAGACACGGCGCCGCTAAGATGAGCCTCTAACTCAGAGTTCCGTAAACAATACAATGTTCCCGGCTCCTGGTCGCCTTGGACAGCATCCAGCAACAGCAGGCGCTTCGTTCCTTTTAAAAAGCGCAGCAACTCCATACCCAGCGTACCGCCGTCAAGAAGCTGCACGGAATCCGACAGTTCTCCTTGTAACTGGAGTTGTTCCACCGCACGTACGCCAGCGCCCTCGTCGCCGAGCAAAATGTTGCCAACCCCTAAAACCGTTATCTCCGCAACGTTCATCTTAGCGGATATCCCCCAAATCATCAGGATCCTCGTGGAAGTACTTAACACCGGAAATCATGCTTGAAATTTCGCCGCCGCCTTCAATAATATCGGCCCGGACCGCCATGTACACATGGACAATGGAAAACAGCATAATCGCCCAAGCGGCATAATGATGCAGCAAGTGCAGCCAATACTCTCCACCCAGCCAGTATACAAAGGGACCAAACAAGAATGCGCCCCAACCATTGGGGTGAATCATAAAATACATGGCCAGCCCTGTGACAATTTCAATAAAAATCATCAAATAGGCAGTCGCATAACCAGCCCTCGCCATGTGGTTGCGCAAGTAAGGCCGGTGATGCGGCGAGAGAAGCAAATAATGCAGCCCTACGTCCAACATGCCCAGCCAATACTCCAACTTCCAGGGACGCGGAAATAACCGGTCCCCTTTGTTGATGGCGAAACCATAAACACGAAAAACAAAGCTGCCCATAAATAAAAATGCTGAAGCAAAATGGATGAAGCGAATGGTTTCCATAGAAAACCAGGTCGCTACGGCAAAAGTCGGCTCAATGCCTTGGGTTCCCACATAACCAGGGTCGCCAATGTAAAGCCCTGTCACAAAGAGCACCAAAATCGCCAACACCATAATCCAGTGAAAAAACCGCAAAAAAGGACTGAACAGATAATAAGGCTTCATCGTTCCATGCGTCATGGGTGTCATGGCACATCCCCCTCTCATCATCCACTTGCTGTTTTATCTCCCGCAGGCGCACCAAGGTTCTTCCGCCAGATAGTCACCGTCGGAATAGTAATAGGCTCTAGCACGGCAGCCGCCGCAGATGTCGTCATAACCACAGCGCCCGCAAGCTCCTTTTAGCGGCTGATGGCGTAAATCTTGAAAGATTTCGCTTTTAGCCCACATTTCATCAAACGGAGTCTGACGCACATTGCCCACTTTCATCGGCAAGTACGGACACGGATGTACATCGCCGTTGGGGATAATGACGCAATAAGCCGTACCCGCCAAACAGCCTTTCGTAAAGCGCATCTTCATGCCCCGTTCTTTGGCAATGCGCATAAACTGGGGAGCGCAAGTCGGCTTTAACTCAATCTCCACCTGCTGCTGTTTGTCCAAGATCCGTCCCAGAAGCGACTCATATTGTTCCGTATGCAAGGATGTGTCTTCAATATCCTTGCCACGCCCCACAGGCACCAGGAAGAAAATGTGATGTCCCGCAGCTCCTGCGCTTACCGCGAAATCGGTAAGCTCCGTAATTTCCGGTTCATTCCAATTCATAGCGGTAGTATGAATTTGAAACGGCAAGCCTGCAGCGCGGCAGGCAGCCATGCCGTCAACCGCCCCTTGCCAAGCGCCAGGCCATTTGCGAAATTCGTCATGCCTTCCAGCATCAACACTATCTAAGCTAATCCCGGCTCGGGCCAAACCAGCCTCTTTGAGCTTCACCGCCACTTCCGGCGTAATCAAAATGCCGTTCGTTCCCAGAACCGGGCGCAGGCCCTGCTCTTTGGCGTGGCGGATAAGCTCATAAATATCGGCACGCATCAACGGTTCGCCGCCGCTAAGAATCAAAATTTTAAAACCAGCCTTGGCAATTTGCTCAATAAGCTTTTTTCCTTCTGTTGTATCCAGCTCTTCCGCATGCTTAGAGCCGGCGTCCCGGTAACAATGGACGCAACGAATGTTGCATTCTTGGGTCGTATTCCATGAAATGATCATAGGATCACTCCTTCCAGTCCGTCAGATAACAGGCCGGATCCTCCGCCCAAATGTTACCGCCTGTCACGGCTTCCGCCCGAATGCGGCAGCCGCCGCAAAACATCTTGTAACGGCACTCGCCGCAGCGGCCTTCCAAGTGCAGGTGCTTCTCGCGCATGGAACACAGGAACTTGTCCTGGCTGTCCCGCCAGATCTCGCTGAATTTCTTCTCCCGCACATTGCCCAGCGACTTATGGCCCCAGAATTGACAAGCATGCACATTGCCCTGAGGGTCCACATTAGAAGTTTTCTGACCGGCTGAACAGCCGCCATGCATTTCTAGCAGTTGCAGCACTTCGTCTACTCGCTCCGGCTGGTGCTTTTCTAAGTACTGCAGTAAATAAATACCGTCGGCATGATTATCAGTCGTCAAGATTTCCACTTCAATGCCGCGCTTATGAAAATCCATCGTCCGTTCCATCAATAGTTCAATGGTCTGTCGTTTCTGTTCGGGCGTGGTATCGAGTTCCGCCATTTCCTTGCCTCGGCCTGCATACACCAAGTGGTACATGCAAAAGCGCGGCACTCCCTCGCGTTCCACAATATCCAGAACATCCGGCAGGGTGTGGAAATTCAAGCGATTCACGGTAAAACGAATACCGGTCTTATTGCCCGCAGCCAGCGAATTGCGAATGCCCTGAATCGTCTCCTGGAAAGCCCCCTTTTTGCCGCGGAAATTGTCATGAACTTCTTCATTGCCATCCACGCTGATGCCTACATATTGAAAGCCAGATTCATGGATGCGCCGAGCCATGTCCGGCGTGATCAGCGTACCATTCGTCGAAATAACCGGACGAATACCTTTGGAGGCGGCATAGGGTCCCAATTCAAACAAATCCTGGCGCACCAAAGGTTCTCCGCCGGAGAAAAGCAGCACAGGCACCTTCATGGAAGCCAGATCGTCAATAAAGGCTTTGGCTTCCTCTGTTGAAAATTCGCCGGCATATTCTTTGTCTTCTGCATTAATATAGCAATGCTGACAAGATAAATTGCAACGGTTTGTGCTGTTCCAAACAACAATCGGCGTAGCATCCGAAGAAAACTGCAGCATCTGCGGCGGCAGCTGCTCTGTTTTGCGACCGTATTTAACAATATCCGACACCGTTGCCGTACCACATAATAATTTTGTACATCCAATCATTCTAAAATGAAACCTCCTTGAACTGCTATACGCAAAAAAGGCCAACTCTCAAAGAAACTTTGGAGAGTAGGCCTCTACCTGCCATTTTACAGTTTTTCTTTTTCTATTGGCGTTGTCAGGGAAGCAGTGTGACGCACTTCCTCTTTCACCTGATCCGAGGCGGCTTTAAAATCCCGAACGCTTTTCCCCAAGGCTCGAGAAATATCCGGCAGCTTAGCAGGTCCAAAAGTAATCAGTACGATTACCAGCACGACGAAAAGCTCCGGCAACCCGATGTTGAACATTGGCCATACCTCCCCTTCCAGCTTCTATTATCGCAAATTCGCTGTATAGAAACAACAAATTTTTTCGTTGAGTATACAACATTCAAATCAAATCCGGCGGAAAGCGCAGCATAAAGGAGGTTCCTGCTCCTACAATACTGGCTGCTTCCACCTCAATGCCATGCAAATTCATAATCTCTTTGGCTACCGCCAGCCCCAGACCCGTGCCGCCGCCATCGCGGCTGTGCGCCTTGTCAACCTTATAAAAGCGTTCCCAAATATAAGGCAACGCTTCTGCCGGAATGCCATGTCCGGTATCGTTGATACGCAAAAAAGCCCGCCCATCTGCGCCGCGGCCAGATTCAATGCGAACGCCCCCCTGTTCTGTATGACGCAAGGCATTATCCAAAAGAATCAACAACAGTTGCGTTAACCGATCCCCATCGCCGTACACAAAGAGTTCTTCGGAAAAGTTTGTTTCCAACAGCAACCCTTTTTCTTGGGCCAATTTCTCCACCAACTGTACCACGCCAGCTACCAGACTTTGCAGCAAAATACGTTCCTTTTCCATTTCCACGACGCCAGCCCGCAAGCGGCTTATATCAAGCAAGTCGGCAATCAGCCGCTCTAAACGCAACGCTTCGTCACGAATCAAGGCATGGTATTGCTGCCGTTGCTGCTCTGCTGCCGTACCGTCTGCCAGCGCCTCGTTGTAGCCACGGATAATGGTTAATGGCGTGCGCAGCTCATGAGATACATTGGCCACAAAATCCCGCCGCAGCCCTTCTTGCTTCTCCATTTCCAACGCCGATTTCTCTAGGCTGGCCGCCATGGCATTAAAACTTTGCGCCACATCCGCCAATTCCGCCGGCCCTTCTACAGGTACCCGGCGATGATACTCGCCACCAGCAATATGCTGCGTCGCTTGACGCAAGCTCTCCAATGGACACGCAATCTGGCGGCTTAAGCGCTGGCCGACTAGCAAGGAGGCCAACAGACAAATAACCGCGACAACCCCCAAATGCCACCGCACTCGTTGCAGCCACGCTTCCACGCCTTGGAGCGGCACATGCAATACAACCGCCCCTTCGACACTTCCTGCTTCAGCTCCAGGCACCGGTACCGCAACCACAAGCATTTGCTCTTGATAGAAGTCATGAAAAAAAGTACGCCTGACAATTTGCCCCTGCAGCACTTCCTGCAATGGTCCCGCCAGTCGCGCTCCTCCTTGCATCATCATGCCGCGTCCTTGTCCCTGCATCATGCCACGCCCATGGGGCATAGCATCGCCATGATTCAAATGTGTTCCCCCTGCCGCCGGAGGCATCATCCCGCCAGACAAAGCCAGAATTCCGCCCTGACGATCCACCACCCAAATACGGGCATCCAAAAACGAATCCAATACCTCTACCAACTGCCGCAGTTCCCGGTAGCCGTCTTCTTGCTGACGCGAAGCCGCCACCAAGAGACTCAGTTGCGTCCCCTTCCGCACTAAATCCGCAGTGCGCTGTTCCAATACGTACTGGCGAATCAGCATGTACGAACCGGCAAACGCTAAAAGCAAGGCTAAAATAATAATGCCGATATAACGGGACCAAATTTGATAACGCAATGCTCTGGCCACAATTACACTCCTACTTCAAACTTATAACCCACGCCCCATACCGTGCGAATATCCCAGGCTCCGTTGGTTCGGCCTGCGGCTATTTTTTGGCGCAGGCGCTTGATGTGCGTATCAACCGTGCGGGTATCTCCGAAATATTCGTAGCCCCAAATAGCTTCCAGTAATTGTTCACGGGAGAAAACCCGACCAGGATGCTTAGCCAAATACCACAGCAATTCCATCTCTTTAGCGGTCAATTCCACCTCTACGCCAGCCACACGTACGCTGCGCTCCGCTAAATTGACATCCAACTCATCATATTGCAAGGACTCTTCTTCGCGCCAAGTATGCTGAGAACGCCGCAGGACCGCTTTGACTCGAGCCACAACTTCCCGCGGATTGAAGGGTTTCGTTATATAATCATCAGCCCCTAAGTCCAGGCCATTGATGCGATCCTCATCCTCTCCTTTAGCCGTCAGCAAAATAACGGGCACCTCAGACACCCGCCGCACACGGCGGCATACCTCTAGTCCATCCTGTCCCGGCATCATAACATCCAGCAGCAGCAGTTGCGGCTTTTGTTCTTCGTAAAAACGCAGAGCCTCTGTTCCGTCAGCGGCTTCCACTACGGCAAAGCCTTCTTTTTCAAAATAAAGCGCCAAGAGCTGACGTATCTGCTTGTCGTCATCTGCAATTAAAATCTTTGTTTTTTCCATCTTCGAACCTCCTGGGGGACTGTTTTTAAAAAGAAAAAACGGCACACAGCGTAACATAGAGAACATAAAAGCTCCAACAGAAGCATATGGAAGGGGCAGCCGCCGTTGTTTTTGCGACTTTTTTGAAGCAAGCCGGTCCGCAGGACGCAAAAATAGAAGGCGACGGAGAAAAGTTCCGTATGTCTGAGCGACAGCGAGTTCGCGGAACTGCCGTCGCCGCCAATTTGGCGAGGCTTACGGAAATCTTGTCGCAAAAATTTGGCGGCTGCCATTAACAGCTGCAACTATGCTCTTCAAAAACAAACTTTCCTATATAGGAATAAAAGGCATTCTACTCAACGCAGAATGCCTTCACCAGCTTTCTTCAACTCCATTTACTTTACAGCACCGCATCCAAGGCCGCTACTAATTCCTTTTTAGGCCGAAACCCCACCAAACGGGAGACTTCTTTGCCCTCCTTGAAGATAAGCAGCGTAGGAATGCCCATGACCTTGTACCGCTGCGCCACCGCAGGAAAGTCGTCGACATTCACTTTAATAATAGCCGCTTTATCCGCGTATTCAGGCGCCAGCGACTCCAATTCAGGAGCAATCATTTTGCAAGGCCCGCACCAAGGAGCCCAAAAATCAACCAAAACCGGCTTGCCCGCTTCAATCACCAGGGTTTGAAATTCTTCTTCTGTTGCAATGGTATGCAAAGCCATATCCATGCCTCCCTGTTTTTCCTCTATGAAATCAACGCTTTCACCGAGAATATTCTATTTTTATTGTAAAGTTTTTATTTCTTGAAGTCAACTATTGCTATTGCTTTCTTGCGATGCTCTGCATTGCCAGCGATGCACAAGTCCCATCAAAATAGCGCTCACCACGGCCACTACACCCAAAAACGCAGGCGCATTCCATGGAGCCGGCAACGATTCATACAGCCCATAGATACCAAAAAGCACAAAGATAACAGCCGCTGTCCATTTGACCGCCTGCTCCGGCAGGCGCTTAAGCAGCATGCCGCCTACAACAATCGCCATGCCGTCGGCAATCATCATCCCCGTAGTCGTCCCCATCCAAACCGGTATAATTTCTTGATACTGAGCAGCCAAGGCTACTGTAGCCAGCTGCGTCTTATCTCCCATTTCCGCCAAAAAGAACGCCACCACTACGGTGCAAAACGGCGTATAACAGGTAGCCTTGTCCGCATCCCCAAGCTCATCCCCGCGAATGGTCCAAATACCGAAAAAGATAAAGGATACTGCGGCGGCAATTTGTACGTACATCATAGGCATCACATACTGCAAATAATGCCCAGCCAGCACCGCCAGCAAATGATTGAGCAGCGTCGCCACGAGAATGCCGCTCATCACGGTTTTCCAGGAATACCTGCCTGCCAACGCCAAGGCTAAAAGCTGGGTCTTGTCGCCCATTTCCGCCAATACCACAAAAATCATAGCCGCCAAAAAAGCTGTCATTGATCTAGCCTCCTGATTGCGAAGTCACTGATTTGCGCGCCTCTTACGCAAAAGGCAGTAGCTCCTTAGTATTTTTTTAAATTCTCCCCTGTACTCTCTGCTAAACTCTGATACCTCTGTTACTCTGTGTGAACGTCTTCTTTACTTATTTACATATTAAAAAAAGCGAGACCTTTGGGCAGGATTTCCTGCCCAAAGGTCTCGCTTGTCAACGCATTTTGTTCGTTAACGGCAAAGCCAGATAGTATGCACTATCAGACTGTTGACTTTGCACCGTGAAGCTACTCCCCTTTGGATTCTGGGTATAGAGTAACGAAAAATTGTTCTTTTGTCAAGAAAGTGTGCGGCAAGCAATCAATAAGCCGGGTTCTGTTCCGCTTGCGCGGTGATGACCATCTATCTGGGCCATCCGTTGCCGAATGGCTCTAGCAACCAACCCGGAAGGCTCAGCGGGCCGCTTCATCCCTTCCCTATTTGGTCTTGCTCCGAGTGGGGTTTACCTAGCCGGCCAGTCACCTGACCGCTGGTGCGCTCTTACCGCACCGTTCCACCCTTACCGGCATAAAGCCGGCGGTACACATTTCTGTGGCACTGTCCCTAGAGTTTCCTCCGCTGGACGTTATCCAGCACCCTGCCCTGTGGAGCCCGGACTTTCCTCGACCGTCCTAAAACGGCCGCGGCCATCTTTCAAGCTCGCCGCAACATGTATGAAAATATCACAAATTGTCCGGCTCGTCAAGAACTCCTTCACTGCGCCATTGCTGCAGCGAAGATAAGCGCTGCTCCATACTCCGCGATGTCTTGGCTGCGCTTTCGATGGAAAAAGAGGCTTCTTGCAGCTTTTTCTGCGTTTTTTCCAACAGCAGACCGAAGCGGGCAAATTCCCCTCGCACCGCCCCCAACAACTCCCATACTTCCGCGCTGCGCTGCTCAATGGCCAGCGTTCGAAAGCCTAGCTGCAAACTATTCAAGAGCGCTGCCAGGGTCATCGGGCCCGTCACTACGACCCGATGGCGGTGCAGCAGTTCCTCAGCCAAACCAGGACGCTGCAGAACCTCGGCATATAAACCTTCCGTAGGCAAGAACAACAAGGCAAAATCGGTCGTATGCGGCGGAGAAACATATTTTTCTGCGATGCTCTTAGCTTCTAAACGCAGTCGCTGCTCCAGCTTTTTGGCCGCATTTTCCTGTCCCTCGGCATCGCCGGCTTCTCGCGCCTCTTGAAGACGCAAAAAGTCTTCCTGCGGAAACTTCGCATCCACAGGCAGCCAAATACATCCCTTTTCTCCTTGTCCAGGCAGGCGCAACGCAAACTCCACCCGCTCGTTGCGCCCTGGAACTACCGCCACATTCGCTGCATACTGCTCAGGAGCCAATACATCTGATAAAAGGGCGGCTAATTGGATCTCTCCCCAGGTTCCTCGGGTCTTAACATTTGTCAGCACTTTTTTCAAATCACCCACACTGGCGGCAAGGTTTTGCATCTCGCCCAATCCTTTGTGCACCATTTCCAGCCGCTCGCTTACCCATTGGAAGCTTTCTCCCAGCTTTCTTTCCAGCGTCTGTTGCAGCCGTTCGTCCACCATAGCGCGGATTTCTTCCAGGCGTCGTCCGCTTTCCAGACGCAAAGACTCCATTTGCGCCTCCAAGCTTTGCCGCAGATGCTCTTGGCGTCGTTCCTGCGCCTGCGTCAGGTTCTGCAAGTGGCTGGACATACTTTCCGTCTGCTGCAGCTGCATACCCATATGCTCCGCCAGACGACGCAGCACGGAATCATTAAAATCCTGCAGTGTTTCCCGCAGTTCTCGACGGCTTTCCTGCAGTTCCTGGCGCAGCTTTTCTTTGTCTGTTTCCGACTCTTCTTTGGCATTGCCTAAACGGCTGATTTTTTGGAGAAGCCATAGTATTAATACCAATTGCACAATGGCCGCCGCCAACAAAACTATCGTCGCAGTATCCATGACAACCCCCTGTAAGGCATTCCAATTACGCTATAGGACTTTATCATTTTCCGGTAAAATAGCAGGTAGCCATATCAGCCATATGCAAGGCCGGCACTAACGCGTAACGTTTCATGGCGCCGGACAGGCTCTGCCCGCCAGCATAGGAACGCGCCGTATCGTCAAAACCGCCCATATGCCAACGAATAGCGAGCATTTCCTCCTCCGTCAAAGGAATGAACTTCTGCAGCAGCATAACCGACTTTTCCCCATGACCTAAAGGCAGTTGATCATCGATTTCGTACACTTCGACCTTTTCCCATTGGCCGGTTGTTTCGTTCTTCCGATTCCGAAAGCCTTTTCGATAAAAATTCGCCTTGCATAAATCATGAAACAAGGCGCAGAGACAGGCAGATTCCTGTTCCAACTCCTGGGAAAAAGCCTGCCTCAAGGTCATCAGGCTGTCGTATACAGCCAGAGAATGCACCAAAAGGCCACCTTCCTCCGCTCCGTGAAAGGCAGTGCTCGCAGGAGCTGTATAAAAATCTGTTTCCGTTTCCAAATAATCCAGTAGTTGAATCAGACCTGGACGATCAATCGTCTTGGCCAATGAAATAAACCGCTCTTTTTCTTCCTGTAAGGACATCTGCTTTCCTCCTCTAAAAAACCGTATTTTTCGGTCTTATTGCTTTTATGAAAACAGGTATATTATACCGCAAATGTAGCGACGTAACCAGGACGAGAATAAATCATCACCTTGCTCTGGAATTGTCTACTGATTTATGTTAGTATAAACAGGAGCAACGGAGCATGAGTGCTCTGCCGTTCTGGTGGGGAAGCGGCAGAGCCGGGGGCGTGCTCCGTTGTGCGTGATTTTTCTCTTGAAACCCCTTTCGCGTCTTTCGTATATTTCGCGGTTCGATCATAAATTCTAATATATTTAAAAAGCAAGCTGACCTTGTCGCGCAGACAGGGTCAGCTTTTTTTCGTGCTCTGTGCAAAACCGCATCTCCCGTAACTCTCAGACGTACCCTCCGCTTCTCCGATTCTCCTGTTCAATCCAACCGTTTTCGGGCCCTCCATCTACTCCTGTTCAAAACCGTTGCCCGCGCTTCTCCTGCGTACCCTCCCTTGACTCCCGCGACTCTTGTTCAATTTTCTTCTGGCCTTAGCGCGGCTCGTCTTTCGGCTCAAAGGACAGGCATTGCCGCTGGGAAACTTCCCTAGTCACCCTGTTAGGCATATTCTTGCTTTTAAAGCCCATAGCCTTGCAACCATAGGGAAATTCTTTTTCCCAAGTGATATAGAAATACTTGCATTTATTGCAGTTGATTTTATTCGTTCCCTGCTCCTGCATGGTTTTCGCCTCCTTTTGGCAAACCTGCTCCTATCAAAACGATGTATCTACAACCACGCCAAAAAACCTAATCGTCCGCTTTGTCCGTTGTCGCCGCGATGAGAAAAAAACAGATCTTTTTGACAACAAGTGCACACGCCGGAGTCAGCGATCCGTTGCAGCGGTATGCCGGCTTGAGAAAGAAGCCAGGCGTTAAAGCCTCGCAAATCAAGCCTATGTTCGCCCTTTTCGCTGCGCAGCAGTCCTGCGGGAAGATTAGCCGGCAGCTTCTGCAGCACATTCTCGCCCACAGGATAACAGCACGGCCCAATAGACGGTCCCAAGGCAGCCAAGCATTCTTCCCCTTTTGTGCCAAAGCGCTCCTTCATAACCTGCAAGGAGGCCGCAGCAATACCGGCTACCGTGCCTTTCCATCCGGCATGAGCCAGCGCCAGCACGCGGTGCACGGGATCAAAAAGCAGTACAGGCACGCAATCCGCTACTAAAAGGAGCAGCGGAACACCCTTGGCCGCGGTCACCACTGCATCAGTTCCAACCAACGCACCGTCCCAAGCAAAAGCGCCTTGGCCGCATTGACCTTCGTCCACTACGGCTACTACATTTCCGTGAACCTGCTGCAGCGCCACTACCTTGGACGCCTCAGCGCCAACGGCTTTGCAAAAGAGCTTACGGTTGGCAGTAACATCTTCCGCACAATCGCCGACATGATATCCCAAATTCAAAGACAGCCAAGGCGCCTTGCTAACACCGCCAAGACGAGTGGACATGGCATGCTGCAAGCCAGCCTCTTGGAGCAACGAAAAGCGTCCTACTGTCAAAGCTCCCGCCTTTTCTATATAAAACGGTTCTTTATCTTTCACCATGCTTCCCTGCCTTCCTTACAGATTCCGCAGCGCCTGCAGCCTGCAAAGCATCCCTTGGTGGGCGCTTCCTTGACGGCGCGCTGCCATTCCTGCCATAAATAATCCTTGTTAAAGCCCATATCCAAGTGCGCCCAAGGAAGACGTTCGTCTATGGATCGCTGTCGATATAAATAACTCTCCTCATCCAAGCCGGCGTCTTTTAAGCAAGCGGTAAAGCGCCGCCAGCCGCCCTTCGCTGCGGCAGCCGCCAAAACCGGCGCCAACCGGCGATCCCCCCGCGCCAACACAGCCTGCACATAGGCTTCCCGCGGCGGCTCGCTGAGAATTTCTATACGTCGTTGCGATTTAAGCAAGCTTTCCAAGCGGCGCAGCCGCTGCTGAACTACCTTTTTATCCGCCATAGGCAGCCACTGAAAGGGAGTAAACGGCTTAGGTATAAAGGGATTGACACTAAGAGTCAGCTTGCCCTTGGAGCCCGCTTCTTCCATACACGCCAGCACCCGCAAGGCCATCTCGGCAATAGCGTCAATATCTTCATCGACTTCCGTCGGCAAGCCAATCATAATATACAGGCGCAGATTGGGAATGCCTGCCTGCGCCGCCAGGCGCACGCCTTCTAAAAGATGCTCTTCTCGAATCCCCTTGTTGATGACGTCTCGCAAGCGCTGACTGCCGGCTTCCGGTGCTAAGGTCAGCGTCCGGTGTCCGCTGGCGGCCAAACCGGCCACCAATACCGCATCCAATGAATCCGCTCTCAAGGAGGCTACGGAAAAGCGCATCCCCTTGGCTTCAAATTCATGGCACAAGGCTTGAATCTCCGGATAATCGGAAACAGCCGCCCCCATCAGGCCCACTTTCATACCCTGCTGCTGCGCCCGCAAAAGCGCTTGACGCAGTACAGACAGCGACCGCGGCCGAGGCTGGCGAAAACAGTACCCGGCCATGCAGAAACGGCAGTGCCGTCCGCAGCCGCGGGCCACTTCCAGTAAAAACAGCTTGCCGAACTCCGCGTCTTCCGCAAAAACAGCCGTTTCTCCCGGGTAGTCATCTAAGAGTTCTACTCTGCGCCGCGAAATGGTCTCCGGAACCTTCCCCATCTTCCGCCACGCTGTCACTCGTCCGTCCGCCTCGTAATTCGCTTCGTAAAAGGCGGGCACATAAACACCGGGAATGTGCGCCCACGCCAGCAGCAACTCCTGGCGCGTTTTACCTTTGGTACGGCAGTCCTGGTACACGTCCACCAGCTCCTGCAAGACTTCTTCGCCTTCGCCGATAATGGCCGCATCAACAAACGGCGCCAACGGTTCCGGATTGAACGTAGCGCAAGGGCCGCCAATCAACACAAAGGGATCCTGCTCGCCCCGTTCCACAGCCAATTGTGGAATTCGCCCCAGTTGCAGCATATCCAAAAAATGAAAATAATCCATTTCAAAAGAAAGCGCAAACCCTACCAGCGCGAACGCGCTTAACGGCCGCTGACTCTCTACGGTCATCAGCGGCGTCTGCGTGCGAATATGCTCGTCCCAGGCTTTTTTTTCCGGCAAAAAAGCCCGCTCGCAGCACAGGTCTCCCCGTTCATTGAGCAGGCGATATAAAATATGCAGGCCTAAGTTAGACATGCCCACTTGATAATTATTGGGATAGACCAAGGCAAAACCCCTGCCGCCTGCCTGCGGCGGCGCACAGGTATTTTCCTCCTGCTCGCGGCGCTGCCGCAAGGCTTCTTTTAAGCTCCAAGACATATGGTTCACTCACTTCCTGTCTCTGTTTCTTCCATCATAGCAGAGATTCCCTGTAATGTCAGCGAAGATGGTGCACATCATTCACAAGAGAAACCAGGACTTTTTGCGGCAGCACTTCCAAAATATTTACCGCCGTATTGCTCTGCCGTATAGCCCAAAGACGGTTCAAATCCATGCCTAACACATCGCAAAGCACCGTGCGAATCGCAGCGCCATGAGACACAATAACCACGGTCTGTCCTTCATGCCGCTGGGCTAGTTCGCGCAAAGCCTCCATCATCCGCTGCTGCACCTCAAAAAAGGTCTCGCCGCCGGGAATTTCAATTTCCGCCGGATGCGAAAATAACCGATTTCCCGTACCGACGCCATCTAAATCAAGGGAATCATAGGTCATACCTTCCCAGTCGCCAAAGGAAATTTCCCGCAAATCCTGGCGAGTTAATACATCCAAACCATGTACGGCGGCAATCTGGGCTGCCGTCACAAAAGCCCTGCTCAAATCGCTGCTGTAGACGGCGGCTATCTTTTCATCCGCCAGCCGCTGCGCCACTTTGCCCGCCTGCTCAATGCCGTTCGCAGTCAAAGAAATGTCTGTTTGCCCTTGATATCGCATCTCTATATTCCACGTCGTTTCACCATGACGCACCAAAATTAATTTACTCATACTCCATTTCCTTTCTCGAAAAGCCGCACTTCTTATCTTACTTTGTCAATTCAGCCGTCAAGGCCGCCACTAGGCGCTCATTTTCGTCTTGCCTACGCACAGCCACTCGGATATGACTGTCGCCAAGGCCTACGTAATTGGCGCAGTCCCTCACCAAAATTCCCCGCCGTTTCAAACGCTCCCGCCATTGGCTGGAAGTCAGACCGGTTTGTTTCATATCTAAAAGAATATAATTTACCGCCGGTTCATAGGCATGCACTCCCGGCAGCGCCGCTAACGCTGCGTACAACGCCTGCTTCGCCTGAGCTACATAGGCGCGGCTTTCCTGCTGATAGTCGCTGCAGCGAAGGGCCCACAAGCCTGCCTGCTGCGCCAAAAAGTTCACATTCCACGTGTCCTTTTTCGCCGTCAATTCTTGGATCAGCGCCGCATCGCCTGCCATAAAACCCAACCGCAGTCCCGGGATGGCGTAAAATTTAGTCAAAGAACGCAAAACCGCCGCCTGATCTCCCATTCTCGGCAAATCCGGCAAAATGCTGTATTTTTTCTGTTCCGGCAAAAAATCCTGAAAGGATTCATCCACAAGCAAAAAGCACTGCTGCCTGGCCGCTTCTGCCGCCAAACGCAGCACCGCTTCGCGCTTGAGCAGCGTCCCTGTGGGATTATTGGGATTACAAAGAAAAAACATATCCGTTGCCGCCAAGGCGGCTTGCATTTGCTCCCAATGCAGTGCAAATCCGTCTGTAGCAGCCAATGGCAAGTAAGCAACTTCCGCCCCAGCGGCGCGAGCCGCCTTTTCATATTCGCTAAAGGTTGGCGCCGTCACCAGCACACGCCTTGGTTTGCGCGTATAGCAAAGCAAGTACAGCAGTTCCGCTGCGCCATTCCCTACAATCACACTTTCCGAAGCACAGCCATGGCTTGCAGCCAAAGCCTGTCGCAGCTCCGCCGCCTCCGGTTCCGGATAATGCACAACCCCGTCCAAAAGGGAAGCCAACTGCTCCTTCAAGCCAGGCGGCAAGCCCAAGGGGTTGATATTGGCGCTGAAATCCAGTACCGCTTCCGGCGACAACCCCAATTCACCGGCAGCAGCGTAAATATTGCCGCCATGCTCAAAAGCAGCGAACCCAGTCATGCTCTTCCCCCTCCTTGCCACAACGATACCAACTGCCGCCGGACACCAGCGGCCAGCTTCCCAAAAAAGAAAGCTGCGGCAGTTCCTGTTCTACCCGCTTCTGCAAGGTTTCTATCGTTTCTGAAGCTACATCGCCTTTCCACAAAACCCCCAGTACCGTACCGCTATGAGCCACATTGACGCCAATCGCTCCTTGTTGCAAGGCCAGCGACCAGAGCAGCTCCAGCTCTAGCTTGGGCAGCAAAATCTGATTAGCCCGCGCGCTAAGCATAGCGCCATGGCCCAACCAAAACGCTTCCTGTTCTTTCATACCCCGTTTTATGCATTGCACTGCTTGACGAACCACTCGTTCCTTGGCTCGGTTAAAGCAGTGCAATTCCTGACGCTCATTAAAACGCTGCGTATCCACCTGGCCGCCTTGGTCCCAGACAGAGACCATGATCGCCGGCGGTTCCCCCAAGCTGCAAAACGCAGCGCCCGTCACATGGTCAATTTGCGCAACACCAGGACAAAACACGCCATCCGTAGGCTCCACCCCGGTCGCCAGCGTCAAAATCTCTTGCGGTGCAAGAACTCTTCCGAAAGCAAGAGCCACTGCTTGACAGGCAGCACCGATATCGGCGCTGCTAGACGACATGCCCTTCCCTACTGGCAATTGCGAACAAATCTCCAGTTCTCCTGGAAGCTGCTTTTCTCCCAAGAAAAGCAGCGTCTTAGCCACTGCTTGTTGCGTTTTAGGTCCGCCCAAAACAGTCGGCGCTTTAGTTTGCCGCAAAATAGCCCGGGAATAACTGCCGATCGGACAGGTGATCAGAAAGTAAGCTTCATCCACCAAGCCCTGCGTCAATTCACCGCAAGACCCAGGAACACGCACCTCCAAAGTTTGCCCGGCTGCCAACTGTTCGGGTATATTTTTATACTGCGGGGACGTTTTTTCGTCCATGCGTCTTGATTCCTCCATCCTGTTCTAATACAAAAAAGCCAGCAAGACGACAACTTCCGTAATTTCCGTCAGAGCTCCATATACATCGCCTGTAAGTCCGCCCAACTTGCGGCTGATCAAAAAGCCGCAGCCAAAAGCGCACACCAGCGCCGCTACCAAAGCGATCAACCCTTGGCCGCCCAAGGGCAGCACAAGCAAAAACGAAAGCACTAGAGCTATCCACAAGGCTCCCTCACCGGCATAAGCGGAAAAAGCGCGTCCCATGCCGTTTTCCCGAGCGTAAGGAAAGCAGGTAATTCCTACTACCATCGCTAAACGCCCTAATACAGGCATGGCAAAAAGCGCCGCCGGCAAAGTCAGCGACGCCAAATCGGCAATCAGAGACCATTTCAAAGCAAAGAGCATTAAAAAAGTGGTCACCCCATGGGCGCCCACACGGCTGTCCTTCATGATTTCCAGCATCCGTGGCCGATGACGGCCGGAAAAAAGACCGTCCATGGTATCCATAAAGCCGTCGCAGTGCAAGCCGCCTGTCAAGAGAATGGGCAACGCCGTAAGAATGGTAACAACTACTGTCGGCGGGTACGTACTAACCCAAGTAGGAAGCCATACATACAGCACCTGCCAAGCAGCTACAAAGCACAAGCCCAGTACGGCTCCAACCAGCGGGAAATAGCGCACGCTGCGGCCGCAGCCCTCTTCATCCCAAAACAACTCTCCCGACAAACGCAGACGCGTCAAAAACTGCAATCCCAGCAAAAAATCATTGAACATAGTTTCCCTCCGGCATCTCCATTCTTCTTTAGACTACCATCCCAACAGCAGGCTGGCAAGCAAAAGAAACAGAGCCACCGCAACTTGCATTAGGCGGATTGTTTTCGTAATATGCCGCCCTTGCAGCGCTTCTTTGGGTTCGCCCATTTTCGCTCGCAGCGAAGCCACGCCGCCGTAATAGTTTAGACCGCCCAATTGCACACCCAAAGCGCCAGCCACCGTTGCCTCCGCATAACCGCTGTTCGGACTGGGATGCGCCGCTGCATCACGCCGCATCATCCGCCAAGCGTTGCGCCAGTCCATACGCAAAACCCAAGCAGCCCCTAAAAGCAGCACCGCTGTTATCCTTGCAGGCAGCCAATTGAAAATGTCATCAACCCTGGCAGCCGCCTTGCCGAAATGTTCATAGCGCTCATTATGATAGCCCACCATGGAATCCAACGTATTGACGGCGCGATACAAAAAGGCCAGCGGCACGCCGCCAAGCAGAAAATAACAAAGCGGCGAAATAATGCCGTCAACTATGTTTTCCGCTACCGTTTCCACTGTAGCCCGTGTGACTTCCCCTTCATCGAGGTCTGCTGTATCCCGGCCGACAATCCAGCCTACCTTGCGTCGTGCTTCCGCCATATTTCCAGCAGCCAGAAAATCGCGAATTTCACTGCCGGCGGCTGCCAAGCTGCGCGGCGAAACAGTAAAGCTCAGCAGCAACGCGCCCCCAAGCCATTGCACTGCGTCCCCCCCGAGGGCCAACAGCTGCATCCAGCACCAGGCGCTGCTATAAGCAGCAGCCAGTACCACTGCCACTAGCACGGCGCCTGACGTCTGCTGCTGCCAAGAGCTCTGTGTTAGACGCAGCAAGCATGCCTCTCCCCAAGAAATGACCCGGCCAATGAGCACTACCGGATGCCAGCGGCTGTTTGGATCTCCCAATAGCTGGTCCAAAAGCACCGCTCCCAGAAGCATCCATAATTCACCGGGCCATACACTTGGCTGCATCTACTTTCCCTCCACAATGGCATACAGCCGGGTCATATCCAAGTTTTCCCGCACAACCCCCGCCAGCCGGTTATACGCCGCTTCCTTGCGCGCCTGCGTATCTCCTGAACGATCAAGAGGCGCTAAGCCTTTGCGCTGCCGCAACGCGTTGGCAAGAAGTCCCCGATAGGAGTCATTGTCAAAGATACCGTGCAGATAGGTGCCAAGAACCAAACCGGAGGAAGCCACCGCTCCATCCGGGCTGGCTGCCTTTTGACAGGAACGTTCTTCAATCTGAAATGCAGCTTCTGTCCCTGCAGCAAATTCCGTACGTCCCATATGAATTTCATAGCCCTTCAGCTCCAGACCGCTGGCTTTGATGCCCAAAAAGCGGTCGGACAAACCACGAGCGCTCACTTGCTGGGTCATTTTTTCCGCCACAAAGGTCGTTGTTGTATCCAAAAGCCCCAGTCCCGGCGTTTCATCATGGTCGGACTCGGTATGTTCCGGATCAAAAACCGTCTGACCCAGCATCTGATAGCCGCCGCAAATGCCGATGACAGGTATGCCTTGGGCATGGAGCTCCTTAATGGCTTTTTCATAACCATGTTCCCGCAGATACAGCAAATCCTCTACTGTATTTTTACTGCCTGGCAAAATAATAAGATCCGGCTTGCCTAATGCTTCGCCTTGGCGCACATAGCGCACAGCCACATCCGGCTCGGCCCCGAGGGCGTCAAAATCCGTAAAATTGCTGATCTTCGGCGTCCGCAGCACCGCCACGTCAATTTCTTTGGTTTGAACCGTTTGCTTGTCTTCCAAGGAAACAGAATCCTCGTCGTCAATGCCCAAATCGACCAAATGCGGAATAACCCCCAGTACCGGCTTGCCTGTTTTTGTTTCCAAAAATTCAAGAGCAGGCTGCAAAAGACGGATATCGCCGCGAAACTTATTGATAATGATGCCTTTCACCAGTTCCCTTTCGTCCGGTTCCAGCAATTCCAGCGTTCCTACCACTGATGCCAGGGCGCCGCCGCGGTCAATATCCGCCACCAGCAGTACCGGAGCCGGCGCCAGTTTAGCGACGCGCATATTAACGATGTCATTGGCTTTGAGATTGACTTCCGCCGGACTGCCGGCGCCTTCGATAACAATACGGTCAAATTTATCATGCAGCTTTTGCAGGCACGCTTTCACCGTATCAAGCGCCTGCAGGCTATAACCCTGATGGTATTCTTTAGCCGTCATGTTACCGATGGGACGTCCCATCAGCACTACCTGGGAGCGGGAATCTCCTGTAGGCTTTAAGAGTACCGGGTTCATCTCCACCATAGGCTCCAACCCGGCGGCTTCCGCCTGGGCCACTTGAGCCCGCCCCATTTCCTCCCCATATTTGGTTACATAGGAATTCAGCGCCATATTCTGCGCTTTAAAAGGAACGACACGCAAGCCGTCCTGCAAAAAAATGCGGCAAAGCGCGGTTGTTAAAATGCTCTTGCCTACATGAGAACTGGTTCCTTGGAGCATGATGGTCTTAGCCATGCCCAACGCCTCCTCTATTTGCAATCGTTTCTCTTTTATTCCGCTTCCGCCAAACGGCGCACATCCACAGCCAAACCGCTGACAACAAAAAAAACCTGCTGCGCCTGGGCGGCTACCTGCTGATTCACCCAGCCCGCATAGTCCCGAAAAGCGCGAGACATATCATTATCCGGCACAATCCCCAAGCCCACTTCATTGGTAACAAACACCACCGGACAAGAAGCTTGACGCGCTGCGCGCAACAAAGCTTCCGTCTCTTTGGCGATATACCACTGCCCAGCCTCAGGGTCTGCAGGAAAATCCTCTTGGCACATACAATTCGTAACAAACATGGTCAAACAGTCAAACAGAATCGCCTTGGTTTCAGCTGCCGCCTTCGCCAGTACCGACGCCGCGTGCCGCGGCGCTTCAAAAGTCTGCCAGCCTGCCGGACGCCGCTGCTGATGTATCTCAATACGCAGGCGCATTTCTTCGTCCCAGGCTTGGGCTGTCGCGATATAGCCCACTTGCTCCGCCATAGCCGCTACGCGCCGCTCGGCAAAAGCGCTTTTACCACTGCGGGCGCCGCCGGTTACCAACATAATCTCAGCCACGGCCCTGCCTCCTTGCCGCATACACGGCGCAGGCCGTTACCAGCGCTTCCGCAGCCTCTTCATTGCCTGCAAAATGCAGATGCAGATAGGACGCCAGCACGTTTGGTGAAGCATAACCCCCTGGATAGACAGCGCCAGTACGCATCTTTTCAAAAGAAAAGGCCCAGGGAAACGGTTCTGCTAACGGCTCCATACTGGAAAAATGGAACTCATGGCCTTGAAAACGAGCGCCGCTTTTTCCCAGCAGGTTATCCGCCTGCAGCGTCGCCGTCACATAGCCCACAGTCTGCAGCTTTTTTTCCATCCGGCATCGCGCCGGCACTACTTGCGCCATAGCATAACGCTTCCCGGAAAAATCCTCCAAGCTTTCCGTCAGATACATCAGGCCGCCGCATTCCGCGTAAATGGGCATACCGCTTGCCGCTGCTCGTCTTACAGCCTCACGCATGGAAGCATTAGCCGCTAATTGCGGCGCAAACATTTCCGGAAAACCGCCGCCGAAAAACAAGCCGTCCACCTCAGGCAAGGATGCATCCTCAAGCGGACTAAAGGGAATTAATTCCGCGCCAAAGCGCGTTAAAACGCCCATGCTTTCGGGATAATAAAAAGAAAAAGCTTCATCTCGGGCCACGCCCAAGCGCGCCCGCCGTACAGGTAAAGCGCCCATCGCCGCGGGAACCGGTAAGTCCGGCGCTTGTTGAGCCAAAGCGCATAAAGCCTCTAAGTCCAGAGCCTGACCAACCGACCTCCCCATCGCCGCCACAACCACATCCAGAGCCTGCTCCGTCACTGGCGTCAACCCCAAGTGACGCTCTGGCAGACGCAAGTCTTCTTGCCGATGCAAGCAACCTAGCACCGGAATATTTTGCCGCTCTAACGCTTCACGCACCATACGCTCATGGGACGCCGAACCGACGCGGTTTAAGATCACACCGGCAAACCACACCTCCGGGTCGTATTGACGAAACCCCAGAGCAATCGCCGCAGCGCTCTCCCCCATGGATTTGGCGTCCAATACCAATACTACCGGCGCCTGAAGCAATTTGGCCAGCGACGCCGTACTGCTGATCCCCTGGCGGCCGCCGTCATACAGCCCCATGACGCCTTCAATAATGGAAATATCTGCTTCTGCCGCCGCCTTAACGAATAAGGGCGGCAATTTTTCCTGGGGCACCAGCCAGCTGTCCAGGTTATGCGCCGCCCGGCCGCTGGCCAGCGCGTGAAACCCAGGATCAATGTAATCCGGACCGATCTTAAAAGACTGCACCGTCTTGCCTTGGCTGCGCAGCGCCGCCAACAATCCTGTCACAAGGGTTGTTTTGCCTACACCGCTTTGGGTGCCTGCAATAACCAGCCGTGGACGATGCACAAGCTTTTCCTTTTCTTCCATCGGCAAATTCCTCCTCCCGACAGCCCCGTTCTATGCCTCGATTTGGTACAAAATTGCGTTCAACGCCGAAGCCGCAATCGGACTGCCGCCTTTATTGCCGCGTACGGTAATATAGGGAACCGTCGATACTTCGGCCAAGAAATCCTTGGACTCGGCAGCGCCCACAAAACCCACTGGCACACCGATAATCAGCGCAGGGCGAACGCCTTCCTCCTGCATCAGACGGATCACTTCAAAAAGAGCGGTCGGTGCATTGCCAATAGCCACAATAGCGCCGTCCAGTTTAGCCCCAAAAGTCCGCATGGCAGCCATGGAACGCGTAATCCCTGCCGCTTTAGCCTGAGCCGCCACCGTTTCATCAGCGATCAAACATTCCACCTGACAGCCGAACTGCGCCAGACGTTTTTTGTTAATGCCGGTACGCACCATTTCCACATCACAATAAACGTTCTTGCCTTCGCGAATGGCTTTCTGCCCAGCCGCTACGGCGTCGGCATGCACCTCAATCACTTCTGCATACTGCGGATCTCCTGAAGCATGAATCATGCGGGAATATACTTTTACCGCTTCTGGCGTCAAAGACAAGCCTGCTACGTGAGGAGCGATAATTTCCATGCTCTTGCGCTCAATCCCCTGAGGATCGGTCATAAATTCCATAATTACTTTCCTCCTGTTACCAATTTAGCAACCTGCTCCAGTACCTGCTGCTCTGTTGCGCAGCAAACTGGATAGAATAAGCGCGGCCTGTCAACCAGCACTACTTGCAGTCCCAACGCTACGGCTGCGGCAATTTTTTCTGCGCAGCCACCGGGATTGCCGCTGTTCTTCAAGACAACGACCTCCGCTTGAAAAGCCCTATACAGAGCTTGATTGAGTTCCAACGAAAAAGGCCCCTGCATCGCCACAATATCTTTGGGTAAAAAGCCAAGATTCCGGCACTGTTCCAAAACCGACGCCTCCGGCAGCACCCTGGCTACAAGACGCTTGCCTTGCAGCAGCGGTTCCGCCCGAAAGACGCCAAGCTGGCGACTCCCTGTGGTCAAAAAAATGGTCTCTCCCAAACCAGCAGCCAGCCTAGCCGCTTCCTCATAGTCTACAGCCACATGCAGGTTCTTATACTCCGGCAAGTCGCTGGCAGGACGCTCATAACGCACATAAGGCACTTTTACTTTCTCGCAGGCCGCCATGGCATTACGCGACACATTGACCGCATAAGGATGGCTTGCATCAACCACAAGGCGAACACCCTGTTCTTGCAAAAAAACTTCCATGCCCGCTTGATCAAGAGCGGTCTGCACAACCGGCAAATCCGCCGCCTGCACTAAGCGCTCGCCATACTCGCTGACAACGCTCACCAGCAGCGGCCAGTTTTCCCTGCGCAGACGAAGCGCCAGCGCGCGGCCGTCTCCGGTGCCGGCAATGCAGAAAATCACAGCTTATACCCCCGTGGCGTAATCATGCGTCCGTCCTGCACATAGGACTGGCTGTTACCGATGATGACCAACGAGAACATATCGATAAATTCATTCGTAAAATTCTCTAAGTCCGACAAAGTGTATTCTTCCTTGCTGCGCGTAGCATGACGCACAATACCTACAGGAGTTGCGCTCGGCCGAACTTCCAGGGCCAAACGGCGTACTTCTTCAATCTGCATCGTACGGCGGCTGCTTTTGGGATTGTAAAGAGCAATCACGAAATCGGCTTCCACCGCGGCTTTTACGCGCCGCACAATCAATTCCCAAGGGGTCAACAAATCACTGAGGCTGATGACCGCAAAATCGTGCATCAACGGCGCGCCCAGCACAGCTGCGGACGCGCTCACAGCACTGATGCCGGGAATGATCTCCACCTCTGGCCGCTGTTCCGGCGGCAGCTTTTGGGCCAGTTCCAGCACCAATCCCGCCATGCCGTACACGCCGGGATCGCCGCTGGATACCACCGCCACCACTTTGCCTGCTTTCGCTTCATCCACTGCCGCCTGGCAGCGTTCCACTTCCTGCATCATGCCGGTGCCAATCACCGGTTTCCCCGCCAATAGCGGTTCAATTAACTCAATATACGTGTCATAGCCTGCCACCACTTGGGCCGTTTCAATAGCGGTCCGCGCCCGAGGCGTCATATCCTCCAGGCTGCCGGGGCCAATACCTACTACGATAACCCGCCCCGCACCACCGCCACCGTTACCGGTCCTCGTTTGGTTTTGGGGATGACTAGTTCCCCCTGTTTGTACTGATTCTGTAGCCATGCGGCTGCTTCGCATACATTTCCAACTCCAATCTGTTGAGATACAAAATTTGATTGCTCTAATTGATACTCCTTGACCGCTTGGGCTAAGGACTCTTTTTCATAGCAAATAAAGGGAATCTTCCAAGCTGCAGCTAAAGCCCGCAAGCCTGGTTCCTCCGCCTTAAGCCAGGCGCTGCCCAAGGAGGCCACGCTGGCCACAGAATACCCCTTTGCCGCCAGCGCTTCTTGCGCCGCCTGCGCAATTAACTCTGGCGAGGCGCCTTTACGGCAGCCCATGCCTACCAAAAGGCTGGGCGGGCGTAAATAAAGCACATGCGCCGTATGCGCCGTTAAATCCGGCTGCCAGCAATCGCTGAGAATCACCAAACATTCGCCGCCGTCTTGCCAGGCGCTCAACGGCTGGAAATCCACGCCCAACTCCGCCGCCCGCTCCCGCCATGTTGCGGCCTGAGGCAGCGTCTCATCCAATAAAAACGATACAGGCTTTCCCGCCGCTAAAGCGGCATTGATATATTTCATTTCCCCAAACGGTTCCAGCTTCAGTCCCAGCTTGACCGCCAGCACATCCGCCGCGACTGCGCCGGCCACATCGGTAGCCGTTGTAATGACCGGCACAGCCTCAAGAGCCTCCGCTACCTGCTGCGTCAACTCATTAGCGCCGCCAATATGCCCGGAAAGAACGCTGATCGCAAAATGGCTTCCGTCATCTACGGCCACCACAGCCGGATCGCGCCGCTTGTCGGCAAGCAGCGGCCCTACCATGCGCACCACAATGCCCAAAGCCATAAAGAACACCAAACCGTCGCAGTCGGCAAAACGAAGTTTCACCGTCTCCGCCAAAGAATCTAAGGGAAGGCAAAGCTCCCGCTCCTCCGGCTCAGCATGTTTAGCGTAAACTTCCACCTGCGCCGCAGGCAGCGCTTGCGCCAGTTTTACCGCCAACCGCGCCCCCTTGGCAGTTACGGCCAAAAAGGCCAGTTTCATTTTTTCGCCTCGCGGAACATATGTCCAAATTCCGGCGCATACAGCCGAGACAATTCATACTCCTTATCCAGGCAATGCCCTACGACGATCATGGCGGTACGATCCACGCCTTCTTCCGCCGCTTTAGCGGCAATGTCATTCAGCCGGCCCCGCAGGATGCGCTGATCCGGCCAAGAAGCCCGCTGTACCACAGCAATCGGCGTTTCCGGCGCATAACCGCCGGCAATGAGTTCATCCACCACATCTTGTATCATATGGACACTGAGGAAAATGCACATAGTCGCCTGGTGACTGGCCAAACTAGCCAGCTTTTCTTTCTGCGGGACAGGGGTGCGTCCTTCCATGCGCGTAACAATGACAGTCTGGGACACATCCGGCAGCGTATATTCCTGTTTTAGCGCCGCCGCGGTTGCCAAAAAGGAGCTGACCCCAGGCACCACTTCATAGGATACGTCTACGCCGTCCAAGGCGTCCATTTGCTCTTGAATGGCTCCGTAAATGCTGGGATCTCCCGTATGCAGACGCACTACTTCTCGCCCGGCTTGCGCCGCAGGCACCATGACATCCAGTACTTCCTGCAGCGTCATGGAAGCGCTGTTGAAAATTTCCGCGCCTTCCTTAGCATAGCCAAGAAGCGCCGGATTAACCAAAGAACCGGCATAAACAATGACATCCGCCGCTTCCAAAAGACGTTTTCCCTTCACCGTAATCAACTCCGGATCTCCCGGTCCGGCTCCGACAAATTGAATCACACTGGCCATGTTTGAAAACCCTCCTGTTTTACCAATATCAAAGATAAATAATCCAGCTTCTGTCCTCGCAAGGAAGCTAAATCATGACAAATCCTCTGTTCCGGATACCCAAGGCGGCTAATCAAAACTGCCTTGTCCAAAAGCTGCAATTCTTCCAAAACAGTTACGATGGCGTCATATTTTCCGGCTACCTTCATCAAAACTGCATTAGGAAAACGCCCCAATACCTCGCGAATTTCCTCTGGATCCTCAATAGCAGGCACAATGGCCAGCTTTTCCGCGCCTTCCGCCAGCGCTTCTTGCAAATAGGCCGCAGCTGCTGAAAAGGAAGTAACTCCAGGCACGCATTCAATGGGAGCGTCCGGCAGCAGACGCCTTACGCGGGCCATTAAATACGTATAGGTGCTGTACAGCATGGAATCGCCGATGGTAATAAAGGCCACCGACAAGCCCTGGCGCAAAAAGCCGGCAATCTCTGCGGCTCCTTTTTGCCACTGCTCTTCCAACAGGGCGGCATCGCGAACCATGGGCATGGAAATCTCAACCAGACGGGCTTTAGCGCTTAAATGCGGCCCCGCCACCTGTTTAGCTACGCTGTCCGCACCTTCTTTGGATTTGGGCAAACAAATAATATCCGCTTCCCGCAGCAGCCGCGCCGCCTTCAATGTTAACAGCTCCGGATCGCCTGGACCGACGCCGATGCCGTAGAAAGTTCCTACTAAGGATGATTGCAAGTTTACTCCTCCTTCTTCTGGCAAGCGATGATAAACACTTGGTTCAAGGCTTGAAACAAATGGCTGCGCCCTGCCTTACGCAATCTCGTTGCTTGTACGCCAAAAGCTTCCAATGCGCCGTAGCCTGGACGCCCTTCACACAAAGACAAGGCTTCCTGCAGGGTTTCCGCCGTAACCGCCGTCAGCACCAGCCTGCCGCCAGGCTTCAGCAGTCGATCGCAGCCATTTAAAATCTCCGCCAAGTGTCCGCCGGAGCCGCCGATAAAGACTACGTCGCAAGGAGGCACCTCTTGCAGCGCTCCCGGCGCTTCCCCTTGAAGCACTTGCAAATTACGCAGTCCCTGGCGCTGTCGGTTGGCTTTAATGAGAGCCACTCCTTCGGGCACACGTTCAATAGCAAAAACCTGTCCCTTCGGCGCCGCCAGCGCCGCCTCCACCGCAAAGGAGCCGGTACCCGCGCCGATATCTACCACACAGCTGTCTTCTTCAATGTGCGCCTGCAGGAGCGCCAGCATTCGCACTTCCTTCTTGGTCATAGGAATATCGCCGCGCACAAAGGCTTCATCGGGCAAGCCGTAATGATGTCGTTTCATGCAAACTCCTCCTCGCCGCCCGCGGCCGCCTTAACAATAAAAATGGCGTGTGCAAAGCCTTCTTGCTGCGCTGCTTTCGCCAGCGTCGACCGCTCCACGCGTTCTGCCGAATACGACAAGGACTCGCATTGCCAGCATAATGTCGTCTCCGGCCAGCCCAACTGTAAAAGCCGCTCGGCAATTTCCTTGGGCCGATGCAAACGATCCGTAAGAAAAGAAAGCATCCGCCCTGAACGATACAGCAACACTTCATCCGCGATTTCCCTGCCGTGAAAGCTAAGCAGGCTCGCATCCTGCCAGGGTTCCGCCACTCTGGCGAAAGCCAGCTGCACTGAACTGATGCCCGGAATGACCTGCAAGCGCTCTCTGGGAAAACGACGCCTTAACGCCGGCAGCAGGCTGTAAAAGCCAGGGTCTCCGGATACCATGACCACTACTTGTCCCTGCCGGCTTTCTTCTTCAATATAATTCAAAAGCCCCTCAATATCCGCATCAACCACCCGCCGCTTCGCTTCCGGCGGCGCCAGCGTTTCCAAGGCCCGCCTGCCGCCGACAAGTGTCTTGGCCGTAGCAATAGCCTCCCAGGCGGCTGGCAGCATGTACTCGCGGCTGCCCGGACCAATGCCCACTACAAGGATCTGATGTTCCATCCCATCGCGTCTCCTATCTTCTTTGCGTCTTCATCTATGCCCAAAAGATCTCCTTGCAGCGTCACAATGACCGTACCCACTTCCAGATCGCCGAACACATGACGCCGCGCCCGTTCGCTGGCTTTTGCCGCCAGCAGCGGATACAGCTTTTCTCCTAACCCGGCAGCAGCAATATGAGGCATAGCTCCCTCAGTTGTCGCAGCCTCTAAAATATTCTTCACCGTCTCCTGAGAAGCTCCTAGCAATGCCGCATAGGCCGCCAGCGTCTCCATACGGGCATCCGCCATACGGTTATGGGTATGAAAAATACCGGCAGCTACTTTGGCCAATTTCCCCAGGTGACCGAAAAGCAACACTTTCTTCAGCCCGAATTCCGCCGCTTTTGTCAGCATGAATCCTACAAAATTACTCATTTGCACTACGCTCTCTTCAGGCAGCCCATATTTTAAGATCGCCGCATCCTGCCCAATCCTTCCCGGTACCAGCACTACGCTCTCAAATCCCTGCGCTTGAGCCACGCGTAGCTGCGGCGCCAGGGAGTTTTTAAAAGCCTCTTCCGACATCGGCTCGACAATGCCGGTAGTGCCAATAATGGAAAGACCGCCGCAAATTCCCAGCGAAGGATTCAAGGTTCGTTTGGCCAGCTCTTCGCCGCCGGGAATGGACAGCGTTACTGCCGCCCGCATCCCCTCCGGCAGCAGTTCCTCCAATACCAGCGCCAACATGCGCCGCGGTCCAGGGTTAATGGCCGGTTCTCCCGGCGCTATGGCCAGCCCCGGCTTGGTTACAGTACCTATGCCTGGTCCAGCAATTAGCGTCCAGCCCTCTCCCGGCTGCAAGACTACCTCCGCCACAAGAAGCGCGCCATGGGTAATATCAGGATCGTCTCCCGCATCCTTGCGCACAACGGCGCGTCCGCCCTGCTCCCTGGCCGACGCTTCTTCCACCGGAACCTGCAGCCAGCTTCCTTGCGGCGTCTGCACAGCCACCTGCGCCGTCATTTCTCCTCGCCACGCCAAAAGAGCCGCCTTCAAGGCCGCAGCAGCGCATGTGCCTGTAGTCCTGCCGCTTCGCATGCGTTTTCGCAATAAGAAAACCCCCTTCGCAGGGGGTTTTGCAGCATCCTAATTGATTTTCCCAAAACCAAAAATAATGAGCTCACCCACCTGCCTATCTTCCGTAGGTCATAACGGCGTGTGTTAGAACAGGCAGGTCTCCTGACTCCGGTTCTTCGATTCTCTTCGCCTTCCCGGTTGCCCAGTGGCAGCGTATACACGCTCAGAAAAGAAACTCCCCGTTACAGTGGCGGGACCGCGTTGGCATTGCACCAAACTTCCCTATTAAGCATAAGCGCACCTATTCCCAAATCCGTATGTTCTTTTACTGTTCAAAAATACATTTATATTTAATTCCCTGTCCTGCAAAAAACTCCTGCCTCTTTCTTTATAATACACAGGATTTTTTTGCTCTCTTACAGCAAGCAGCCACCCAAACTACCTTTATAAAGAGCTCTTATTCCTAACACGTCAGACTTTTTTTTTTATCTTGTAAGATTTTTCTTACATGACCAGCAGGATTTTTCGTATTTATTGCGAAACATGTCATAGTGGTTTATTTATTTTATTTATTTTATGAGGGAGTGACACAATGAAACGAGTATGCGAGAACTGGAAAGAGCATTTTCCAGCAGGCAAAGTGGGCCAAGAACATTTTGCCGAATTTGAAACCCGCGCTAAAAATGTAGGTACCGAAATGTTTCATGTCAAAACAGCCGCCGAGGCGCAGGAAATTATCGCCAAATTGGCTGCCGACGTAAATGCAAAAAAAGTCGTCGCCATCCACAGCGCCTATGTAGACGCTTCCGGCGCCCTAGAAAAATTGCAGCAGCAGAATGTTACTGTATATACAGAAGCTGCCGACATTGCCGAACACGTGGAAACCGCTGATCTTGGTATTTCCACGGTAGAATTCGCCATTGCCGAAAGCGGCAGCGTCTGTTACGACGGCTATGCTTACGAAAGCCGTGTCGTCACCATGCTCCCTCCTTTGCATGTAGTATTTTTACCTGCCAGTCATGTAGTGCCTGGTATTTCTGAAGCTTTTGAAATTCTTTCTAAAGTATTTCATCACGGCTTCACCGGTTTCATCACCGGCCCCAGCCGTACGTCTGATATTGAACGCGTCTTGACCATCGGCGTTCACGGCCCCAGCCGCTTTGTCGTCATCGCAGTAGATGAAATGCCCGGAGGTGCAAACTAATGGAATCAACACAAGATCGTAACCTGCGCAAAGAGATTGAAGAAAAACTCAATGACGAAGTACTGCGCGGCGCCTTGGGCCGTTTTGCCGAAGCCTATCCGACGGCTCGCGCCAAAGCGTATGAAAACGTAGAAGATTTAGACTCTCTGCGTGAAAGCTTCCGTCAAATGAAAATCAACACCGTTGCCAATTTGGAAGCCATTACCGATAAGTTTGAAGCCGAAGCTACGAAGCGCGGCGTAAAAGTCTACCGGGCCAAAGACGGCGACGACTTGAAAAAATATCTGATTGATCTGTGTCAGAAAAAAGGCGTCAAACGCATCGCCAAGTCCAAATCCATGGCTACCGAAGAAATTCATTTGAACCATGCCCTGGAAGAGGCTGGCCTGCACGTAAAGGAAACCGACCTGGGCGAATGGATCATCGGCATTGCCGGACACCGTCCTTCGCACATGGTTATGCCTGCGATTCACTTGAGCCGTCAGCAATGCGCTGAATATTTCAGCCAAGAGCTGCACAAAGAAATCCCCGTAGATATCCCTTACATGGTACAGGAAGCCCGGCAAAATCTGCGCCAAGAATTTGTCCTGGCTGACATGGGTATTTCCGGCGCCAACTTCGGCATTGCCGAAAACGGCGCAATCGGCCTCGTAACTAACGAAGGCAACGCCCGCATTGTCACCACCCTGCCTAAGATCCATGTGGTTGTTATCGGCTACGAAAAGCTGATCCCCACCATTCAAGATGCATCCTACATCATGCGCATGCTTCCCCGTAACGCCACCGGTCAGCTGATGACCAGCTACATGACCATGGTAGACGGCGTGACCCCGCTGATGGTCAAGGGTCCTGACGGCAAATGGGTGGAAGAAGAGCGTGAAGTACACTACATTTTGCTGGATAATGGCCGCCTAAAAGCCGCCAAAGATCCGGTACTCAAAGAAAGCTTCAACTGTCTGCGTTGCGCTTCGTGCCTCAATGTCTGCCCGGTTTACACCGTCGTAGGCGGCCACGTATTCGGCCACATTTACGCCGGCGGCATTGGAGCCATTTTGACTGCTTTCCTTCATGGCATGAAGGACTTCGAGCATATTAACGAAATGTGCATTGGCTGTCGCAAATGCGTAGAAATCTGCCCCGGCAAAATCAACATTCCTGGACTGATTGACGAACTGCGGGCGCGGGCGGTCAAAGAACACGGCCTCCCCTTTGCCGCCAAGGTCGTCTTTGAAAACGTTCTTTCCAACCGCAAGGTGTTCCACACGATGCTGCGTATGGCCTCCATCGGCCAAAAGCCGTTCCAAAGCGGCCGCGTCATCCGTCATTTGCCGCTCTTCCTTTCGGGTATGGCCAAGGATCGCAGCCTGCCGGCTATCGCTGATGCGCCGTTCCGCGACCGCGTAGCGAAAATTACCAAAAAAATCGACAAGCCGGTCAAGAAAGTAGCCTTCTTTGCAGGCTGCAACATCGACTTTGTCTTCCCCGAAACTGGCGAAGCCATTGTCAAAGTACTTCAAGATCTGAATATGGAAGTCGTCTTCCCCATGGACCAAAGCTGCTGCGGCAAACCGGTCCTCGGCATGGGAGACCGCGACACAGGCAAAAACATTGCCAAACGCAATATTGAAGCCTTTGAAAAAGTGGATGCCGATGTCTTGATCTTCGGTTGCCCCACTTGCGCCGAAACCTGGCATGAAACCTATCTCAGCATTTTCGCCGACGATCCGGCTTGGCTGGCTCGGGCGGAAAAACTGGCCCACAAGGTTCAGGAATTCGCTCAGTTCGTCGCTCCCCTTTACGCCGCCCAAGGCCGCCTCAACAAGAAAACCGGCGCTACCAAAGTTACTTACCACGATTCTTGCCACATGCGCCGTGGTCTGGGAATCTACAAAGAGCAGCGCCAGCTTCTGGACGCCGCTAAAGACTACGAATTTGTAGAAATGAAAGACTGCGACAAGTGCTGCGGCATGGCCGGCGCTTTCGGTGTCAAGTACACAGAAATTTCCATGCCTATCCTCAAAAACAAAGTGGATAACATCAAGAACAGCGGCGCTGAAATTGTCGCTGTCGGCTGCCCCGCCTGCATGATGCAAATTCAAGGCGGCCTCGACAAGCAGGCTCCGAACATTCGCGTCAAGCACGTAGCGGAGATCCTCGCCGACGAAATCGACCACAAATAAAGCCTCTACAAAAATCCAGGAAGTCCACCTAGGGCTCCCTGGATTTTTTCTTATGAAAAGAAGAACGCAGAGAAAAGCTAGAGGAGTAAATTGAGGGAATAACCGAGGTTGCGGCGGCCGTGACTGTATTTGAGACTTTTATTGGAGCAAGACGGTCCGCAGGACGCAAAAACAGGAGACGACGGAATAAAGTTCCGTATGTCTGAGCGCAGCGATTTCACGGAACTGCCGTCGTTTCCCGCTTTGGCGAGGCGCGCGAAAAGCTTGTCTCAAATACAGTTATGCCGCCGTTTAGGCAGAAGTTCCCAGGATTGAAATCTCCTTTCGCGTCTTTCGTGTGCTTCGCGGTTCGTTCACAATGTCCCCGTTATTGCGCAACCGCCAAAGTGCGAAATTTAAAAGGAGCTGCTAGAAACTGGCCTCAGCCTGTTCCTAGCAGCTCCTTCTTTAGTTCAGTTTATTGATGATGCGCTTTACCCAAGGCCAAGCCCAGAGAAAGAGCCTTCTGGTTCTTCTCTTCGGTACCTTTGGGAATGCGGTCCAAGACGGCTTCGGTCAAGGCGGCTTCGGTAACCATGTTAGTCGCGCCTACCAGCGCCCCTAAGGCGATGATGTTGGCGAACATGGCGTGACCCAGCTCTTCTTTGGCTGTCTTGGTAATGGGCAGCGAAAGAATCTTGGCGTCTACTTTTGGCACGTCTTGCACAAAGGTGCTGTCCAACATAAGCATGCCGCCGTCTTTGAGGACGGAGATGTATTTGTCGCAAGCGGCCTGGCTCATGGAGAGCATCAAGTCCGCCTTGGTGACTTTAGGATAATCGATCGGGGCGTCAGCAATGATGACTTCCGCCTTGCTGGAGCCGCCGCGGGCTTCCGGTCCGTAGGACTGGGTCTGCACGGCTTCTTTGCCGTCGATGATGGCGGCTTCCGCCAGAATGATGCCAGCGAGGATGAGGCCTTGGCCGCCGGTGCCGCTTAAGCTAATCTGCCACATTATGCACGGCCTCCTTTCAAGCGTTCCACAACTTTGGCGTATTCGTCGGTAAATTCCGGCGCTGCTTCCTGATGCAGTTCGCCGATGAGGAATTTATCCGCCAGTTGTTCCGCCGAAAGCTTGGCCGCCGCTTGGACGGTAACGGCGTGATCGCGCTGCCATTCGAGCATTTTCGAGGGCTGCGCCATTTTGTTTTTGCGTCCAAAGCTGGTGGGACAGCCGGAAATGGCGTCAATCACGGAGAAGCCTTTATTGGCAATGCCTTTGGCAATAAGGTCGGTGAGCATCTTCGCATGGAACGAGGTACCCCGGGCCACATAGGTGGCGCCAGCCGCAACGGACAGTTTGGCGATATCAAAGGAGCGCTCAATATGTCCGAAGGGCGCCGTGGTGGAACGGCTGTTCTGAGGCGTAAGGGGCGAAGACTGGCCGCCAGTCATGCCGTAGATGTTGTTGTCGAAAATAATAGTGGTAAGGTCAATATTGCGCCGCGCGGCGTGAATGAAGTGGTTGCCGCCGATGGCGGTAGCATCGCCGTCGCCGGTAATGACGATGACGTTGAGCTCAGGGTTAGCCATTTTGATACCGGTGGCAAAAGGCAGCGCCCGACCATGAGCGGTATGGACGGTGTTAAAGTCCATGTAGCCGGAGGCCCGAGAGGAGCAGCCGATGCCGGAAACGATGACGGTTTTATCCTGGTCCAGCCCCTGAGCGTCAATGGCCCGCAGGATGGCTGCCAGAAGAATGCCGTGGCCGCAGCCGGGGCACCAGATGTGCGGCAGCGCGGTTTGGCGCAGGTATTTTTGAATGTCTGCCATTAGTTCGCACCTCCAGTTGCCTCTACAAGAGCGGCTAAAATTTCGTCCGGTGTCAGGATGGTGCCGTCGAAACGGTTGACGCCGCGGACTTTATCCCGACCAACGTAGCGTTCGACTTCACCGATGAGCTGACCGTAGTTCATTTCCGGTACGATTACGGTCTTGGCCTTGGCGGCGGCTTTTTGCACGACGTCGCCCGGGAAGGGCCAGATGGTGATGAGTTTTAAGAGGCCGGCCTTGATGCCTTTGGCGCGAGCGGCTTTCACAGCGGCAATGGCCGAGCGGGCAGTGCCGCCGTAAGCGATGACGACGTGTTCGGCGTCCGCCATTTCGTATTCCGTATAAAGGGTGATTTCTTCTTTCGCCTGTTCCAGCTTGGTGTGCATGCGATCGATGACTTCGGTAGTCATAGCGGCGGTGCTGTTAGGCAGGCCGTTGTAGCCATGCATCAGGCCGGTTACATGGTAGCGGTAGCCGCTGCCAAAGGGAGCCATAGGCGGTACGCCGTCGGCTTCCGGTTTATACGCCAGGTAGTCCGC
The DNA here is from genome assembly GCF_963668665.1 of uncultured Anaeromusa sp. Lineage (NCBI taxonomy): Bacteria > Bacillati > Bacillota > Negativicutes > Selenomonadales > Sporomusaceae > Anaeromusa > uncultured Anaeromusa sp. The sequence continues at coordinate 172,053 of NZ_OY764902.1, read as the reverse complement.
AGGAGCGCCGGTAGGCACTTTGCGGTCGATGATTTCACAGCTGCCTTCTTCGGGCAATTCGACACGTTCGCGCATATGGCCGATGACTTCGTCGAGCAGGAAGATAACCGGGGTGCGGAATTTCTCGGCAAAGTTGACGGCTTTGATCATCACTTCATAGGATTCTTTAACCGATGCCGGGGAGAGTACGAGAATGCCATGATCCCCATGGGTGCCCCAGCGAGACTGCATGACATCGCCTTGAGCCGGCGAGGTGGGAAGCCCGGTACTGGGACCGGAACGCTGCACGTTCACGATCACCACCGGCAGTTCCGCCATGGCGGCGTAGCCGATAAGCTCTTGCTTTAAGGAAAAGCCGGGGCCGCTGGTAGCGGTGATGGCTTTGACGCCGGTCAAGGATGCGCCGCAAACAGCGCCCATGCTGGCGATTTCGTCTTCCATCTGCAGAAATTTACCGCCTCGTTTGGGCAGTTCTTCGGCGAGAATTTCCATTACTTCCGTACTGGGCGTAATGGGATATCCCGCAAAAAAAGTGACGCCGGCGGCGAGAGCGCCTTCAGCGCAGGCCTGGTTGCCTTGAATCAGTCTTGCTTTGGCCATCTTATTTTCCCGCCTCCTCTTTCACCACAAATATCGCATAATCCGGGCAGCGCAGTTCGCACTGGCCGCAGCTGATACAAGCCTCCGGCTGCTTTGCATACACTTTGCCCACTTCGTCCAGTTCCAGCACTTGCTTGGGACAGAACGCCACGCAGATACCACAGCCTTTGCAGTATCGTTTGTTGATCTGTAACGCCATGAATTTTCCCTCCAAACAGTATCTTTGGATGCAGCCTGCCCCATTAGGTCTCTTACTTTACAATTTTGTACAGCAAAAATCCTCACAGGCACATCTTCTTTATTATAACAAAAAATCAACATTACCGGGGAGCTTTTTCTGGTTTCTTCATGTATACAGCTCCAGCTGGAGCTGATTTAAGCAGTTGAAACTCCTTGAATCGTCCATCTTTTGCCATTTCTTCCTGATGTTTCTGTTTTACAAGAAGGTAAATAGCTTCCTTTTCACCTATACGCAGAAACTCTTCCGTCTTCAATCGGGGCATAGTATATTTTCCCTGCCATGGCTCCTGCCCTGCTTCCCCCTCTTCCAAACGATAGGCGATGCGGCCGCTGTAAAAAACAGCCGAAGTCGGATAATCCCCGTAAGCCCCTACAAGAGCTGGCGCCTGTGGAATAGCATCCGCCAACGCAACAAAGGAACGCCTCTCGGAAATTAGCGCCGCCCCCTGGGACAAGAAACCGCAAGCCCCTGCAAAAATGCCGGCTACCACCCAGGCTACAAGCCATTGCCGACGCCTTTTCCACTGTAAAAGCGCCAGTACTAAGAGCAACACCGCCACTGGCGGCCAAACAACCTCTGTTGGCGCAGCCGCAGGAATGTTGCGCAGCGTTTCGCCCAAAAGCAGCCACAAAAGAGCGGCCGGCGCCGTCAGCCACCATAAGGAACAGCGCCCTTGCAGCATTTGCTCCAATTGCCCGGCCGCCAGCATAGCTCCTGGAAATAATGCGGGAAAAACATAGGTCGGATACTTTGTCGCCATCAGGGTGTAAAACAGCAACGTTCCGCCCAGCCAAACCCATAAGTACCGAGACAATCCTCCTTGTAGTACCGCAGCTCTCCTCTTCAGCAAAGAAGCAAGCAACAAGCCGCTCCAAGGAAGCAAGCTCACAGGATATAAAACCAAATAGTAATAAAACACATTGTCATCAGGATGCTCGGACACCGTTGCCCGCGTCACGTTGTGCAAGCCCAGAAAAGTAGTAACAAACTGTTCTCCATGCTGCATCAGCATCCAGACATACCAAGGACCGACAAGCAGCAAAAAAGCAACCAGGCCCCAGCCCCAGCGAAAACGCTTCAAGAGGCGCCAATCCCGGCACGCCAGCACATAGGCAAGAAGCAATAAGCCGGGCAGCACTAAGCCAACAGGACCTTTAGTCAAAACTGCCAGCGCCGACGCGGCATACGCCGTCAGCCAATAGTGGCTTTGATCACGGCTTAGACCCAAATACGCCTGGCCCATGGTAACGGCGGAAAAGAAAAAAAGAACAGCATCTGTCAAGACCAATCGCGCCAAAACCCAATATTCCAGTGAAGTTGCCAGCACCAAGGCTGTCAAAAGCGCCCGTTTCTTATTCGCGCCAGTCTCTAAAGAAAACCAGCAGGCATAACCGACCCCCAGCGCCGCAAAAACAGCGCCAGGCAGCCGGGCCGCCCATTCATTCAACCCAAAAGCAGCAAAAGAAGAAGCCAGAAGCCAATACGTCATAACCGGCTTATCAAACCAATATGCGCCATAAATACGCGGTGAAAGCCAATCACCGCTTTCCAGCATCTCCCTTGCGGTCAGCGCATAATTGGCCTCTACCGGGTCGGTTACAGGCAGCACCTGGTTGTATAGCAAAAAGAAGACCAGCGCCAACACTGCCGTAAGGACAGCCAGCCAGTTCCGGTTCATCATAACGTTCCCTCTTTCAAAAGCAGCAGCACCTCATAACGAGTCGATAATACAGTCAGTTTCTTTTGCTCCGCTTCCGATAACAACCGATAGTCGGAAAGGCGCAGCACAAAATAAGCTCGCTCCTGGCGAGACACCATTTGCTGCAAAACCGCCCGCGTATCCACCTTGTTGTGGAATAAAGTAGTGCCGACCTCCTCGGTAGAAGCATCGGTATAATACACAAAACCTGGACGCAAAAATTTAATGACATAAACAGAAGACGCACCGTCATAGTTCGCCTTAAAATCTTCGGCAATTTCCTTGGCGGTAAATTGCGGTGCCGCCAAAGGCAGCAGCACCAACACCAAAGTCAGCAAAAAGGCGCTGGCGCCAGCAGCCAAGGTCACCCACGCTCTTTGGTATCCGCCTCGCCAAATCTGCCAAGAAGCTCCAGCCCCGGTAACAAGTAAAATTCCGGCTGCAAGGAACGCTCCCCAAGCCAATGCCGGCATCAACGCCTGACCATAGACCAGTCCTGCCCCCAACAAGCCATGCAAAGCGCCGCAAGCAATCGCCCAGGCCCGCTGCCTCACAGGCTGCACCCACAGACGGCTTAAGCGCCACCCCACCAGCATGGCTAAAGGCGGGAACATGGGCAAAATATAGGATACCAATTTCGTTTTGGCAATTGTAAAAAAGATGAAGATAAAAGCCGCCCAAAGAAGCAGAAACCGTAACGTCCGGCGCTCATACTGCGCCTCTTTCCACGCAAGCCATACCGTCTGCGGCAGCAGGGTAACCCAAGGGAAAAAACCCAGAATCAAAACAGGCACAAAATAAGTCCACGCATTAGACACATCATGTTCTGCAGAAGTAAAGCGCGTCACATTATGCATACCTAAAAAAGTATCAACAAACACTTGGCCATGAACTGCATACATGGCTATATACCAAGGCAAAGCGACTGCCGCATACACCAGCAGGCCTTTAGGCAGCTGCAACTTGATAAAGCCTCGCCAATCGCCTCGGCTTAGTAGCTCCAACAGCAAAATCGCACCAGGAAACAACAGACCCACCGGCCCCTTGGTTAAGGTAGCCAGCGCCGCCAGCACATAAGCCAGCATGATTCGTTTCTCCCAATACGCCAACAAGCATGCCGTCAGAAAAAATGTCAGCGTACTATCGGTTACAGCGCCTTTCGCCAAATAAAAGAATTCCAAGCTCGTCGCCAGCACTACGGCAGAAGCTGCCGCGCTAGCGCTTCCGAAGCGATTCTTCATAAAGGCGTACACAAGCCAAACCGTCCCCAACGCCATAGCCGCCGCAGGCAAACGCGCCGCCCATTCCGTAGGTCCCAATAGCATCGTGACTCCCGCCACCAGCCAATAGTACATCGGCGGCTTATCAAACCAGACTTCGCCAAAGATGCGGGGGGAAAGCCAATCTCCCGCCGCCAGCATTTCCTTCGCTGTTTGCGCGTATACCGGTTCATCTGGATCCAGCAAAGGCAGCGAGCCTAGCTGGAAAAAGAATAAAATCAAACACAGCAACGTAACTATCATCCAACGCTGTTGCAACTATTTCATCCTCCTACTGCAATCTTTCTTCAGCCAACGGCCCCATAGGTTCGTCTCAAACCTTCTTCCAGCGGCATCTGCGGCCGCCAGCCAGAATACTGTTGCAACCGACTGGAATCCAGTGCTGAATGCAATATATCCCCGGCTCTAGGTTGATCCAGTACCACTTGGGGCTTTGCGCCGGAAATACGACTCATCGTTTCAATCAATTCCAACAGGGACGTTTGTTTTCCAGTACTGACATTATACGTGCCGGAAGGTACTTGCGAGGCCAAAGAAGCAGCCACTGCAGCCGCCACATCTCCGGCGTAAACAAAATCTCTCGTCTGCTTGCCATCGCCAAATAGCTGCAACGAACATCCTTGGAGCAGTAAACGGGTAAAAATGCTGACAACGCCGCCTTCGCCGCCGTCTCCCTGGCGTTCGCCATAAACGTTGGCAAAACGCAACGCCGCATATTCCAGGCCGTGCAGTTGATGGTACAATTCCAAATAGCGTTCCACCGTATGCTTGCTAAGTCCATAAAAAGACATGGGCGCCGTCTGTTCTGTTTCGCGAAGAGGCAGATTTTGATTATCTCCGTACACTGCCGCCGAAGAGGCAAATACTACTTTACGCACACCATGAACACGGCACTGCTCCAATAATTCCACCGTTGCCACCACATTCAGTTCACAATCATACACAGGCTTTGCCAAGGAAACAGGCACCATGGTCTGCGCGGCAAAATGAACTACCGCCTCAAAATCATTAGACGCAAACACTTGCGCCAGCGCACCTGGATCGCGCACATCCTGCTCTATAAAATCAACTTCCAGCGGCACATACGCACGATTGCCGCTGGATAAATCATCCAGCACGGTAACCTTCCAACCGGCCGCCAGCAGTTGCGGCGTCAAATGCGACCCAATAAAACCGGCTCCGCCGGTCACTAATATCTGTTTCATCTTCAACCTCCCGGGTGTGTAATGCTAAGCAATCTGCCTTTTCATGCGGATTGAATCTTTCGCATAAAATCGCGTCCAAATGTCTGAACCACCGCTATTGCGCCCAACCCAAAGGGTATATATTCAGCCGCCACGCGCCAAACCAAAGCCGCCACCCCCACCGTTCCCGGCGCAGCCAAGGACTGGAGCAGCAGTACGAAGCCGCCTTCGGCAATGCCGGCCCCTCCCGGAGTAGGCGCCACATAAAGTAAAATATTAAGCAAAACCATACGGCCCATAATCGTTAAAAAATCGCCGCTTCCGCCCAGCCCCCAAAGCAAAGCAGGAACCAAAGCGTACAGCAAAAACAAGCTGGCTGCCGACTGCAGCAACACCAGCAGCATCTGCCCTGGAGCCGCGCCCAGCAGCTGCACAGCGTTGCGCACATCCTTGTACAAATTCACCAGACGCCTGCGTCTAGCGCGGCGCAACCGCCGGACCAACAGCAACACCAGCATATCTGGCAGGGACGTGCGAAAGAAAACAGGCATCGCCAGCATGCTTAGCAGTAAAAAAAGCGAGCCAGCCAGCAGCACTCCTTGCGAAAGTCCTGGCAGCACATCGCCGTCAAACAAAAAAACAAGAGGTGCAAATAAAAACAATACCAAAATTGACAGTAAGGTCCGCACTAAAACCAAAATAGTAGCCTTACCGGTAGGCACGCCGGCGCGTCGCAAAAACAATACCTGGGCAAAAGCCCCGCCTGCAGCGCCTGGCGTCAGCATAGCCAAGAAATAATTCCCAAAAACGACTTGATAGGCTTCACGCATGGTCACGGTTCTGCCTCCGGCAATAGCCGTCAGCCGCACCAACCGAGCTGCATCAAAATAAAGTCCGCCGACGGAAAGAGCCGCTACCAACAAAAGCGAAGCTGGACGGAACTGCCCCAAAGACTGCAGCGTGTTGGCATCTACAGTCCAATAGAGCACAAACGCAGATATGGCTGCTACTAAAAACAGTAGCAGCCCAACGCGCCGATACATAGTTCGCATAATCTAACTCTCCAATGATTAATGTTATCTAATCTTACCATCATCGGCAAATGCTGACAAGATCACTTTCTAGGCTTGTACGAAATTCAAAATCCGCAAGCCGCGCTCCTTTTCCAGATCAATAAACAAACCGTCCATGGTTCTCACCATAGGCCTTGTAGCCATAAACCGTCCTGGATGAACCACTTCCGCCACCCTGCCATCACTCAGCTCCACCACATTGCCGGTAAAATAGTCTCTAACATTATTCAAGAATACTAAGCAAGTTGCCGGATCCAAGGTTCCAAACATCTCCTCCAGCATCATTTCCGCCACCGCAAACGGCGACATACGGCTTGTTTCATCCTGTCCAGCCGTACGCCGATCGTAAAGATTGGCCACCGAAACAATACGCGCCACCGGGTGAATTTGCGGGCCGTACAAACCCAAGGGATAGCCGGACCCATCCATTTTCTCGTGATGTTGAAAAACAGCAAATTTCACATTTTCAGGAATTCCCGGACATTTTTTTAACAGTTGGTAGCCATAAAAAGTATGACGCCGATATAACGCCGCCTGCGCCGGATCGCTTGGCTCCGCCATGTCCTGATATTCTTCCGGCAGTTGCACCTTGCCGATATCATGCAACAAGCCAGCCAGCACCAGTTCCTGCAGCTCCTTGTGCCCTAAATCAAGCCAACGCCCGATTACGCCGCAGATCATGGCCACATTCATAGCATGCTGAAAAAGCGGTCCTCCTGCTTGCTGCAACATATGTAGATGATTCACGACGCCAACGGCATTAACCATCTGCAACAAATGGTTTTGTACAAACGCCTTCAATTCCGGCAACGGCACTTCCTGTGTCTGCCGAATCTGGTCAAATTGCTGCGCTACTTCTTCTGATACGGCTTCATATTCGCCAAAAAATTGCTTTTGCGCCGCCCCTTTAGGCTGAGCTGTTTTTTCGCGAGAAAGCGATTCAGATGACATCCGAATCGCCACCATCTTTATCTCCCAGAAGCGCAGGCCCGCAATTAATTTATCCGTCAGTTCCGTTCCTTCCGATAAAATAACCTGATCCGTCGGACTCAGCACCTCTTTGGCAACAACCATTCCTGGCCGTAAATCTTCCAGCACATAATACCGGCTATTTTTCGAAGCCATCTTTCTTCCCCTTCTGCAAAACACTCATCCAAAGTGTTGCGTATCATATTGTGCGCCTTATGCCTTCCTTAGCACTACACTATATACTAAAGTTCGTTGCACCTACCTTACAATCCTGCTCTCCCAAAACCTTCTCCGCCTCCGCAGGCTGCAAAAGAAAGTTTTTTCAACATTCCAGCAAGCCAAACGCCCGCCAAGCCGCCATTTGCACTTTTTTCAGGGAAATCCCCTGCTCCTGCGCCAGTTTCTTGCAATCTTCATACTCAGGCATAGCATTGTCTTCGCCTAGTTTCATACGCACCTTCCCCCAAGGAGTTTCTACTTCCCGAAAGGCTCTTGCCTGAATGCGCCGTTTCAGCTGTGTCGCCCGCACGCCTAAGGTAGAAGTTTCTTGAAAGAAAACAGCTTCCAGCTCCGCTTGCTTATCCGGCAAGCAGAGCGCCGACAACACCACGCCGCTGCGGCCTTTTTTCATCAAGACCGGTGTCGTCCATACATCTAAAGCGCCGCTTTTTAGCAGCATCTCCGCACTGTAGGCCGTAATTTGAGGGCTTAAATCGTCAAGATTGGCTTCCAGTAAAACAACGTCCTCCCTGCCAGTTTCCTCCGCCAACGTTCCCAGACAAAGACGCAATACATTCGGCTGCGGTAAATCCCAGCCGCCGGCGCCATAGGCTATACGCTCGCAAAGAAAGCCCTCCGGCTGCGCGCCAAAGCCAGCACTCAGTTCCGCCAGCAAGGCCGCGCCGGTAGGGGTTGTCAACTCTCGCGCTATTTCTCCTTGCGCCTGTGGAATACCGCAAAGCAATTCCGCCGTCGCCGGCGCCGGCACCGGCATGCGTCCATGGGCGCACTCTACAAAACCACTGCCTGTGTAAACCTTTGACGCGTATATCTTTTCGATCCCCAAATAATATAAGCCATATACCGTGCCGACAATGTCGACAATGGCATCCACCGCCCCTACTTCGTGAAAATGAACCTTATCCGGCATTGTGCCATGCACCTTGGCTTCCGCCTCGGCTAAACGATGAAATACCGCCAAACTGCGTTCTCGCACTGCCGGCGGCAAAGGCGCTGCTTGCAGCAATGCCGCAATTTCTGGCAGATGCCGATGTTCATGATGATGGTGATGCGGCTCCAATGCTTTATCTTCTGCCGCAGCATGACCATGCTGGCTATGTCCGCCTGCATGTCCATGGGGCTGCTCTTGCTGGTGGTGATGGTGCTCGTGATCATGGTGATGCAGGCGCACATCCAAATGAGTAGCCGCAATCCCCTTTTTTTGCACCGCCTCCACATCCAAAGAAAATCCCTCTACCTTCAACGAAGCCAGCATGCTGCGCAGCTCCGTTTCCGGCAACCCCAACGCCACTAATCCCCCGAGAAACATATTCCCGCTAATTCCGGAAAAACAATCCAAATATAAAACTTTCATGCCTATTCCTCCCGCACTGCGTATGCCTATTGTATTCATCGCATATGATTGATCATGCTGGCCAGGCGACCTGCGCCAAAACCATTATCAATATTGACAACAGCCACGCCGGCGGCGCAGCTGTTCAGCATGCACAACAAAGCCGACAAGCCGCCAAAATTGGCGCCATAGCCTACGCTTGTAGGCACAGCAACAACCGGTTTGTTCACTAAGCCCCCCACTACACTGGCTAAGGCCCCTTCCATGCCGGCCACGACTACCAACACATTGGCCTCCTGCAATATCTGCTGCTGCGCCAAAAGCCGATGAATGCCGGCTACGCCGACATCAAAAATCCGTTCGACGCGATTCCCCATAATTTCAGCCGTCAAAGCCGCTTCCTCCGCCACAGGGATATCACTGGTACCGGCGCTGAGAACTGCAATACGCCGTTTCTCATCCTTAGGCAGAGCCGCCCGTTCCAAGCAAATAAGCCGAGGTTCTTCATGATACGCCGCTTGCGGCAAAACCTCCCTAACGGCCTCATACATCTCCCAATTGGCCCGGGTGCCAAGAATATTGGCGTTTTTAGCAGCCAGCCGCTCCATGATGCGACGTACCTGCGCCACCGTCTTTCCTTCGCAAAAAACCACTTCTGGAAAGCCTTGGCGAACCGCGCGATGATGATCCAGCTTAGCAAATCCCAAATCCTCATACGGAAGCTGACGGCACACCGTCAACATTTCTTCCAGGGACACGTCTCCCTGACGAAACGCCTGCAATGTTTCTTCCAAATTTTGCTGCTTCTCCATGTTTCTTCTCCTATATCCCGCTAGTCAGCCTTTCACGAAAACCGGTAATTCCCGAAAAAGGTTATTATGTATTATATTGTACACCTACTGATAAAATCCTGTCTGCATACAGCTAAAAAACGCAGAGCTTATGTTTTAGCTCTGCGTTTCAAGAAGATTTTCCATCAACTGCCCGGCTCCGTATGTACAATACGCACCTGCGTTTCCTCCAGCAAGTCCAGCCAGCCGTCAGCTATACGCACTACAGGCAGCGCCCAGTTCGTGCTGTTGAGCATAGCCACCACGCCTCGACGACCATCACTCAAGTTCACGGTTTCCCCCAATCCGTAGGGAATAACCAGCTTCTTCAGCGCCTGCACCGCCTCTGGAGCAAAAAGTCTGCCTTCGCCGCTGCCAATAATCGCCATAGCCTCACGAATGCTCAGGCGTTTCCGGTAAATTCTGTCGGTCGTTAAAGCATCATAGACATCGGCCACAGCCACAATCGCAGACAAGCGATGCATATTTTCTCCGGTAATGGCCCAAGGATAACCGCTGCCGTCATAACGCTCATGATGCTGCAGCGCGATCAGCATCACGCGGGTATCCAACTCCTGCTCCTTGCGCAACAGCCGGTAACCTGCTGCAGCATGCCCCTGTATTTGAAGAAATTCTTCCCGGTTGAACTTTCCCTCTTTGTTTAAAACATGGACTGGAACCGTCAACTTTCCCAAATCATGCAAAAATCCACCCATGCCCAAAATAGCCATTTCCTGCCGCGAAAGGCCCAACGCCAGCCCCAGCGCCATAGAAATCAATCCTACTTGCACACTATGCGCATAAAGATAATTTGTCACATAAGACAAATCATCCAAGACCAACAATAAGTGGGAGCGCCTGACCAATTCATCCGCCACGGCATACGACAGCTCTTGGAGCTGTTTCATATCGAGCTCAGAGCTCTCTGCTGCAAAAGCCCGGAACACTCTGCGCACCTTGCGCATTAGACGTATGCGCGCCGCCCCGGAGACCAACGGCTCCACCCTAGCCAGACGCTGGTTCTCCCGGCCTTGCTGCTGCACATACACTTTGGCAATGCCGTATCGCTGCAGCGCCAAACGCAAATCCGGCGTAATCAGACGACCAGCCGCTAAAAGCACCCTCCCGTTTGGATCCAACACATCCTTAGCCGCCACCATGGAAGACTGTAAGGATTCAACCGTAATTTCTTTGATTCTCACAAGCACATCTCCTACGTTCTACGATTATTCTTCGGGCGTATGGAGAAATTAAAAATGCTATAGTCTTATAACATTGTTGAGAAAAAATTCGACGCCCTTGGAGACATTCCTGCCAAGGGCGTCGAATTTTTACAAAGAATTTCGGTTCTATAATAAATGTTGGGGTAAGCACGCGAAAGCATGTTTACCCCAACATTTATTTGCACAAAAAACGAGCATAAAGTAAATAACTCAAATACAATTAAAGTTGCTACACACTAATCGAAAGGAGTTATTCATTTATGCTCGATATTCAGTGTACTACATTTCTCTTAAACTTAGAAGAGGCCTATATAATTGATTCTACAGCTACGACTCTTACGATTGAAATGCCTCGCAAAGCCCACATATGCCCTGTTTGTAAACAGCGCACTGATAAAATCCACGATTATCGGTTGCAAAAGGTGAAACACATTCCCTTGCTGCATAAATCTTACGAACTGTTTTTTCGCAAGCGCCGCTATTATTGCCCTCATTGCACGAAGCGCTTTGCGGAAACTGTTCCTTTTCTTGGCAAATTTCAGCGTATGAGCCACTTGCTAAAACAATTTGTCATCTCGCAGTTTTCCAATATGAAATCCGCCACTGAAATTGCTAGGCAGGCCCATATTTCCGTCACTACCGCGTTGCGCCTTTTCGATCATGTTTCCTATCCTAAACCACTGCTGCCAGAGGTACTGGCGATTGACGAGTTTAAAGGAAATGCTGCAAAAGAGAAATTTCAATGCATTTTGGCGAATCCCAAAACGAAAACCACCTTGGATATTTTAAAAAATCGCAAATCCGAAGACCTTTATGAATACTTTACTGAGTTTCCCTTGGAGCAGCGCCAGAACGTTCAACATGTGGTTATGGACCTTAGCAAGTTGTTCCGCAGCGTGGTAAAAACCAGCTTTCCGAATGCCCAAATTGTAGCCGATAAATTTCATGTTTGTCGACTTGCTAATTGGGCTATGGAAGCGGTGCGTAAAGACGTGCAAAAAGACTTTTCGGACCATCGCAGAAAGTATTTCAAGAAAAGTCGTTTCCTACTTCTGAAACGACATAAAAACCTAATAAAAGACGAGGATAAAGAACAACTCTCTTTGATGCTGCAAGTGTCTGAACGATTACGGCACGCCTATCGCTTAAAAGAACTTTTCTATGAAGCGATGGACAGCTCCGGCAGCAAAGAATATGCTTTGCGATTTCAGCGTTGGCAACAAGAGGTTTTACAGCATAATCTTCCTCAATTTACTCGATTGATGAATACCGTAATCGAATGGAAACAAGAAATTGTGGCCGCCCTTGAAACCGGATACAGCAACGGCTATATCGAAGGCTGCAACAACCGAACCAAAGTCTTAAAACGAACTTGCTATGGCCTGCGTAATTTTGAGCGAATGCGTAACCGTATCCTCTATCTTGCGGGTACTAAAAATAGATAGCAGCGAGAACTTGCATCCTCGCTGCCAACATTACTTTATGCTTTTACCCCAACCATTGACATAGAACCAGAATTTCCGAAATCACATTTGATGTTTCTTGGAACGCATGCTTTCCAAAAGCAAATACACCAAAGGAACCACCACTAAAGTCAGCACCGTCGAAGTAATCAAACCGCCAACAAGAACAACCCCCATGGAAGAACGCATCTCCGCACCGGCCCCAATTCCCATGGCTACAGGGAGCATACCAAAAATCATAGCCATCGTGGTCATTAGAATCGGGCGCAAACGCACCGATCCCGCCTCAACCAAGGCCTCCCGAATCTCCCAGCCTTCTCGGCGCAGCTGATTCGTGTAGTCAATGAGCAAAATGGCGTTCTTCGTTACCAGGCCCATAAGCATGATAGCGCCAATTAAGGAAATCATATTGATCGTCTTGCCTGTCATCATCAACGATAAAATGGCGCCTACCAGCGAAAACGGCAGGGACAGCATAATGGTCATGGGATGCACAAAGCTTTCAAACTCCGCCGCCAGCACCATGTAGATCAAAATAACAGCTAAGAGAATGGCTTTACTGATTTGTCCAAATGCACTGTTCATACTGTCAGCCTGGCCAACAAATTTATAGGTATAGCCTAACGGCAGGTTCAAATCTGGAATCAACGCCTTGACTTGGTTGAGAATCTCGCCGGCGGAAACGCCTACAGCGTTGGCGTACACAATAACTTGCCGTTGCCTTGACTCGCGGTCAATCTGCGTCGGCCCTGCGCTGACTTTTACGTCAGCAATATCCGCCAAGCGTACAAAAGAGCCGTTAGCCGTTGTACTGACACGCAAGTTGGCTACATCATCATAGCTAACGCGCCGTCCTTCCTGCAGCCGCAGACGGATATCATAATCATTACCGCCTACATTATACTGATTTTTAGTTACAACTCCCAAAAAAGCCAATTGAATAATATCGCCGGCTGTGGCGGCAGTAATTCCCACGCTTCCTGCCTTAGCAGGATCCAGTTTTACATGGATCTGCGGTTCGTACTGCTCGCTGGAAATATCAACATCCGCCGTTCCCGGCAGTTGCCGGATCATGTCGGCCAGTTCCTGAGCCTTTTGATTCAGCACTTCCAGCTCCGGGCCGCGTAAGCCCAGCTGCACCGGGCGGCTGTCGCCGCGGCCAATCCCCTGATTGGTCACCACCGCTACTTTGAGGCCTTTAATCTTTCTGGTTTGCACCCGCAGATCGTTCATAATGTCGTCCATCGTACGGTTGCGTTCTGAACCAGGTATCAAGCGAACCCCTATAGTACCCTTATAAATAGGGTCGCGCCTAGCCCCAGTCACAACAAACGCCGATTGCAATTCTGGCAGCTCCAGCACCACTTTCTCCAAGGGCTGCGCCAGCTGAATCATTTGATCCTGAGACGTACCGGCAGGAGCGGAAAAGTTAATGGAAAACTCGCCCGAATCATAGCTTGGTTGAAACTCAACGCCTACAAAAGGCAGCAGCAAACCGTTAATAAACAAAGATAAAAAGGCGATTGCCACTAGCTTTTTAGGACGCTGCAGCGCCCAGCGCAGCACTTCCCGATAGATGTCGCGCAGCCACAAAAAAGACTGCTCCCACAGATCCAGCGCCTTTTGAATAAAAGGCAGCGATTCTCGGCCGCCATGGCCTTTCAGCCAATACGCGGAGAGCATCGGCGTCAGCGTAAACGCCACAAAGAGAGAAAAGGTAACCGCAAAGGCAACAGTCAGACCAAATTGCTTAAAAAATTGTCCGACGACTTCCCCCATGCTGCCCACAGGCACGAACACGGCTAAAATAGACAGCGTTGTCGCCAATACAGCCAGGGAAATCTCCTGCGTTCCTTCTTTGGCCGCCTGCAAGGGAGGTTTACCTTCTTCCATATGGCGGAAGATGTTCTCAATAACCACAATGGCATCGTCAATCAAAATACCTACGGCCAAACTCAACCCCATCAAAGACATATTGTTAAGGGTAAAATTCATCACTTTCATCAAAAAGAAGGTGGCAATAATGGACGTCGGAATGGCAATGGCCGAAATAAGCGTAGCCCGCACATTCTGCAAAAACAAAAAGGTAATGATAACCGCCAGAAAGCCGCCAAAAAGGAGCGAGACCATAACGTCTTCCACATTGTCCCGAATATAAGTGGAACTGTCACGTACAATGGTGACAGTAATATCCTTAGGAAGAACCCGCTCCTGCATGCTTTGCATCGCTTTTTTGGCACGTTCGGCCACATTAACCGTATTGGAGCCGGACTGCTTCTGCACCGCCACCATGACGCTAGGTTTGCCGTTAGTATGGGCAAAGCCCCGTTCCTCCGCATAGCTGTCTACGACTTCTACAACGTCACCGACACGAATGAGACGTCCGTCGCGGTTAGCCAGCACCAAATTGCGCAATTCTTCTACCGACGTGTATTTCCCCAGGGTACGCACGGTCAGCTCCAAACTTTTGGCGCTGACCTGCCCGCCCGGAGTGTCTATGTTTTGCGCATTTACTGCTTCATCTAGGTGCTGATACGTAATATTGTAGGCTTCCATTTTGGCCGGATCGATACGCAGTTGAATCTCCCGCAAGGTCGACCCAAATACATTGACATCGCCTACGCCATCCAGCCGCTGCAGCTCGTCTTTAACAATGTCTACCGCCAATTTACGAATTTCCTGGCGCGGCCGTTCATCCGAGGCCAAGCTGAAATAAATAATGGATTGCGCACTAATGTCAAAGCGCTGCACTACCGGTTCATCAATCTGATCCGGCAGCTTTTTGCGCACCCCTGCAACTTTTTCCCGCACTTCATTGGCCGCCATTTTGGGGTCAGTGCCAAATTCAAATTCCAAGGTGATTTGCGAAGAGCCTGTTTTAGAAATAGAAGATAAAGTCTTTATGCCGGATACCGAGCTAACCGCATCCTCAATTGGCTTGGTAACTAAA
Organism: uncultured Anaeromusa sp.; assembly: GCF_963668665.1. Lineage (NCBI taxonomy): Bacteria > Bacillati > Bacillota > Negativicutes > Selenomonadales > Sporomusaceae > Anaeromusa > uncultured Anaeromusa sp. Next base: position 156,968 of record NZ_OY764902.1, on the reverse strand, counting down.
GTTTCCATTTCCTCCGGTGAAGCGCCGGTATAGGTTACCGTCACATTAACAATAGGAAATTCCACATCTGGATACAAATCCAAACCAATGCCGGAATAGGAGCTCAGGCCAAATACCACCAGCAACAACACCAGCATGGTAGTAAAAACCGGCCGCCTGATAAATGTTTCGATCATTTTGCGGCCTCCGCTTCACTATCGCCTGCGTCAATTCTCGCTCCGTCACGCAGTTTATTCTGACCGGAAACCACAATTTGTTCTCCCTCTTGCAAGCCTTCCAAAATTTCAGCCCAGCCGCCGCCAATATAACCGGTTTTCAACAAGCGCTGCTGCACCCTTCTTTCAGCATTAACCACATATACCGTTTTTTGGTCTTCCCTCATAACTAAAGCGCTTTCAGGCACAACCAAGGCATTGGGGTGCGCCGCGCCTGTCACTTCCGCCTTAGCGAACATGCCCGGCTTCAATATCCCTGTAGGATTCGAAATCTCAATTTCCGCCATAAAGGCCCGGGAAGCCGTCGCCGCCGAGGGCGACACACGCACAATAACTCCCTCAAAGATTTGATTCCCCAAAGCCTCTATCCGCACAGACACTTTCTTCCCCACAGCAACATCGCTTACCTGCGCTTCACCGACGGTTACCTTTGCCAGCAGAGACGTTAAATCGGCCACCGTTACAATAGCTGTGCCCAGTTTGGTATAGCCTCCAGACTGCAAAAAACGCTTGGTAATTACACCGCCCTTAGGAGACCGGACCTGAGTATGATCCAGTTTAGCCTTGGCTAAAGCCAAACTTCCCTCATAAGAACGTACCTGGCCGATAGCCAAGTCGCGCTTCGTCCTAGCCGTATCCAAAGAGGAAACTGACACAGCGCCTTGTTCCGACAAAGATTCCATGCGCTGCAAATCCAGCCTCGCCTGTTCTAAATCCGCTTTCTTCGACAACAGGTTTCCTTCCGCCTGAATAACCTGCGCTTCCAGCTCCGCCGTATCCATTTGCGCCAGCAAGGTTCCCGCGGCTACCAGATCGCCTTCTTCTACGAGCACGCGATCAAGACGGCCATCCACCTTCGCGGATACGTCTGCATTCCAGACAGGCTCCAAACTGCCCGAAAAAATCAGTACCGGCTGCAAATTTTGGCGTCCAACTACAGCAGTCGTAACATTGGGTATTTTCCCCTGGGCCATGCGAGCCGCACGCTCTTTATTCGCTGAAATATTGCTGTAGATACGAAAGCCAATGATCGCGGACAATACGACTACAACTAGAACCGTGACTGTAAGTATCTTTTTCTTCCGTGTCACCCTTGCTTCAACTCCCACTTCTCATCTATGTTGTTTATACAACTATAATTACAAACATTTAAAATGATTCCACTTATAAAGAAAAATTCCTCCCACAATAGCAATAAAAAAATACTCTTGGTTGAAAATTCTCCAACCAAGAGTATTTTTGTTTTTCATTCACCACAAATATAACATAATGCCGCTAGTACATCCGCCTCAGTTACTTGCTTAGTCACTAAAGCCGTTCCAGCTTCCTGCAGCAACACCCAGTGCAGCGTCCCTTCAGCCACTTTTTTATCATGCATTAAAAGCGGCGCCAATTGCTCAGCAGAACATACCGTGCTCCGTATGGGAAGAGCAATGGCTTTTAAAATGCGCTCCAGCCGTTCACATGTTCCCGGAGCCGTCACGCCGCAGAGTTCTCCCAAGTAAGCCGCTCCGATCATGCCAATCGCCACCGCTTCGCCGTGAATATACTGTGCAAAGCCAGTAGCGCTTTCCAAGGCGTGGCCCATCGTATGGCCAAAATTCAAAAGCGCTCTCCGGCCTGTTTCCTTCTCGTCTTCCGCTACAATCGCCGCTTTATGGCGACAGCAAACGCCAATAACGTATTCTATTTCTGCGCAGCTCTTTTGACGCAAAGCCTCCGCATGCTTCTCCAGCCATTCCAGAAACGACGCGTCAAAAATCGCTCCGTACTTCACGACCTCCGCCAAGCCGCCGGCCCATTCGCGTTCTGGCAGGGTATCTAGGGTCGCCACATCCGCCGCTACCAAATGCGGCTGATAGAAGGCACCGATCAGATTCTTGCCCTGCGGATGGTTCACCGCGACTTTGCCGCCCACGCTGGAATCCACCTGCGCCAATAAGGTCGTCGGCAGCTGCACAAAAGGAACCCCCCGTAAAAACGTAGCCGCCACAAATCCCGCCAGATCCCCTACAACACCGCCGCCTAAGGCCATAATAGGCCGCTTTCGGTCAATTCCCGCCAGCAGCGCTTCATCATACAGCCGTTGGGCCCAAGCGAAGGTTTTGGCACTTTCACCGGCCGGAACCACAGCCAAGCGTACTTGCCAGCCCGCCGCCTCTAATACGTTTTTCACGGCCTCGCCATATAAAGGCCGCACATTCTCATCTGTCACCACCAGCGTTTTTCCCGCCTTTAAGGCCGCTTGCGAGCACAAAGCCGGTAATTGTCCCAACACTCCGGCTGCAATATGAATCTCGTACCTTCTTTCACCGGTGACCACTTCTACGATGTCCACGCAACCAGCCTCCTTGCCTTACAAACTCCACTATTTTTTCCGCTATTTCCTGCGGCCCGCATTCGCTTGTATCAATAACTACGTCTGCTGCTTGCGTATATACCTCTTCACGCTGGGTCAACAAGGAGCGCACGCGTTCTTCCCGTTCTTCTACCGCTAGCAACGGGCGACTTTGACGTCGGCCGGTACGCTCCAAAATAACTTCCGGCGAGGCTTGGAGTAAAACCAAAATTCCATTGCGCCGCAAGCGCTTTACATTCTCCTCGTCCAGAACCACACCGCCGCCGGTAGCAATGACGGTGCCTGTATAGCGCGACAGGCGAGCAATCATTTCCTTTTCCTTGCCGCGAAAAACTTCTTCGCCTGCTTGCTCGAAAATCTCGGAAATGCTTTTTCCTTCCTGGCTTTCTAATTTACGATCGCTGTCAACGAAAGGGTAGCCAAGTCTTGCCGCTAAAATCCTACCAATCGTAGTCTTGCCAGTTCCCATAAAGCCAATTAGAACAAGATTGCGTCTCATGCTCGCTGCTCCAAACGCCGTTTATAAGCTGCGATGTTGTGTTTTAGGTCCTGGAAACAATCGCCGCCAAATTGCTCGCTAATTACCTGCGCCAAAGTAATGGCCAGCATGGCTTCCGCCACTACTGCCGCTGCCGGCACAGCACAGACATCGCTGCGTTCCTTGCAGGCGTCTACGGCCGCCTTAGTCCGCAAATCCACCGTCGCCAAAGGCTGCATTAACGTGGGAATCGGCTTCATTACGAGGCGCAGCCACAACACTTCCCCGTTGCTCATGCCGCCTTCTAAACCACCGGCATGATTGGTGCGGCGAAAAAAGCCTTTAGGGTCAGCATGAAAAATTTCATCATGCGCTTGGCTTCCAGACAAGTTTGCATATTGGAAGCCTTCGCCAAACTCAACGCCTTTAATGGCGGGAATCGAAACCATGGCCGCCGCCAAACGCGCATCCAAGCGCCGATCTCCTTGGGCATAGGTGCCAAGTCCCGCCCACAGTCCGTCTGCAAAGACCTCGATCACGCCGCCTAGGGTATCGCCTGTGCTCTGCGCCTCTGCTACTCTCTGTTTCATAGCCAGCGAAGCCGCCTCATCCAGACAAGCTGTCTGCGAATCCGGCTGCCGCCAAGCCTGAAAAGCCTCCATACCTTGCAACGGTGATTCCACGCCGCCTAAATTGACAACATGAGAACGCACCTGGACGCCTAAGGCTGCTAAAAGCTGTTTGCATACCCCGCCGGCCGCTACGCGCGCTGCCGTTTCTCTAGCGCTGGCTCGTTCCAGAATATCGCGCGCATCCTGACGGTCATACTTTAATACGCCAGTTAGATCCGCATGCCCAGGCCGCACGGCAGTAACCGCTTCCCCTGCGGGGGCCCCGAAAGGCGCCATTCTATCCAACCAATTGGCATGATCCCGGTTCTCCACCACCAAAGTCAAAGGCGAACCTAGGGTTTCCCCAAAGCGCACGCCTGACGTAACCCGGACTGTATCGGTTTCTATCGCCATCCTGCCGCCGCGACCTACGCCCTGTTGCCGACGCGCCATCTCTTGTTGCAGCAACTTCTCTTCCAGCTTTACCCCTGCGGGCACTCCTTCCATAATCACCGTCAAAGATGGTCCATGTGATTCTCCCGCAGTCAAATACCGTATCATGATCGCGCCCTCCTGCTTTATGCTTCAATTCTCTTTATCACAGTATATAGTAATAGTAAGCTTTGCTTGCACATTTTCTTGCTGATCCTGCAAAACCAGGCTTTGCAATACTGCCAACCGATTCAGTTTTCCCAGGGACGTCAAAAAAAGCTGCATATTTTGAAACGAGCCGTGCGCCGCCAATTCCACAGGAAGCTGAAGCCATGAGGCCTCTTGTTGCACCTCTCTAGGACGCACCTGCACAATCGCTACCCCGGAATCTCGCGCCGCCTGCTCCACCTCCAGCAAAAACGAGCCCACCTCCGGCCCCGGTGGTAGTTTCTGCTGCAGCAACACATGCTTTTCTTGCAACAACAGTTTCCTGGAACGTTGATCCTGCAAGCCATACTTCTCCAATTGTTCGTTTTTTTCTTCTTGCTGCCTGGTTTGCGCTTCCAACGCCAGCAGCCGCTCGCGGCATGGCATAATATAAGAAAAAACAATTCCCATAAACAAAAGAAAAACACTCACCAAAAAAGCACCTGATTTACGCAACAAAGACTGGTTCTGCCAAAAACGATAAAAAGAAAGCAAGGGAACCTTCATCTCCCTTTAAAACGTAACGACAATTCAAAATGATCCAACCTCTGCTCATCCGCCTCTACCAAACCTAGGCTTAGGCCGCTAAATGACGGCTGGTTCTCTAGATTCTTCATAAAAGCCACTAAATCCCGTTGCGTAAGCGCCATCCCCTTTAAGCGCAATTGACCGCCTGCTTCAGCACTGATTTCCTGCAACCAGACTTGCGGCGGCAGCCTCTGTCCAATAGTTTCTAAGGCAGAGCCCCAAGGAAGGCTCCTCTGCAGGACCTGCTGCACACGGCGCCCTTTGCTTTCAATTTGCTCCTGCAACTGTGCTTCTTCTCGTCGGGACGCCTCCACCGGCAGCAACAGCTGATAGTGATTCCAAGCCTGCTGCCATTTTTCTTCTTGCCGTTGCAACAGGCAGAAATAAAAAAAGCTTAAAGTCATTGCCAAAACAAAAAAAACACCTGTAAGAAACCATACTAATTTTTGTAACCGATCCCGGCCGCCGCGTTGAGCTAGCGGCAGAAAGTTAACGCAAACCACTTTGGACCCCCCTCATGGCCAAACCGATGCTAAGAGATAAGGCCGGAGCCGCCTTCTCTAAAAACGACTTGTCAAAAAGAGGCGCCGCGGTTACCTGCTGCCAGCAAGCATTCTGCAGCACAGGCAACCCAGTCTGTTTGGCTGCAACTCGTCCTAACGCCTCTTTCTCTAGAAGTTCGCCGCCTAAATAAATGCTTTGCAGAGGATACTCCGCATGCAAAGCCTGATAAGCCGCCGTTCTTTCCGTTAAGACTGCCGCCAATTCCACTATAGAAAGCTCTGTTTCCGTTCCGTCTATCGTTTCGACGGCCCCAGGAATCCCTTGATGAACAAAACACAAATGCGCATGTTCCGCTTCCACCTTAACCAAAAGCGCCTCTTCAGGCTCCCCGTTGGCTCGCGCGAAAGCCACAGCTTCAGGTTCCACCGCAGCCAGCTTCATTCCCGCCTCGCCGGCTGCAGCAGCAAGCCAGTCAACACGCTCTCTAAGTGCGGCAGCAGCAAACACCAAGGTGTCCCCAGCAACAGAATCACTCTCCAGAACAGCCGCATCATAATAATACTGTTTAGCCTCCTCTGCCAGAAAAGGCTGCAATTCCCAGCGCGCTGCTTCCAAGAGTTCCTTTTCAGGCATAAACGGCAAGCGAAGCACTTGAAAATAGGAGTGCTCTGCTCCAATACCCGCCACAGCAACTTCTGCCTGCATACCGTTACGGCCTATGGCATCTCGCAGAAGTTCCCCAGCTATTTGAGAAGAAACCGCCTTCTCCCCCCGCGGCCTGTCTTCAATAGCAAATTGCCGTAAGCTCATCGGCCCGTCAGGTGTTTGCCCCAGTTCCGCTACTGTTAGATGGATGGCGCCAAATTCAAACCCCACAGCTGCCACAGATTTCCGTCGCCGCCAAATCTGCCGCATCCGCTCCCACAAAGTTCTTTACTCTTCTGTATGACGAGGATTTTTATTAACAATAACCGCCGCCATACTGATTGCACTAATCACATCGACCGTAAATTGCGCTTCCAGCCCTCTGATTTTAGTAAAAATCTCGCCACGGTCTGTGGCGACATAGCGCGGCGGCAGAAAATTCAGCGCCAAGGCCGCCAAATCATTCCGGCAGCGCGGACAGCGGCAGACGTTTTCAGGGTACGAATCCAAGACGCGATCCAAATGGCTCCAGACCAGTTCTTCCATGCAGTTTTTTACATTCATTCAAAGGCCCTCCTTTAATTCGTAAGTATTCCAGGAACGAAGCAAAAAGACATCTGCACTAGCAGAAGGAAGCTCTGAAAATAATGGCGGCGCAGCTCCGTATAAATGAGCTTGTTCGCCAATCTGAAGAAAGTCCTTGCTCCAAGCTCCGCCAACAAGCTGCACCCGGTCGCCCGCTGTCAAATGCTGTCCGGCCCATAACCATACTTGTTCCAGTTTGGCATCATGGCCGACAATAATGGAGCCGCTCGCCGCCAACAGCCACGGACCTCGAAAGTGATAGTAGGCAGGTACATAGACATCGCCATCCACATAAACCGTACCGCTGGCCCCCAGACCGACCGAAGGCTGCACCAGCAACAGCGTGCCGGAATAATAAAAATCGCCGTTAACAAATTGATCCGGCGACAACAAGGGCGCATCGCGGTGTCCAGCAATAGGAGGAATTGGCACCGTCAAGTCTGCCGCAGGATGGCAGCCGCCCACGCTCACGCCCCCATCGGTCTCAATTTTTTGTCCTAAACAAGGGCCATCCACAAAAACGCCTTGCCTGCCGTGTATCGTTCCTCCTGCTGAAACTACGCCTTGCAAATAGTCCTGCTCACTCAAAAACAAATCGCGTTCCGTCGCCAGCAAGCAGCGAGAAAGCGTCAAGGAAAGGTCGGCTTCCACAACTAACTGCCGTGCTTCTCCCTGGCAATTCGCCCGAGACACCAACAGACGACGCCAGGGCTGGCGAGCTAAAATGCTTACTTTATAAGTTCCTTCACCGCCTAGGTTACGGCTATACGAGCCATTAAACGCCCTATCAGAAGCTAATTTGACGATACCATCCTGAATTCCTGCTTCTGCCAGATATTGCGCCTGAATTCCCCGGCTCAAGGCGGCGGCGGTAGCCGCTTCGCTATGTACATAAGCTGCAATGCCAGTTCCTAGAGCTAACAGAAAAAAACAAAGAACCAAAACGGAAACAAGAATAGACCCTCTTTTTCTTCGGTCTTTACAACCCATGTCCACGCCCCCAACCACTGCAGGAAGCGGCTTGTGTTTCCAGCGACAATAGCTTTTGCCCGTCTTGTACTGTCAGCTGAATGCGCACGTTGTCTACACCGCCGCTATGAATAAGAGTAAACGCACAATGGCGCAACGGCAAGGTTCGCACGGCCCCTGCGCCGCTGCTTACCGGCTGAGCGCCGCCTCCGTTCTGTTCCCGCCGTAACAACAGCATAGATTGATCAAAGCAATAGCTGACATTCGTACAAGGCTTTTCCGCCTGATATTTCATATAAAGTTTTAAATGCGTTGAGTCCGGCGCCTCCACATAGCTGGCCAGCATCACATCCCTGGCAATAGCATCTATCAAAAAGCGAGCTTCCCTCTGCAAAAGAATTTGCGTGAAACTTTCCTGCGTCAGCGCTACGCCTAGTTTAGCTGCAGGAACTACACAACTCAGCAGTGCGCTCCATAGCAACATGGCGACCAGGAGTTCCGCTAAAGTACCCCCCCTGGAATTTGCGATCCCAAGCCTTTTTCTCAAGGAAGCAAGGTGCTGTATTGCAGTTCGTGCCTGAGACCATCTGCGCCTTGCCAGCCGAACCATACAACCGCCTCCTTTAAGGAGGGGCTGGCTGTGCTGCTCTGCAACGTTCGACGGCACTGCACGACCAAGCTTCCTGAAAGCTGCCGCTCTTCCTGTCCTGGGAGAGCTTCCCCTGTGCGCAGTCGTTCCATTTCTTCCTGCGCTGCCAGCGCCGCCAACGAACGCTCTTTGGCTTCTTGCACAGCAAGCCATTCCGTCTTCAAAAAAGCAAAAACAGCGCCGCCGACACTGAAAAAGATAAAAAAAGCCAGCAGCGCTTCCGCTAAGATAATTCCTGCCTGCGTCTTCTTACATCCAGCCATTGCGCACCTCAATCCGCCCCGGCATATCCAAGACTACGTTCATTGCCTGCGTCGGCCAACGATTGCGCCGTAATGTCAGGGTAACGCCAACAGGCATACGCCCGGCTTGATTAAATTGAACTTGACGACCGCAAGGAGAATTGACTACCACTTCGTCAGGCAGTTGAACGGTCTTGCAAACAGCTCCGTTTCGCAGCAATTGATAGCCCGTAATCGGAACGCCAACAAAATATAACGAGGGAAATACGGGCTGCTCATAAGGGCGATCCGACGTTCCCATGGCTGTATTAACCGACCACTGTCGCAGCAAAGCTAAATCCGCCGCCAACTGTTGCGCCCCTACCTCCGTAGGGGCGCCTCTAGGCAGCCGCCAATAAAGCGCACTTGCCGCCATCAAGATCATAATTACTGAGCAAATCACCAACAGTTCTAGCATCGAAGCTCCTTGCTGGCGAAATTGTTGCATCCCAAGCGCCTCCCGACCTATCCAGTCCTGTTAATTCCGCTTTGGAATTCACATAACTTTCACATATTGTATAGGTCTTCGTCGCTCACTAATAACTTCCTGCCTTAAGTTTGCAAATTTCCGAAGTAAATTAACGTAAATCCATCAGCCAGCTTTCCCGAAAGGTGCGTGCCTGCAAAAAATAAGCATGCAGCTTCTGCCGATCTCCGGCCTCAACCGCTTGAGCGCATTCTGCAAGAATATCCTGCAGCTTCCCGATTTGCCGGTGTATCTGCGCAGCATTGCTAATGCAAATATCCGCCCACATGTCTGCATCTGAGGAAGCAATGCGCGTAGTGTCTCGAAAGCCGCCCCCCGCCATTTGCACCCGAGCGTCTCCCAGCTCGGCCCTAGCTAACAAATGCACCAGCGCTGCCGCCGTTACATGGGGAATATGGCTAATTACAGCCGCCCATTGGTCATGCTCTTGAGGATGCATGACGGCAACCTTAGCCCCCAAGGGAAGCAGCAGGGTTCGCAACATTTCCACTTGCGCCTCTGAAGCTCTTTTCCCAGGCAGCAGCAAATACCACTGTCCCTGAAACAAGTTTTTTTGCGCCGCTTTCATGCCGCTTCTTTCGCCGCCAGCCATAGGGTGCCCGCCAATGTAAGAACAATACTCCGGCAACAGCGCTTCTAACGCTTCTGAAACAGCCGATTTAGTGCTTCCCACATCGGAAACAACGCATCCGGCAGGTAATTTTTCCGCAATTTCGGCCATTAAAGACGCCATTTGCAGTACTGGTGTCGCCAGAATGACAATGTCAGCCTGCGCCACCGCCTCAACAGCGGTAGCAAAGCAAATGTCCGCAGCTCCTCGTTCCAGCGCCAACTGCCTTGCTGCCTCCGCTTTATCAAATCCATGTACAAACACATCGGCGCCGCTGTTCCGCAGCGCCATGCCCAAAGAACCGCCAATCAGGCCTAAGCCTAAAATCGCAACCCGCTTCACGACAGGCTCCTACCCATCAAACCGGCAAAGGAGCGAACCTCGTTCATCAAAAGATTAAAATTCTTAGGCGTCAAGGACTGATTGCCATCACAAAGAGCCCGCGCCGGTTCCGGGTGAACTTCTACCATCAGGCCGTCAGCACCAGCGGCAATGGCGGCTCTGGCCATCGGCGCCACCAGGTTCCACTTACCGGTAGCATGACTCGGGTCCACGATAACCGGCAGATGGCTTAACATTTTCGCAGCCGCAACAGCGCTCAGGTCCAAGGTATTGCGCGTGAATGGCTCAAAGGTCCTTATCCCTCGTTCACAAAGGACCAATTGAAAATTCCCTTCGCGCAAGATGTACTCAGACGCCTGCAGCCATTCTTCAATCGTCGCCGACAAGCCCCGCTTCAACAAAACCGGCTTGCCTTTCTTGCCCACTGCCTGCAGCAGCTTGAAGTTCTGCATATTGCGAGCGCCGATTTGCAGCATGTCCGCGTAATTGCTTACCAGATCCAAAGATTCCACATCCACCACTTCGGTAACCACTTGCAGGCCCACTTCCTGACTGACTTCCGCCAAAAACTTCAGGCCTTGCTCCTCCAGCCCTTGAAACGCGTAAGGAGAAGTGCGCGGCTTGTAGGCGCCGCCCCTTAGAAATTGAGCGCCGCCGGCTTTTACCGCCAGGGCCGCTTCCCGCAGTTGTTCCTTGCTTTCCACAGCGCAAGGTCCCGCCATGACGGCCAATTCTGTACCGCCAATCTGCGCGTCGCCAACCGTTACGATGGTATTGCTTTCCTTAACATCCCGGCTCACCAAATTCAGCCCCGAGCTGACAGGCACTGCTTTTTCAACACCAGGCAACGCTTCTAAGGCCAGTACGTCAATCGCCTCCCGCGCGCCAATTACGCCAATAATCGTATGGGTGGAGCCGTCCGAAAGATGCGGACGCAAGCCTGCCTGCTCAATGTATTCCACTACACGCTGTACGTCTTCCTGGTGGGCGTTCTTTTTCATAACTACGATCATGATAAATATCTCCTTTTAGGCGCCGCAGGGCGCATTTATTTTTTCCCTCGTTTTTTGAATGCACTGTATCTGATAGGCATAGCCATCTTCCATGGCAACCACCTCCTTAAAAAAACAAAAAGCACCCGTCCCCTCTCAGGGACGGATGCATGCATCCGCGGTACCACCCTGCTTGCAAAGCAAGCCTCTCATTTAGGTACAGGCTGGTCAATGCCGATACCTTAGCCTCTGATAACGGTGGCGCTCCGTCGTATCCTACTTGGAAAAATTCCGTTCGGACCGCAGCTCACGAGTGTATTTCCACCGTCTTCTTTACTGTGTCACAGCGCCCCACAGCTCTCTGTAAAAGAAATTCGATGTACTTCTCCCGGTCATTGCCTGTTCTTTTTTTCCTTGGGTCTTACTATAACAGGCAAGTACAAACAAGTCAATACATTTTACCTGTTTCTTAAAATTTTCTTTTTCTGTTAGCCTAGGAGTACGTATTGTTCTGGTTGCAAGGACGTATTTCTCTCTATAGAGAACGAACGACAAAACTCTTTTTCCCATTGCCGCAAACGCTGTCCTAAAAAAGGCTGTTCCGCCAGAAAAGCCGACAACTGCAGTGTCACATTTCCCTGGAGCAAATTCTGCCGCTGCCGCCGCCGAAGTTCGCGAGCTACTTCTAAAAAAATAGTTTCACTGGAGCGAATGCGGCCGCGACCGCTGCAGCAAGGACAGGGCGCATGCAGCAAGGCGCCGATGCTCTGCCGCGATTTCTTGCGAGTCATTTCTAATAGGCCTAAAGACGTAAAGCCCATAACATGTGTTTTGGTTCGATCCCGGCGCAATTCTTTTTGCAACGCCTCCATAACTCCCTGGCGCGCTTCTTCGCTCTCCATGTCGATAAAATCAATAATGATAATACCGCCGATATCGCGCAACCGCAGTTGTCGAGCTATCACTTGCGCCGCTTCCAGATTGGCGTGATACACAGTTTCAGCCAACGTACTTTTACCAATAAATTTCCCTGTGTTTACATCAATTGCAGTAAGCGCCTCGGTCTGATCAATAACAATAAAACCGCCGCAGTCCAAGGGGATTTCTCTACCGGATAAAAGAGCCAGCTGCTCCTCCACGCCAAAACGCACATACATGTCTTCTTTGGCTGTATATAGTTTCACTCGCTCCGCCAGTTCCTGAGAAATGCGCAACAGTAATTCCCGCATGCGTTGGTATGCATCGCCTTGATCCACAAGCACTTCCTCTATATCCTGGGTGAACTGGTCTCGGATCAGGCGAATGACTAAGTCAGCATCCCGATACAGCAGATGCGGCGCCTGGCTGCGTTGATGCCGCGCCAGCAGAGTTTGCCAAAGATTGCAAAGGTAGGCTATATCTTTTTCCAGATCCTCCCGGCCTGAACCTGCCGCTACAGTACGCACAATCAGACCCATGCCCTCTGGCCGCAGTGATTCAGCCAGCTCTTTCAAGCGTTCTCGTTCTTCTTCCTGCTCAATACGTCTGGAAACGCCAACATAATCAGCGCCAGGCATCAGTACCACATAGCGTCCTGGCAGAGTAATCTGCGCCGTAGCGCGGGGGCCTTTACTGCCTACTGCATCCTTCGCAATCTGTATAATCAGCTCCTGCCCGACACTCAGGGAGCCGGCCTGCGCCGAAGCTTCCGGCAAATCGCCTAAATACAAAAAAGCGTTTTTCTCTGTCCCAATATCAATAAAGGCTGCCTGCATCCCAGGCAGAACATTTTGTACCTGTCCCTTGTAAATATTACCAACCAGCGGACCTGCCCCTTGACGTTCCGCGGCAATTTCCAAAAGAATGTCGTCTTCGCAAAGAGCCAGACGCGTCTCTTCGGGGGTCACATTTACCAAATACCGTCTCATGACGGCATGGCCTCCACAACCTCACCAGTTCCAAACAGGCTTTGCTCTTGGCCTTGCGCATCGTCGACGTACAAGCCCACGCGATGAATCCGCGCCGCAGCCCGCCAGCGTTGTCCCTGCCCCGCTAACGCTCCTGCCGCTTCAACCACCTCCACAGGCTTCATACTGCCTGTAGGCGTGATACGAATGGAAAAAGAAAGAGCGCACTCCTCATCTGACAACCGCTGCACGGTCAATGTTCCCGGCACATACGTCTTGGCGTCAATCGCCCGATTTCCTTTGGGTGACAGCTTAGTATACGGAACGGTTGCGGCATTTTGAAAAGCCGCAGCCCCTTGAACCGCTTCTATTTCGGGCAGACGCAAAACCACGCGGTAAGAAGCGCGATTAATTTGCGACATCAAAGAGGGCGCGCGCTCCGGCAGATAGCACAACCGTTTCACGCGAATACCCCGAGGCAAGGCTTGGTTCAGCCTGGCGGCGCAGTCCTCTAACGCCACCGTCTCCGTTAGTTCTAAATCCATATACTCCCCTTCGCTGGTTACTCCCACCGACAAAGCCGAAGCAAAGGCCAGTTTCATGTGCGGATTGAACCCTTCGGAATACGCCGCAGGCAGTTTGGCCCGACGGATGGCCCGTTCCATGGCGCGGGCATAATCCAAATGCGAAATAAAGCAAACTTCTTCTTCTTTGGTAATCTCCATCCGAACCTTATGCATTTTTGCTCCTCCAATCCTGCACAGAAACGCCCAACGCCGGGCAGACGCCGCAAGCGCCGCAAGCCCCCCGCCGACAGTCTTCGGTTAGCGTCTCCGCCAGCGCTGCTGCATACTCGCTCTTTAAAAACTCCTTATCCACACCACAGGATAAATGGTCCCAAGGCAACTTCTCCTCAAACCGTCTTTCACGGTTGGCGTATTGATGCGGATCTACATTACAAGCTTCAAAGGCTTCCATCCAGGTCCGGTAGTTAAAATGCTCCGACCAGCCGTCAAAGCGCGCACCGCCGCGCCAGGCTGCAAGCAACACCGCTCCCAAACGCCGATCTCCCCTGGCAAAAGCGCCTTCTAAAAAGCTGGTTCGCGAATCATGCCAGCTCAACGAAACACCGCCGCCTCGGATTCGCTCGCGCAGCAATTGCTGCTTGCGCTCAATTTCTTCACGGCTGTTCTGAGGAAACCACTGAAACGCCGTGTGCGGTTTGGGCACAAAAGAGGAAACGCTGACCGTCACTTTAACGCCTTTTCTTCCTTTTACAGCCTTGTACCAATCTACTACTTTATACGCCAAATCAGCAATGCCCAAGACGTCTTCATCCGTTTCCGTAGGCAAGCCTATCATGAAATACAGCTTCACCGTCGACCAGCCAGACGAGAAAGCCGCACTGACCGCTTGGCGCAGATTCTCTTCGGTAACCCCTTTATTGATTACATCCCGCAGACGCTGCGTTCCCGCTTCCGGCGCAAAGGTCAAACCGCTTTTACGCACTTGCTGTACCTTATGAGCCAGCTCCACCGAAAAGCTGTCAATACGCAGGGACGGCAGCGATAGGCTAACCCCCTCCGCTTTGTGCTTCTCCAGCAATGTCTCCACTAAGGGTTCCAAGCAGGAATAATCAGCGGAGCTCAGGGAGGTTAAGGACATTTCGTTGTAGCCCGTATTATCTAGCATCTCCTTAGCCAGCGCCTGTAAGGTCTCTTGCTGTCGCTCCCGTACCGGGCGGTAGATAATGCCAGCTTGGCAAAAACGACAGCCTCGGGTGCAGCCGCGAAACAGCTCCAGCATAATCCGGTCATGCACCGATTCCACATAAGAAACAATGGGCCGCGTTGCCGTTCCCATCGCATCCAAGTCTGCCACCACGCGTTTTTGCACGCACGCCGGCGCCTCCGGCTGCAGCGGCGTTATGGCCGTATCAAACGAGGCTTCATCATAATGAACCTCATAAAAAGAGGGGACATAGATGCCGCGGCAAGTCGCCAAACGACGTAAAATCTCCTGACGTCCGCCCGGTTTGCCGGCTTGTTTCCAGGCGCTGTACTGCGCAATCACTTCGCCTAGGACTTCCTCGCCCTCGCCCAGCACAAAGCAATCAAAAAAGTCAGCCGCAGGCTCTGGATTAAACGCACAAGGACCGCCGCCAATTACCAACGGCTCATCCTCTTGACGTTCCCTCGCCAAAAGGGAAATCCCCGCCAAATCCAACATATTCAGCACATTGCTGTAGCTCATTTCATATTGCAAGGAAAAACCGAGCAACTCAAAATCCCGGATCGGCGTGCGTGTTTCCAGAGAATATAAAGGCAAGCCAGCCTGGCGCATCTCCTTCTCCATGTCCACCCATGGCGCGTATACTCGCTCCACGGCGGCGTCCTCTCGCTCATTCAGCAGCTGATACAGTATTTTCAAACCCAAATTAGACATACCTACTTCATACACATCAGGCAGGGATAACGCCACACGCACTAGCCCAGAATGCAATTCTTTACGCACACTATTATACTCCTGCCCAGTATAACGGGCAGGCTTTTCCACACGACTTAGCATGGCCGCATCTAATTGAAGCATGCTCATCCTCCTCTTAATAAAACGTCAACAAGACGCCTCCAGCGCCATAGCACCGAATAGGCGCATGACCACTACGGGGCGTCCTGTTACAATATGTTTCGCCATCAGGCCTCTTCAGAACATAATTTTCTGTCTGCGCATATAAACATTTAACAGCAAGCCGACACTAAGCAAATTAGTAGTCAGCGCACTGACGCCATAACTCATAAAAGGCAAAGGAATACCCGTCACAGGCATAATGCCGGCAGTCATGCCGACGTTAACCAGCACATGGAATCCCAGCATCGACGTTACGCCTGTCGCCAAAAGAGAACCAAAATTGTCTCTGGCCTCCCCGGCGATCTTAACGCCCCTGTAGAGCAGGACAAAGTACAATAGCAGCAGCAGCACAGCGCCCAAAAAGCCCAATTCTTCCCCAATAACTGCAAAAATAAAATCCGTATGGTTTTCAGGCAGAAAGTTCAGCTGACTTTGGGTACCGCCAAAAAGTCCCTTGCCAAATAGCATGCCCGAACCAATAGCAATTTTCGACTGAATAATATGATAGCCAGAGCCCAAAGGATCTACGTTAGGATCCAAAAAAACAGTCAAGCGCTTTTTTTGGTACTCTTTAAGAAAATGCCAAAAAATAGGCATAAAAGCCAAGCCGGCTCCAAAAATAGCCATCAAATGTTTCGCATTAATCCCGGCGATAAAAACCATACCGAAAAGAATGGCTAAAAACACCAGGGACGTTCCCAAATCCGGCTGCTTCATCACCAGCAGGAAAGGTACGGCCACATACAAGAACACCGGTAAGATTTCCCGGAATGAGTTGAGTTTGCCGACCCGCCCCTCTAACAATTTTGCCAAAGCAATAATCATGATCAGCTTGGAAAATTCCGAAGGCTGCAAACTAATGGGTCCCACCTGAATCCATCGCTGCGCGCCCAGCGCGCTCTGTCCAACAAACATTACTGCCAGAAGCAGTACCAAGTTAAATCCATATAGCGGCTGCGCCAGCCGCCCTAAGGAACGATAGTCAAAGTTCAACAACCCCACTATCAGCACCAAATTCAAAATAGCAAACAGCCCTTGCCGTTGCACAAACCAATATCGTTCTTCTGAAGGATTATTGATGTGCGTGGCGCTGCCGATGATGACCAGGCTCAACAAAAGCAACAACACGGTTACTCCGATAAGAGTCCAGTCAAGATTGCGCAATAGTCTTCGGTTAAGCATTGCACGCGATGTTTCCTTCCTCTTTGATCTGCCCTTTCGCCATGCTGCATGCCTGGAAACGGCCTATTAACGCTTCATGCGCTGCACGGGAATATTAGCGATCAACGCCACTGCAGATTTATCATTTGTCAAACTGAATTCCATATCGTGTTCATTGATTTCCATATATTTGGAAATTACTTTGATCAAGTCATCACGCATGGCTTCCATAATCTGCGGCGATACACTGGCCCGGTCATGTACAAGAACAAGACGCAGACGCTCTTTGGCAATATCTTTGGACGCATTGTTTTCACGTCCGAAAATTTTTTGGATAAGTGCTAACATCTTTGTCCCTCCTTACAGGCCCAAAATCCGTTTTAACCGTCCAAAAAAGCCGTCTTCTTCTTCAAAAGACAACAACGGGACTTCTTCGCCCATCAAGCGCTGCACCATATTGCGATAGGCCTGGCAAGAAGCGGCCGCCGGGTTGGTCACAACCGGTTCGCCGCGATTGGTTGATACGACAATAAACTCGTCCTCTGGAATAATGCCCAGTAAATCCACCGCCAAAATTTCTACAATATCGTCAATACTCATCATATCGCCGCGCTGCACCATTTTAGGGCGAATACGATTAACGACCAAGCGGGTGTTTTCCTTTTGCTCCGAATCCAAAAGACCAATAATACGGTCAGCATCACGAATTGCGGACACTTCCGGCGTTGTCACCACAACCGCCCGGTCCGCGCCGGCAATGGCATTTTTAAAGCCCTGCTCGATGCCAGCGGGGCAGTCAATGAGCACATAATCAAACTCCTGCCGCAATTCCTCGCACAAAGCTTTCATTTGCTCTGGATTAACAGCGGATTTATCTCTTGTTTGCGCCGCCGGCAGCAAAAATAAGGTTTCATAGCGCTTGTCACGAATCATGGCCTGTTTCAGACGGCAGTTGCCTTCCACCACATCCACCAAATGATATACAATACGATTTTCCAGACCCATGACCACATCTAAGTTGCGTAAGCCGATGTCTGCATCAACCAAC
Source organism: uncultured Anaeromusa sp. (assembly GCF_963668665.1). Lineage (NCBI taxonomy): Bacteria > Bacillati > Bacillota > Negativicutes > Selenomonadales > Sporomusaceae > Anaeromusa > uncultured Anaeromusa sp. Next base: position 139,351 of record NZ_OY764902.1, on the reverse strand, counting down.
GCCACTTTCTTGCCTTGCAATGCAAAACCCGTGCCAAGATTGGCAGTTGTTGTCGTTTTGCCAACACCGCCTTTACCGGAAGTAACAACAATAACTTCTCCCATGGTTAGTCCTCCTCTTGCTCGATCGGCGCAATTACAACAATTTCGTTTTCAATGCGGGCCATTTCCGTCTGTTTAGGTTGTTCCAACACCTCATCCGGCGCCCTGGCAATCAAATCGGCAATGCGAATCTGGCTGGCCATCAGGCGATCCGCAACAATATAGGCGCTGCGGTCTGATGGAAACCCGGCATGAACCACGCCTCTACAAGCGCCGAAAATGCGAATATTCCCTCCGGCTACAACGACAGCCCCAGGATTAATGTCCCCGGTAATTTCAATATCGCCTTCATGGCGAATTTCTTGGCCGCTGCGCAGGGTCCTTGTTACGTACAAGGTTTCCGTTTGAAGAGGCGTTGCTTCCGTTTCTTCAAATGGCTCCCACTGCAACTCGTACTTCGCCAGCAGCTGCGTCAATTTTTCCTGTTCGACCGCTTCTTCCCGCCAGGAAGAAGGAATTTTTACCTGCAGGCGCGTACCGGCCAGAAAAAACTGCGATGCATTCGCTAGCTTTTCCGCCAATTCTTTAAACAACGCCTCCATATTGTCAGTATCAGCCAGGAAAAGTTGAATGCCTCCCCGGTTCCCCTTAAACACTACCATATCTTGCATGACGACTCCCTATATCTCGCTAAAAATGAAAACATTCTTGCTTATATTCTCTGTTCCTATCGAGATTCCTTCTTTACTCTCCAGAGTTCCAACATCTATAGTATGGTTCCGGGCCGAAGGAGCCTCGCACCTTCACCTGGCGGCTGATTGAGATTAAAAGCAGCTTCCAGTATCTTTTTGACGATCGGCCCCGCAGAACCTGCGCCAAAACCGCCTTGCTCCACAAGCACAACAACCACCACGCGCGGGTCCTCATAGGGAGCGTAAGCCACAAACCACCCATGATCACTGCCATGAGGATTTTCCGCGGTACCAGTCTTGCCGGCAATGCTGACCGGGAAGTCTTGGAATAACGAAGCGCCTGTACCGCCTTCTTTCGCTACATCACGCAGTCCCTCTCTCACTAATTGAAGCGTTTTGGGAGAAACAGGCGCATCACCGACTTTCTCCGGTCCAAAGGTCTTGATCGTCTCGCCGCTTGGCGATAAAATCTTATTCACTAAATACGGCCGATAACGCTGCCCGCCATTAGCAATTTGACTCATCACTACGCCAATCTGCAGCGGCGTTGCTAACTGGAATCCCTGCCCAATAGCTGCGTCAAAAGTCTCTGAAAGATACCAGTCTTCCTCAAAGACCTTTTTCTTATAACGTTGATTGGCCACTAAACCGTCGGCTTCTCCTGGAAGCTTAATACCGGTATAATCACCTAAGCCAAAAAGGCGGGCGTATTTTTCAAGATTATCAATCCCAAGGCGATTACCCATTTCATAGAAATACACATTATCCGACTTGGACAAGGCTTCATTGAAATTAATCCACCCCAACGCCTCGCCTTCGGCATTGCCCTTAGGAATCAGCCAGTGTTTGCCGGTATCCAGTATTTTTTCTTCCGGCGTCACCTTGCCAAGTTCCAAAGCGGCTACGCCGGTGACGATTTTAAAAGTTGACCCTGGCGGATACTGACCGGAAATCGCTTTATTATTCATAGGATAGAAAGGATTGCTGTTTAACGCATTCCAATCCTTGCTGGATATTCCGCCGGCAAACAAATTCGGGTTAAACGTCGGCCGACTGGCCATCGCCAAAACCTCGCCCGTTTTAGGATTAAGCACCACTGCCGCCGCCGCCCGGGCGTTACGGAATTGACTTTGCGTCTGCAAATAGTAAAGTTGCGCATCCATGGCCTCTTCCGCCGCCTTTTGAATGCGTGAATCAAGAGTCAGCACCAGATTATTTCCTGGCTGCGGCTCTCGTTTTCCCAGCACCGTCACCGGGCGACCAGTAACGTCCACTTCCATTTGCCCGCCGCCGTCCACGCCGCGCAGCTCGGAATCGTATACCTTTTCTAAGCCAAATTTGCCAATAATATCGCCTGATTTATAACCTTCCGCTTTTTTCTTTTCCAACTCGTCCCCGTTAATTTCACTGACATAGCCAAAAACATGCGCCGCCATTTCATTGAAATTATAATTGCGGATAGGTTGAATTTCGATCATCACGCCTTTTAGCTCACTGCGCCGTTCTTCAATGCGGGTGACAATATCCGCACCAACATTCGTCTTGATACGCACCGGTTCAAAAGAACCAACATGTTGCTCCAGCTTCTGCTTGATTTCATCTACAGGCATGACTAGAATAGCCGACAGCTGCTGCAGCACTGAGTCTTCCACAGGTCCCACCAGGGGCAGCAAAGAAACAGTAAAGCCAGGACGATTGGATACGACCGCGACGCCATTGCGGTCATAAAAAATGCCCCGAGGAGCCAAGGAGGGAATCAGACGAATCCGATTTCCATCCGCCAGCAGGCTGTAATAGTCGCCTTGATACAATTGCAAATAAGCCAAACGGCTTATTAGGGCAACAAAAATAAAAATGACAATTAAAAACAAGACATCGAAGCGATGACTCAAGCGTTTGGTTATAAGCACCAGCCATCCCTACTTTCGCCTTTTTTGCACATGCTTACCATCCTCAAAAAACAAGTGAAAGCACAGACCTATTGCCGTGCTTCACAATCATTACCGCTTAGGGAATCCGGTATAAAAGGCGAACCAAGCCATATACCGGCACAGCCACTGCCATATTATAAATCGCTTGAGGCAATACAATCTCATACAAGCTTTCGCCCCATCCCAAAGACAAACCAAGGAGTTTGAGGAAAAAAACTGCAAAAACGCCTTCGCTCAACGTAGCGCCGCCGGCCGCCAATAAAGGCAGCAGACTATGATCTTTAAAAACTTTACGCTCCGCCATGCCGGCCAAATATCCCATAATAGTCAAAGGAATCAGATGTAAGCCTAAAATTCCTCCTGTCGCCAAATCTTGCAGAAGGCCGCCAAAAAATCCGCAGATCGTTCCTGGTGTGCGGCCCCCTAAAAACGCAGCGGCAAGCACAAAGCAAACGACAAAGTCTGGTTGAATATCATTAAAGGAAATGGCCGGAGCCAAAGTAGTCTGCAAAGCCAATAATAAAATCACACTAAGGCACCAGGCAAAAAGCTTCACTACTTTTTCCCCCCTGCATTGCTGGCCACTGGCGCCAACGGCGCAGGCGGCGGCTGCCGCGAACCAACAAGGACTTGCACCTCTTCCAAGCGATCAAATTGCACTGCCGGCTTAATCACTGCATACTTTAGCAGCCCGCCTTCACTGTTCACAACATCAACCACTTCCCCTAAAGCAATGCCCTGGGGATAAATGCCGCCGAAGCCTGACGTAACCACAGTATCGCCGATAATAATATCCGCGTCACGCGGTATATTCACCATGCGCGGCTGCTGCGGCGAAGCCGCATGCCCTTCCAGGACTGCCGCCACTCTTGATTCCGGTCGCTGCACCAAGGCGCCTACGGCATTACGAGGATCTAAGAGCAGCTGCACTTGCGCAGTATGCGCATATACATTACTAACACTGCCAACAACGCCTTGCGCCGTAACCACAGCCATGTCTTTAGTTACGCCATCGTCGGCGCCGCGATTGATTGTCAGTGAATTGGTCCAAGAAGACGCATCTCTGGCAATGACCTTCGCCATCAGCAGATCAAACTGTGGCGAGCTGGCTTTATAATCCAGCAGTACCTTCAAGCGAATGTTCTCCGCCTGCACTTCCGCCAGTTGCGAGCGCTCCTGGCGCAATTGCTCCACTTCCGCTTTCAGCAGTTGATTGTCATCATACACATTCCAAAGATCGCTAACCTGCGATCCAGTACTGTGAATGCCATGTCCTAACGAAGAAAAGACATACTGAAAAGGCGAAAGAACCGTTACTGCTGCCGCTTCCACAAAAGGAATACGCACAGGTCCTTTCGTTGCCGTTACCAGTAAAATCACCAGCAACAGCGCCGCAATACTCAGCGGCAGTTTTTTATTGTCGAACCACCCCACGGCTTTGACTCCTCTCTAACCCAGTTTTTTGGGAGAAGCCATTAGTACGCGCTTCAAAAGATCAATGCTTTCCAAAACGCGGCCTGTGCCAATGCCTACGCAAGAAAGCGGGTCTTCCGCCAAATACACAGGCATGCCGGTTTCCCGGCTTATCAGTCGGTCCAAGCCATGCAACAAGGCGCCGCCGCCTGTCATAACAATGCCTCGGTCCATAATATCCGATGCCAGTTCCGGCGGTGTTTTTTCTAAGGTGATTTTTACAGCGTCAATAATGCCGCTGATTGGTTCGCTTAGGGCTGTTTGCACCTCACTTGATCTCAAGTGCAGCGTTTTCGGCAAGCCGGAAACCAAATCCCGACCGCGAATCTCCATGCCGATATCCTCTTCACGCGTAATCGCTGAGCCAATTTTCATTTTCACTGCTTCTGCAGTACGTTCGCCAATCATCAAGCTATATTTTTTCTTCACATAATTAACGATAGCTTCATCCATCTCATCGCCGCCAATACGAATCGACCGGCTGGTCACAATACCGCCTAAGGAAATAACAGCAACTTCCGTCGTCCCGCCGCCAATATCAACCACCATGTTTCCCATAGGCTCATGGACGGGCAGACCGGCGCCAATCGCGGCCGCCATCGGCTCTTCAATTAAATACGCTTCTCTGGCTCCCGCTTGAATCGCTGCATCAATTACGGCACGCTTTTCCACTTCTGTAACGCCCGAAGGAACACCCACAACCACACGCGGACGAATAACGGTGTTTGTCTCAATCGAGCGGCGAATAAAATATTTCAGCATCGCATGGGTCACGTCAAAGTCAGCAATAACGCCATCCTTCAGCGGCCGAATAGCCACTATATTGCCAGGCGTCCGGCCAATCATTTGCTTGGCTTCCTCGCCAACAGCCAATACCTGGCCGCTATCCTTCTGAATGGCCACAACCGAAGGTTCCCGCACAACAATGCCTTTCCCTTTCATATGCACCAAGGTATTCGCCGTTCCTAAGTCAATTCCCATGTCCCTCGATAGAGACCGGAAAGGATTCCAAAGTTTCATGTTCATACTCCTTTTCATCATACCAAAATATTTCTTAGCTGTTCTCAATAAAGTAAGCCTTTTTCTTTTAAGCTGACAAACCGCCCGTCGCCGATGATTACATGATCCAATACTGGCAGTTCCAACAACTTGCCGGCTTCCGCCAGACGCAAAGTCAAGGCAATATCTTCTTTACTGGGCGAAGGATCGCCACTGGGATGATTATGCGCTAGAATCAACGCAGCCGCTTGATGCCGAAGCGCTTCCTGAAACACTCTTCTTGGATCAACAAGGGCTGCATCCATAGTGCCAACTGCGACGCAGCAACTGGCTAAGACCTGATGCTTCGTCGAAAGCAGCAGCACATGAAATTCTTCCTGCTGCACATAGCGCAGCCGATGCAAATACCAATTCGCAGCATCCTCCGGCTGCCTGATGCTGGTTATATCGCCGGAAGCTTGCCGCGCATACAAACGTCTGCCAAATTCAATGGCAGCAGTTATTGTAATCGCTTTGACATTGCCAATCCCCTTATACTTCGACAAATCTTCCGGCCTGGTTGCAGCCAGCAAAGCTACGCCGCCAGGCTGCTCATACTCCTTCAACAATCCTTGAGCAATGGACAATGCTGACTCTTCCACGGTGCCTGTACGCAACAAAATAGCCAACAATTCTGCATCACTCAAGCCTCTTGCTCCCAGACGCAGCATTTTTTCCCTAGGCCGTTCTTTTTCCGGCAGTTCCCGCATGGTCCTCGCCGGCCGCCGCATCACAAGGGAAGGTCGGTCTGACGTAAAAGATCGACAAGCGCAAACAGCGGCAGTCCTACCACATTTTGGTAGCACCCTCGAATACCGCGAATAAAACGGGCTCCTTGGCCCTGGATGGCATAAGCCCCCGCTTTGTCCAAAGGTTCGCCGGTTGCTACATAAGCAGCCAATTCCCTTTCGTCAAGAGGTCCCATATCCACCTCGGTTTTTTCACAATGGCTCCAAATCTGTTTTCCCTGCACAACGGCAATGCCAGTATATACCTGGTGTGTTCTGGCAGCCAGCAAAGCAAGCATACGCTTGGCATCCTCCGCATCGGACGGCTTACCCAAAACAACACCCTCGCACACCACAATCGTATCCGCACCAATAACAATCGTATCCGGATCGGAATGCGCCGCTACATCCAGCGCTTTGCTGCGTGCATGCCCCAATACTAACTGATCCGGCGGTACCGGTGCGTCATTTTTTTCTTCTACCGAACTTACTTCGATACTAAAGGGAATCCCCAGCAACTCCAAAATTTCTTTGCGACGCGGAGATGCTGAAGCCAGCTTCACCTGCATAGCTCTCACTCCTTATAGTCGGCGGAACAAAAGCACCGCGGCAATAATCCCTAATAAACTGATAAAATTGGGATATAACGACAAAGAAAACTGGATCTGCAGCACGTATAGATTCACCAGCACTGGAGGCATTTCCAATAGCGGAAACTTTCTGGTCAAATAAGGCGCCAGTGGACTAAGCCAGCCGGAGGACGCCAAAAAATCTCCCAGCATACCGCCAAATACAGCGCCGGTTACTACAAAAAGCGCTAACATGCCATATCCCCTGCCCAACGAGCCGGTACGGACCGCCATCCAATCTCCTCCTATGTTACATGTTCTCCAAACGCTTTGAGAAAAAGAGCAGCAACCCAAAAGCGCTCTGGTTTATTGTACCCTATTTGCTCACACACTGTAAATAGCTGCAACCAAGAGAAAAGGCGCTTCTCCCGCCAGGAGAAGCGCCTTTAGCCTTATAAATTCTTACTTGCCAATAACAGCGATAACATCGCCAGGCTTTACGCCTTGGCCAGCTACAGCGTTGAGGGACTTGAGGGTACCCGCAACAGGAGCAGTGATTTCGTTCTGCATTTTCATGGCTTCCAGAATCATCAGCACGTCGCCTTTTTTAACGGCTTTGCCGGCTTCAGCAACCAAACGGATGATTTTGCCAGGCATAGGAGCTTTAACCGGAGTGTCGCCATCAGCAACAACAGCCGGAGCAGCAGCGGCAGCCGGAGCGGCCGGAGCAGCAGCAGGAGCAGCGGCCGGTTTAGCGGCCGGAGCTGCGGCTTTCGCCGGAGCTGCGATAACTTCTTCTACTTCTACCTGATAGGAAGCACCATTAACAGTAATGTTAAATTTTTTCATGTGTAAATTCCTCCAATTTATAAGATTATAAATCTAGAAGACCAATCAATGAGAATTCATATTCTTGCTGCGTCCAGCTTGAGCCCAAGCCAGGCTAACGTTGGAAATCCGCAGCGCCTTGACTTGTCCGCCCATCATGGCAGCTACTGCAGCGGCAATGACCGCTACTACTTCGGGTTTTACATTTTTCGCATCAATTGTCATGCCATTCACCCTTCCTTATACCGGGAGGTTGCCGTGCTTTTTGGCCGGACGAGCCTCACGCTTGCTGGACAACATGTTGAAGGCCGTAATAATGCGCGGACGAGTTTCCTTGGGCTCAATGACGATGTCAACGAAGCCGCGTTCAGCCGCTTTGTACGGAGTTGCGAACTCTTCAACATATTTTTCGGTTTTTGCAGTCACATCAGGGTCCTTGCGGAAGATGATGTTAGCAGCACCGGCAGGACCCATAACGGCAATCTCAGCAGTCGGCCAAGCAAACACTTGATCGGCGCCCAAGTCCTGAGAGCACATGGCCAAATAGGAACCGCCATACGCTTTACGGGTAATTACGGTTACTTTTGGCACACTGGCTTCGGAATATGCATAAAGCATTTTGGCGCCATGACGGATGATGCCGCCATATTCCTGATCAACGCCAGGCAAGAAGCCGGGAACGTCAACCAAGGTGAGAATCGGAATGTTGAAGGCATCGCAGAAACGAATAAACCGCGCGGATTTATCCGATGCGTTGATGTCTAAGCAGCCAGCCATAACGTTCGGCTGGTTGGCAATAATGCCGACTGCGCGACCATCCATGCGGGCAAAGCAAGTGATGATATTCTGCGCATAATGCTTATGCGACTCATAGAACTCACCATTGTCCACCACTTCACGGATCACGTCGAACATGTCGTAAGGCATGTTCGGGTTATCCGGCAGCAAGGTGTTGAGCTCGTCAGACATACGATCCGGGCTATCGCCGGTATCCACAAGCGGAGTTTCTTCCAGGTTGTTGCTGGGCAGGAAGCTCAGCAGGTACTGGATCTGCTCCAGGCAGTCCTGATCGTTTTCAGCTGCAAAATGAGCCACCCCGGATACGGAGTTATGCGTCATAGCGCCGCCGAGGTCTTCTGCTGTCACTTCTTCCGCCGTAACGGATTTGATAACTGCAGGACCGGTAATAAACATCTGGCTGGTGTTCTTCACCATATAGATGAAGTCGGTCAGAGCCGGAGAGTACACGGCGCCGCCAGCGCAAGGTCCCATGATTACGGAAATCTGGGGAACAACGCCGGATGCCAGAGTGTTTTTGTAGAAAATTTTGCCATATCCTGCCAAAGCGTCAACCGCTTCTTGAATACGAGCGCCGCCGGAATCGTTAATGCCAACGATCGGAGCTCCCATTTTCAAGGACAGATCCAACACTTTACAGATTTTAGCGGCATGCATTTCACCCAAAGAACCGCCTTCGCAGGTAAAGTCCTGGGCAAAAGCATACACCAGGCGGCCATTAACCGTGCCGTAGCCGGTAATAACGCCTTCGGCGGGAATTTCTTTCGTCTGCATGCCAAAGTTTACGCAACGATGCCGTACAAACTGATCCAATTCCACAAAGCTTTCGGGGTCGAAAAAGAATTCAATGCGCTCACGGGCCGTCAGCTTACCGGTAGCATGTTGCTTTTCAACGCGTTTTGCGCCGCCGGCTTGCATGATTTTGGCCTGATTGGCTTTCAGTTCTTGGATTTTTTCCTGAACAGTAGCCATCGTACACCTCCTGTAGATTCTCGCAATGATCTATTTGCGCTCGGACAGCTCCACCAGCACGCTGCCGGTCGCTTTCGGATGTACGAAGGCGATGCTGGCTCCACCGGCACCATAGCGTGGTTTTTCGTCAATCATACGAACACCCTGCTCTTTTAAGGAAGCAAGCGCAGCTTCCAAGTTGTCCACGCGGAACGCCACGTGCTGGATGCCTTCGCCTTTTTTCTCAATGAACTTGGCAATCGGGCCATCCGGACTTGTGGACTCCAACAGTTCCACTTCGCTGTCGCCGCAAGGAATGAAGCAAACGCGAACTTTCTGTTCTTCTACTACTTCTTCACCCATGGCTTGCAGGCCTAAAACTTCTGTATAGAATTTTTTAGCCTGGTCGAGATCTTTTACTGCAATCCCGATATGGTCTACTTTCAAGGCTTTAAACACGGTTCTACCTCCTCTTTCTAAGCTTGCTCTAGGAAATCAGCGCAACACTTGGTGTAAAATTTCACGCACCACCGAATAGGGATCCTTCTCTCTTTGCTCTACTTGAATAACCAAGTGATCAAAGTTTCCAGACTCCTGCAGATGACGCATAACTTTCCTGCCAATTTCCTCGTCCAGTAAATCCAGCAGCTCGTTTTTCGTCCGCTCGCGCCGCCGCACCGTTAAGGAGCCGCTTGTTTGCAGATATCCAAAATGTTCGCCGATGGTCTCCACTAGCTCAGTTACGCCTTCATCCCGGCTGGCTACCGTCCGCTTCACCGGCGGTCTCCAGTCGGTATGCTCCTGATTTAAGTCGAGCATCATGTCTAATTCGACATGGAGCTTGTCGACTCCTTCCCTGTCCGCTTTGTTGATGGCAAAGACATCGCCAATTTCCAAAATGCCTGCTTTGATCGCTTGAATGTCGTCTCCCAGGCCGGGAACCATTACTACAATAGTAGTGTCCGCAGCCTTTACGATGTCGACTTCTGACTGACCAACGCCGACGGTTTCAACAAATACTACGTCCATACCAAAAGCGTCAAGGATTTTCACAGCTTCCGCCGTTTTTCGCGACAAACCTCCCAGAGAACCTCTGGTGCCCATACTACGGATAAATACGCCCTCGTCCATGGTGAGATCCACCATACGGATGCGGTCGCCCAAAATAGCGCCGCCCGAAAAAGGGCTTGTAGGGTCAATGGCAATAATGCCTACTTTCTTGCCTTGGCGGCGATAAGCTTTGGCAAGTTTGTCGGTCAATGTGCTTTTACCGGCTCCCGGCGCACCGGTGATGCCGATAACATGAGCCCGGCCAGTATGAGGATACAGGGCTTTCATAACGTCTACCGCCGTATCGTACTCATTCTCCACAGCGGTAATCGCCTTAGAGAGCGCTCTCCGGGATCCTGCCAGCACTTGTTCTGCAATATTCATTGGTAAATGCACCACCTTATGGCCGCCCGCCTAAGGGCGGACGGCCACACATTCCTAACATAGCCTAAACAGGCTAAAACGCTTATTTTACGTTTTCGTTGATAAAGGCTACGATGTCAGCGGTGGAAGTTCCCGGGGTAAAGACGGCGGCTACGCCGGCTTCCTTCAGGAACGGAATGTCGCTGTCGGGGATAACGCCGCCGCCAACAACCAGTACGTCGGCCATGTCTTTTTCCTTCAAGCCTGCAATAACTTTCGGGAAAAGGGTGTTATGAGCGCCGGACAGCAGGCTCAGAGCCACTACATCGACGTCCTCTTGCAAAGATGTCTCTACAATTTGTTCCACCGTTTGACGCAGGCCGGTATAAATAACCTCGAAACCTGCATCGCGCAAAGCGCGAGCCACGACTTTTGCGCCGCGGTCATGACCGTCAAGGCCCGGTTTAGCTACTAATATACGAATTTTTTTCTCCATCGTTCGCTGTGCCTCCTAACTCTATCGCTTACAGGGTGCTTCCCGGTTGATATTCGCCGAATACTTTACGCATTACGCCGCAAACTTCGCCCAAAGTGGCATACGCTTTAACTGCATCCAAAATCAAAGGCATGAGATTGTCTTCGCCTTTGCAAGCCGCTTCCAAAGCAGCCAATTTGGCAGTAACAGCAGCGTTGTCGCGAGTAGCGCGCAATTTTGCCAATTTATCCTTCTGCAGCTTACCAACGGACTCGTCGATTTTCAGCAGACCTTCAACAGGCTTTTCTTCGATTTGGAACTTATTGACGCCAACGATGACGCGCTCTTTGCGTTCCACTTCCATTTGCCATTTATAAGCGCTGTCCTGAATTTCTTTTTGGACATAGGCTTTTTCAATAGCTACAACTGCGCCGCCCAAATCATCAATTTTCTTGATGTAGTCGAGAGCTTCGCTTTCGATCTGGGTGGTCAAAGCTTCTACATAGTAGGAGCCGCCCAACGGATCGACGACGTCAGCCAGGCCGCTTTCATAAGCGACAATCTGCTGGGTACGCAGAGCAACGCGTACGGAATCTTCCGTAGGCAGTGCCAACGCTTCGTCCTTGGAGTTGGTATGCAGGGACTGCGTACCGCCGAGAACGGCAGCTGCGGTCTGCAAAGCCACGCGGACAATGTTGTTGTCCGGCTGTTGCGCCGTCAGCATGGAACCAGCAGTCTGGGTATGCACGCGCAGCATCCAGGAGCGAGGGTTCGTAGCGCCAAAGCGCTCTTTCATGATTTTAGCCCAAACGCGGCGGGAAGCGCGGAATTTCGCAACTTCTTCCAACACGTTGTTATGAGCATTCCAGAAGAAGGACAAACGTCCAGCGAAATCATCAACATTCAGGCCGGCTTTAATAGCCGCATCGACATAGGCAATGCCGTTGGCGATAGTGAAAGCGATTTCTTGGGAAGCAGTCGAGCCAGCTTCACGAATGTGATAGCCGGAAATAGAGATGGTGTTCCACAGGGGAACGTTTTTCGAGCAATATTCGAAAATATTGGTAATCAGACGCATGGACGGCTTAGGCGGGAAAATGTAAGTACCGCGAGCCGCATACTCTTTCAAAATATCATTCTGGATGGTGCCGCGCAGTTTGTCAGCGCTAACGCCTTGTTTCTCGCCAACGGCGATGTACATGGCCAAAAGTACCGAAGCCGGCGCGTTGATGGTCATGGAAGTGGATACTTTGCTCAGATCAATCTGATCAAAGAGGATTTCCATGTCGGCCAGCGAGTCGATAGCCACGCCCACCTTGCCTACTTCGCCTTCAGCCATATCGTCGTCAGAATCGTAACCGATCTGAGTCGGCAGGTCAAATGCGCAAGACAGGCCGGTGCTGCCCGATTCGAGCAGGTAACGGTAACGCTTGTTGGATTCTTCCGCCGTGGAGAAGCCGGCATACATACGCATGGTCCAGAAACGGCCACGGTACATGGTAGGCTGTACGCCACGGGTGAAGGGATAGGATCCTGGGAATCCGATATCGTTGACATAGTCGGTTCCTTCGATATCCAACGGAGTGTAGAGACGATTGTGGGCCAGGTTACCGCGTTCAGGATTTTTCGCAATAGCCTTTTCCACTTTGGCTGCATAGGCTGCCAATTTTTCTTTCAAAACTTCATTGCTCATTAACAAAGGGCCTCCTTTACTCTTTCTTTATTTCAATTTCATTGTGCCCGTTTCTTGAAAACGGACATGCCACGAAAGGGCCTCGGACAAAATGTGCGGGGTATGCGCATTTTTTGTCGCTTTACAAGCACGTTCATAGTAGTCCAGCAACATGGGCTTGAAGTCGGGATGAGCACAGTTTTCAATAATAACCTTAGCTCGCTCACGCGGGCTGAGGCCGCGCACATCAGCCAGACCTTGCTCAGTAACAAAGACGTCAATGTCATGCTCGCTGTGATCCACATGGGATACAAAAGGCACGATCGAGGAAATAGCACCGTCCTTCGCCGTTGAAGTGGAGAAGAACATGGTCAAATAGCCGTTACGAGCGAAATCGCCGGAACCGCCAATACCATTCATCATTTTGCTGCCCATGATATGAGTGGAGTTGACATTACCATAAATGTCAAATTCAATCGCCGTATTCATGGCGATAATCCCCAATCGACGGGCCAGTTCCGGGCTGTTGGAAATTTCCTGCGGCCGCAGAACCATCTTGGTACGATATTCATCAATATTTTGATACAAACGCTCCAAGCCTTCCGGAGACGGCGAGAAGGAAGTACCAGAGGCAAAGCGAAGTTTTCCGGCGTCAGCCAAATCCAGCATGCCGTCCTGAATAACTTCGGTAAAAACTTCAAGGTTTTCAAAATCGGAATTCACAAAGCCAGTGACAACAGCGTTTGCTACAGAGCCTACGCCAGATTGCAAAGGCAACAGGTTTTTCGGCAACCGGCCGGCTTTGATTTCCTGATGGAAAAACTCAATAGCCAGTTCCGACATTTTTTTAGAATCATCGTCAATGGGCGCAAAACCGCGCACATCGTCTTTGATGTCGCAAGCGACAATATACTTGATTTTATCCGGACCGCAGGGAATATAGGGAGTTCCAATCCGTTCGTCAACTTTGCACAACGGAATAGCTTTGCGGTGCGGCGGATCTTCCGGCGTATAGACATCATGCATGCCTTCCAGCTCTAACGGCTGGCTGGTATTCACTTCTACGATAACTACATCGGCTTCCTGTACAAAGGATGCGGTGTTCCCCATAGAGGTCGTAGGAATAATATGGCCTTCTTCCGTAATCGCACAGGCTTCTACGATAGCCACATCCACTTTGCCGCCAAGAAAACCATAACGCACCATCTGGGCGGAATGGCTCAAGTGCAGGTCAAAGTATTCCAATTTACCCGCATTTAAGGCTTTACGCAAATCATTGTTGGTCTGATAAGGCATACGGCGGGCAATACCGCCAACCTCCATCAAAGCGCCATCCAATTCCTTGCCTACGGAAGCGCCTGTCCAAAGGTTAATCTGGAAAGGTTCTTTTTTCATTCGCTCCGCCAACGCCAAAGGCACAGCCTTCGGATAGCCGGCAGGAGTGAAACCGCTGGCGCCAATGTTCATCCCGGGTTTAATAAAGGCTGCAGCTTCTTCGGCGCTGACAATCTTTGCATGCAGTTCTTTATTGCGCACGCGATCCCGAATGTCAATCATTAACAACTCTCCTCCTTAGTTCTGGCAACAGAAGCATTTTTACCGGAAATTCCTTGCACGTAATCTCCCTACTACCTCACCTCCAGCACTGATGCTGTTACGTAAGAATCCTTGCTTTTCAGGGCCGACACCCTTGCGTTCAATATAGAACAAGCTAGGATAGTCACTGCAAAAAAGGAAAGGGTCGCAAAAATGCCGTCAATTGACGGTTTCGCGGCAACTGACGGCATTTTCACACCCATGCAGCTTCAAAACGAACCGATAACACAAAAACTCATACAAGATATAATTACTATATTTAGTTATAAAAATCCTGCTCGATTGTGAATGTATACACGTATTCACCGCAGTTTTTTTATTTATAATACTCCATCTAGTCTTGACGCGTCAAATAATAAGAAAGACTGCTTAAGCCTACTGACAAATCTTCGTTAATTAAAGACACCTGACGCGGCACTTCAATCTTACGAGGCGCAAAGTTCCAAATCCCTTTGACACCAGCCGCCACCAGGCGATCTACCATCAGCTGCGCATGTTCCGCCGGCACGGCAATAATAGCAATCTGTATCTGCCGCTGCCGAACGATTTCTTCTAGTTGGTCGGCATGCTCAATGGCCACACCGTTTACAACCATGCCAATACGCTCCGGCGCCACATCCAAGAGCGCCGCCATATTAAAACCTAAGGAAGAAAAGTTTTTGTAATGCGCCAAGGCCCAACCCAAATGTCCCATACCTACAACCGCAATATTCCAGTTGTGATGCAAACCAAGGATCTCGCCGATATTGCGCAAGAGTTCCCGCACATAATAACCGACGCCTTTTTTCCCAAATTGTCCGAAAGAAGCCAAATCCTTGCGAATCTGCTCTGGCGTCACGCCCAAGCGATTTCCCAGTTCCTCCGAGGAAATAATTTCAATCCCCTCTTCTTGGCTCAACTTCAGCGTGCGAAAGTACAGCGGCAAACGATCAATTGTCGCCTTCGAAATCATGATATGTTCTTTCAACAAACAATCCCCCTACTCCACTGGGATTTCATTTTGTTCTTTAAAATCATTATTTTCTCTTTAACTTTACTTATCTTTATTTTGTTATTCGCACTACAATGACAAAATCCTCCTCTATAGAATATAAAAAATCGCATTACAAAAGGAAAGGCGAATGTTGTTATATTCTGCAAATTCGCCTTTCCTTCTATTCTGAATGTATGAAGCATTTACACGCTCCTGCTTAAACAGAAACGCCAAGAGCAGGTTATCCTCTCCGTTGCGGCTTGTAATGCGTATGCAGTAAATGATGCGACTTTTCGCTCAATGGAGCCTGCAGCCACGAAGCATATAACTCCTGCACCGCCGGGTTTTCATGGGATTTACGCAAACCGCTTCTTTCATCGCATTCGTACAAGGCCGCCATACGACGCTGACGAAAGTCCGCCATCTTGCTGCGCGGCTGTCCGCCTCCGCCCAGACAACCGCCAGGACAAGCCATAATCTCAATAAAGTGGTAATCAACCTCACCAGCTCTTACTTTTTCCAGCAACGTTCTCGCATGGCGCAGCGAATGCGCGATGGCCACGCGAACGATTGTGCCCTGCAGGTCAATTTCCGCTTCCCGAATTCCTTCCAGGCCGCGTACTTCACGCAGTTCCACTTTTGCTAGAGCACAGCCAGTTACCGTCTCGTAGACCGTCCGCAAGGCGGCCTCCATCACACCGCCAGTACTGCCGAAAATAACGCCAGCACCGGTAGAAATACCCATAGGAGCGTCAAATTCTTCTTCTGGCAACGCTTCAAAATCCAAGCCGGCTTCACGAATCATAGCCGCTAGTTCCTGGGTTGTCAGTACATAATCCACATCCCGAAAGCCGCTGTCACACATTTCCGGGCGCACCGCTTCGGCTTTCTTCGCCGTACAGGGCATTACCGAAACAGAGACAATATCCTCCGCCTTAATCCCGCTTTTTTCTGCATAGTAGGTTTTCACCAAGGCGCCGAAAATCTGCTGAGGCGACTTAGCTGTCGACAAATGCGGCAGCAGTTCCGGATAAAAAAGCTCCGCAAAATTAATCCATCCAGGGCTGCAAGAAGTGATCATCGGCAGCACGCCGCCTTCTTTAATGCGCCGCAAGAGTTCATTGCCTTCTTCCATAATGGTCACATCGGCGGCGAAATCAGTATCGAACACCTTATCAAAACCAAGTCTGCGCAAGGCCGCCACCATTTTCCCCGTTACGATGCTGGCGGCCGGCAAGCCCAGCGCTTCCCCCAAAGCTACCCGCACTGCCGGCGCTGTCTGAACTACCACATGCTTGCCTGCATCAGTCAGCGCCTCCCAAACCGGCGCCGTATCATCTTTGATGGTAATCGCTCCTGTCGGGCAAACAGCCGCGCACCGTCCGCAGTACGTACAGGCCGCCGCGTCTAAGCCCATGCCAAAGGCAGGAGACACTTCCGTATGAAAGCCCCGCTTCGTGAAGCTATATACATGAACCCCTTGCACTTCACTACACGCCCGTATACACCGACCGCATAAAATACACTTTTCAGGATCGCGCACAAGGGATGGATTGGAAGCATCCTTTCCTCCCCGCCGGCGTTCCCCGTTAAAACGAACCTGTCGAATCCCAAGTTCTGCGGCAATGCTCTGCAGCTCGCAATCGCCATTGCGTTCGCATGCCAGACAATCTGCCGGATGATTCGCCAAAAGCAATTCCACCACCATTTTGCGCGCATCCCGCACCGCCGGACTATGCGTATGCACTACCATGCCTTCCGCCACAGGATGCACGCAAGACGCCGCTAACGAACGGGCGCCCTCAATTTGCACCAGACAAACACGACAGCTTCCCTCGGGGTGCAGCTCCGGATGATGGCAAAGAGTGGGAATCTTTATGCCGGCCAGGCGCGCCGCCTCCAAGACAGTAGCCGTTTTGGGCGCTTCAACAGTCTGGCCATCCACTGTAATACATACCGTATCCATATAAGTCAGCTCCTTTGCTTCTTATCCTTTAACAATGGCCTGGAATGGACATTTAGCCAGACAACTGCCGCACTTGATGCATTTTTGCGCATCGATAACATGCCGCCCTTTGATTTCTCCGGAAATGGCCCCTACAGGGCATACCTTCTTACAAAGACCGCAGCCCTTGCATGTATCCGTAATCGAATACGCCGCCATTTTAGCGCAGGCGCCGGCTGGGCAGCGTTTCTCCCGGATATGGGCTTCATATTCGTGACGGAAATAGCGCAGTGTACTGAGCACCGGATTGGGCGCCGTCTGTCCCAAGCCGCAAAGAGAAGCCGCCTTAATGCTGCGTCCCAGTTCTTCTAGCAGTTCAATGTCTCCTTCTCGGCCCTCGCCTTCTGTAAGGCGGGTCAGAATTTCCAACATGCGTTTTGTACCTTCCCGACAGGGCGTACACTTACCGCAGGATTCGGACTGAGTAAAATTCAAGAAAAAGCGAGCCACATCCACCATACAGGTAGTTTCATCCATGACTACCAGACCGCCTGAGCCCATCATAGCCCCCACCTGTAATAAAGAGTCATAATCTACAGGCAGGTCTAAAAGTTCTTCCGGCAGGCAGCCCCCGGAAGGTCCTCCTATTTGCACGGCTTTGAATTTTTTTCCGTTTTGAATACCGCCGCCAATATCAAAAATGATTTCCCGCATCGTAATGCCCATGGGCACTTCCGCCAAGCCCGTATGATTCACTTTGCCAGTCAAAGCAAATACTTTCGTTCCTTTGCTTTTTTCCGTACCGATAGAAGCGTACCAGGCGCCGCCTTTGGCGATAATTTGCGGCACATTTGCAAAGGTTTCCACGTTATTGATATTTGTCGGCTTGCCCCAAAGCCCAGCCACTGCCGGAAAAGGAGGTCTGGGACGCGGCATGCCGCGCTTGCCTTCAATAGATGCCAAAAGAGCCGTTTCTTCACCGCATACAAAGGCGCCAGCGCCTTCTTTGATCTTAATATGAAACGAGAAGCCGGAACCCAAGATATCCTCTCCCAAAAGGCCCATGGCTTCTGCCTGAGCGATAGCCACCTTCAGCCGCTTGATGGCCAAAGGATATTCGGCTCGCACATAGATATAGCCCTCGTCCGCACCAATGGCATAGCCGCAAACAAGCATACCTTCCAGCACCCGGTGCGGATCTCCTTCCAGCACGCTGCGATCCATAAACGCCCCCGGGTCTCCCTCGTCGGCATTGCAAACTACATATTTTTTCCCTTGCGGCTCCTTGGCGGCAAAGCTCCACTTCAAGCCGGTTGGAAAGCCGCCGCCGCCGCGCCCCCGCAGACCGGAAAGTTTAACCTCGTCTACTACCTGCTGCGGCGTCATCGTCGTCAAAGCTCTGCCTAAGGCCTCATAACCGCCGCCGGCAATATATTCCTCAATTACTTCCGGATTGATATGCCCGCAATTGGCCAATACCAAGCGCTGCTGCTTATGATAAAACTGAATGTCCTCATAACTGGGAATGCGTTCCGCCGTCAACGGCTCTTGGTAAAGCAGCCGCTGCACAATACGTCCCTTGTAAAAATGCTCTTCTACCAGTTCTGGAACATCTTCCTCCTGCACTCGCACATAAAAAACGCCCTCTGGATAGACAATAAGCAACGGCCCCATCTCGCAAAAACCGTGACAGCCGGTTTCAACAATCTTAATTTCCCGAGCTAAGCCTTTTTCCTCCAGCTCCCGCCGCAATGCGGCTTCCACCTTTTTTGAGCCGGACGACGTACAGCCTGTTCCGGCACAAATCAATACATGCGCCCTTACGTATTCCATGGTCCTCCTCCTAGTTATCTATTTTAGCCACAACCCATTCTTCGACAATGCGCCCGTTCACCACATGCTCGCCTACAATGCGCTCCACCTTGTCCGGAGTTACTTTTCCATAAATAATGCGCGGCTGCCCCGGCAACACCACATCCAAAAGAACCTCTTGCTCGCACATGCCTATACAGCCTGTTTGTTGTACACTGACCCCTTCCAAGTGTCTCTTAGCCACCTCTTCCAGGGTTGACTTAAGCACCTCGCGCGCGCCGGCGGCTATGCCGCACGTGCCCATGCCAATAATAATCCGCGTATCTGTCTGCTGCCGAATACGAATATCCTGCCGCACGCGTTCACGCAAACGATTTAACTCTTCCAGTGTTTTCATGCTTGTTCCTCCTCTTTCAATGCACTCCAGCCTGTCTCCAGCACTTCTTTCAAAGTCAACATGTCCAGCCCTGTTGTAGTCGATGAATCCCACTGCCATTGCCGCCCATCCCGATAATGCAGGTATTGAAAATGAATTTGCGGCATTGTCACCGCCAAGGTCCACAAAGTACCGGGCAAATCGCCCCAAGGCGGTAAATCAGGATGGCTTCTGCCAAAGGAAGCGCAAAGCATCGTCCCTAAACCAGGCCGGGAAATCATCCGCACTTTGCCGCCGCAATGTCGCGTCCACATATCTAAAAGACCCAAACCTAGGCCAACAGCGCGTGTTGTTCGTTTCGTAAAAAAAGGATTCAACGCCTCTTTGCATTCTTGGCGCGTCATGCCTCTCCCGTCATCAGCAATCCTCCATGTTAAAGAGTCTCCAATTTCCCGTACGCGGATATCCACACGGGCCGCCCCCGCTTCCAGAGAATTTCGCAAAAGCTCTAACAGAAGCAGCGACAGCTCTTTCATGACTGTCCACGATAGGGCTGCAAAATACCTCCTATGCCTTCCGGCGTCAAACGGCCGTACGTGTCATCGTCAATCATCATAACCGGCGCCAGGCCGCAGGCGCCAATACAGGCCACGGTTTCCAAGGTGAAGTTCAAGTCTGCTGTCGTCTCGCCCGGCTTTACGCCCAACTCTTTTTCCATGGCTTCTAAAATTGCTTTAGCGCCCCTTACATGGCAGGCCGTTCCTTGGCACACCCTTACAATATGTTTCCCTCGCGGATTAAGATGGAACTGTGAGTAAAATGTCACCACGCCATATACTTGGCTGATAGGCAAATGCAAGCCATCGGCAATCCGTTCCAGCACCTCCCGCGATAAATACCCATAAGCGTCTTGAGCCTGTTGCAGTACCGGAATTAAAGCTCCCGGCGCCTCTTGATAGCGCGCAAGAATAGCTGCAAGTTCTTCATACCTCTCACCAGCCCCTCCGCACGCACATCCTGACTTCGATAATTTCATCATCGTTTCCCCCTTTACGCGTTCTCCTCTTTATTACGGTTATGCCATCGCAGCCAACGTCCGTCTTTGCCCTGCAAAGCCAGATGAAATTCGGCTAACGTAGGCTTTTCCATCATGATTTGCACTTTGCCGCCTTGACAAAGCGCATCTAAGCTATGCGCATCTGATGCCGTCACCAAGGGCAGCTCCTGCGGCAAAAGCGGCAATCTCCGCCGCGCTTCAGCTTCGGTCGCCACACAAGTTGAGATTTCCGCCGCCGCCACGGGCAATTCCGTCGGCCAAATTCCCAACTGCCCCAAAAGGCTGTAAGCTGGCCGATCCACATGACTGGCAATGACCATCCCGCCCAGGCGAACCGCTTCTTCGCAAAGAGTTTGCGCATCCGCCGTTAACGCCGAAAGCAGCAACTCCTCCCGCTCGCCCAGCAGTTCATCTTCCGCGCTTAAAATCCACTGCGGCCCAAAAAGACGACTCTGATTCAGTCTGCCATTACGCCAGCCGTCCACTTTGGCGCACCAAGACGCAAACGCCGGCCAATCGTCAAAAATCGCCAGTAAATGCGCTTCCTCGGCGCACTCCACTTCCATCCCCGGCCAAACCGTTAATGAGCTCTGCCTCGCCGCCTGCCAGACCGCTTTGGCATTGTCACCGGCATTATGGTCGGTAACAGCGATAATATCCAAGCCTAACTCCAGCGCCGTCTCCACCACCAAAGACGGCGTCATCTCCACTGAAGCGCAAGGAGACAACACCGTATGCACATGCAAGTCCGTCAAATAAGATCGCATATTTCTTGGCCCACGCCCAGTGCATGGAGCCGGCAAACGATATCAAAGGCGGGCAAGTCCGTTACTAAAAGAGGCATCCCTACTTCGTCCGCCTTGGCCAAGGCCGCCGCTTCCGGTTTAGCGCCTCCCGCAACGATCACTGCCGCCATTCCCGCCAAGGAAGCGACGGCCAACAAATTCACATGACTTTGCATGGTCACCCATACCGTTCCCTCGCCAGCCTGCGCTAAAGCGCAGCTCATCAAATCTGAAACAAACCCCCCCTGCACTTCGCGTTGCAACCCTTGCGCCCCTCCGGCAAGCTTCAGCGGCAATTCCCGAGTTAAATCCGCTACCAGCACAGCCTCCACCTCAGCTTTCTTCTTCGCTTTTATCCAAGGAAGGCGGCAGTTTCTCCGCCAAACTTTTCATTTCTTGCGCTAAATCGCGCACTCGCTGCCGCAGCAAAAATACGCAATCCGTTTCACTGGCCTGCCCCTGCACAATGTCCTCTGCCAGAGCGCGGCAGTTCGGCGACCCGCAGGAGCCACAGTCTAATCCCGGCAGCTTGTACAGCATTTCTTCCATACTTTCCACTTTACGCAGCGCTTCGTGAATATCCTGATCCAGGCGCAGTACCGGCTTAGGCAGCGGCAACGGCAGCACCTCCACGGCCCTAGGTTTTTCCGGCGTCTTCGACGGCCAGATGGAAGCCCGTCCGCGAAGCTGCGTCTCGCCTACAAAACGGTTAACCGCCGTCAAAGGACCTCCAATACAGCCTCCGGCGCAGGCCAGCGCCTCAATATAGCGCACCTGACCCAACGTACCAAAAGCAACCTGTTCCAGCAGTTGACTGACTTGCTCAATTCCGTCCACCGCCAGCACGCTGTCTTGCATTACACCTTGGCTTTCCCCGCCGGCTAAGGCCCAGCCGGCTCCCAGCCAGCTAGACTCCACCTCCACCTCAGGGCAATTTTTATCGTGAACTTTAGCCAGTAATTCCCCGTAAAGATGCGAAATAGCGATAGCCCCGTCAATAACACTGCCGGCTTGCTTCACCGCCGTCATCTTCGCCGGGCAAGGCGTCAAAAACCAAACGCCTATTTTCTCCGGCGGCAAGCCAGTCTGCTCAACCGCTCTGGCTCTAGCTAAGCGAGCCGTAACCGTTACAGGCGCCTCCATAGGCACCAGGCAAGGCAGCAGGTCTGGAAACTTCACCTGTACCAGACGCACAACCGCAGGACAGGCTGAGGAAATCAAGGGTTTCGGAATCTCTTTTTTCTGGAGCAATCGCTTCACTGCCGCCGTCACGTCAGCCGCCCCCAAAGCCACTTCACACACTGCATCAAAACCAAGCTGCAGCAATCCCCCCAAAATTCGTCCCACCGATACAGTTGCTGGAAATTGAGCATACAGCGACGGCGCCGGCAAGGCCACATTGTAGGAGAACCGTTTCAGGCAATCCATGGCGTCGGTTACCGTTGTCTTCGCCTTAGCCGGACAAAGACGAATGCATTCGCCGCAATCAATACAACGTTCTTCCAAAATGCGCGCTTTTCCGGCGCGCACTCGAATGGCTTCCATGGGACAGTGCTTAGCACAGACTACGCAGCCCCGGCAACGCGCTTCAATCAAACGCACCGAATGAAAATAGCTGTCACTCATGGTCTGCTCCCCTCTGATGCCGAAATAACATAGAAACCGACGTACCCACACCCGGTTTCGAATCGATAACCAATTCATCGGCGCAACGCTTCATATTAGGCAAACCCATCCCCGCGCCGAAACCCATTTCACGAATTTCAGGCGGCGCTGTAGAAAAGCCCTCGCACATGGCTTGGCTTACATCCGCAATACCAGGCCCCTCGTCTTCCACAACCACTTTCGTTTCTTCAGCAGTGACGCTCGCCCGCATTACACCGCGCCGTGCATGAATGATCACATTCAGCTCCGCTTCATACGCGCCCACCGATGCCCGGCGAATTACATCTCCTGGAAGTCCCAACCGACGCATAACGTCTTTTAATTGCATAGCGCCGTCACCTGCCCGCGAGAAATCAAAGCCCTTTATGGGCCATTCTTTCTGCCAGGCATTCATTTTTTCCTGCTCCATTATTTCACCACCGCTTGTACACAATCTTTTATGTATACAATTGAGTTAGAGCTTTCACAATTCTCTAATAAAACCAAAAGCGTGTCAAGATGCATTTGGAATGAACATCTCTTGACACGCTTTGTGCTTTTGGATCTATATTCTCTTTATTTAATGTAAATTCCTGCAACTTAGTTATAAAAATTTCAAAATCTATTTCCGCCCGCTTCTGAGAAGAAAATCGACTTGGCAGCAACGACAATGATGGCGTTCAACAGCCAGAACAGCATAGACAGCTGTATATTGAACAAAACATAGTCAGTCAAGCCGTTAAAGAATAAGCCGCCCAGCGCCGCCAGCAAGCCCAAACTCAGACCAGCCATCCAAGGATCCTTCGTTTCTTGCAGAATTTTTCTGGCCTTACGCCAGTGCCCATACATTACAGCCAGAAAGGCGAAAAAACCAGGCAGACCGATTTCCGCTGCGATATTCAAATACATATTATGAGCATGAAAAATCTTAGTATGGCCATCATTAATAAAAAAGTCATATTCCGGATAGACCATCCAGTACGCTCCCCAGCCAATACCGGAAAAAGGGTTGTCCTCAATCATGGCTACCGTGCTCTCCCACAAAGCAATACGCAAAGTAGAAGAAGTATCTGTTGGATTCAAAATAGAAGTCAATCGCGCCAAAATGCTGTCCTGCGCCACTAGCAGGCCTAGCGGCAGCAAGCAGAAAATCCAAAAAATACGCCGATTATACAGCCAGCCGTAGATGCCGACAACCGCCGCCACGCTCAACCAAGCGCCGCGCGAATACGTATAGACCAAACAAAGACCAAATAACGCCGTTAGAGCAAAAAGCAGGCCCTTCTCCCTCCAGCTTCGAGGAGCAAACGCCATGCCGCTGGCTAACGCCATCATCATAACTAAATAGCCAGCCAAAAGATTGGGGTTTTCCAACGTTGAAAACACCCGCGTCTTAAGTTCCGGAAACTGCTCGCCATCCACCCATTGCGTCGCAGAAATGTCAAAACCAACAACATATTGATACAAACCATAGACAGTCACAAAAAACGCCGAACAAAGCACCGCCCAGATGAGCTTGCGCAATTGTTCCGTCGAATCCAGATTGCAGACCACCAGATAGTACAGGAGCACATACCGGCCCATTAGATGCGTATAATTGTAAAGACTAAACCCAGGATCCGGCGAGACCAAAATGGAAAGCGCCCCTAAAACAACGACAGCTCCCACCGCCCAATCCAGAAAAGTAATTTGCCAGCGACGGCCCTTGCGAAACCATAATGATTTCACGCCCCATCCCAGCGCACCGGTAATTAAAAACACACTTGCGACATCTAAAGAAATCGGCAAAAAAAAGGCCACTGCGTAAATGCAGTGTTCAATCAAAAAAGCGAGCCGCCGTTCCCAACCGTTGCTAACCACTTCGTTCATATACATCCTCCGCATCCTAGTTCTTCACCAATTATAGCCTGTCCCTGCTGCGGATACAAGAGACAGCGAGCACGACGGAGTTGGATTGAACAGGAGAACCGGCGACGGCGCTGGATGCGGCTAGGGTCGGTTGCGCCATGGATGGCATGGCAACCGACATCTATAGAGGGTACGCAGGAGAAAAAAAGGCACCTGATTTTTAACAGGAGTAAAGGGAGTAGAGGGAGGGCACGACGGATTTAGGAAATTTACACAGAAACAGAGAAAAGGCCAGAGTTAGCAGAGGAAACGCTAGTAAACAGCGGCAGCCGCCGTTGTTTTTGCGACTTTTTGGGAGCAAGCCGGTCCGCAGGACGCAAAAATGGAAGACGACGGAGAACAGTTCCGTATGTCTGAGCGCCAGCGAGTTCGCGGAACTGTCGTCGCCGCCCATTTTAGCGAGGCTTGCGGAAATCTTGTCGCAAAACAATGGCGGTTGCGTACAAAAAAAGCATCCCTTATGCAGGAATGCTTTTTCTCTCTATATTTTATGCCACGGCGCAAAGGCCTGCTGTAATTCCAGTACGTCAAACTTGAACTCCCGCCGCATCCAAACATCTTCCGGCAACTGCTGGCTGACCTGGTGCGACAACTCACCCAAGGCTTCGCGAATGGTCGGCGGATGCGCCTCGCACCTAAACGACGCATGATCCTGCCAAAGCTGCTGCTGGTGAAACCAAGAGCGCGCCTGCAATTGATTAGAAGCCTGCCCCCGCAGAATTTCAAGAGTAATGACAGGACTGGATCCCGGCATTGGCGCCTCCGTTAAGGGTTCCACCATCCCCTTGGTTCCATGATAACGCCACATACCTTCCGGCAAGGCGTTTTGAAAAAAACGCTGAGCAAACTCTTCAATTCGCATGACCATTCCTCCTTGTCACTTTCCGTAGACAACTTTACCAAATTTAAACAAAGAGATAAACATGCATAGTATAAATATTTTGTATTCTTTCTCGGTTTGTAATTATTTGTTTTGCAGTTTTTGCAGTAAAAGAGGCCTCACTGCGCCTAATAAATATAACGAACCGGCTACACAAGCCACTTTCCGAGGCTCTTGCTCCGCTAATTCCAGCAATCGGTTTACACCTTCTTCCCAGTCTGGTACCGCTTCCACTTGGTGCGGCGGAAAATGGCTTGCTAAATCACCCGCTTCTGCGGCGCGTTCCGAAAGCGGCCTCACTGCAATAACCCGGTCCTGCTCCCGCACCAAAAGGCCGGTAATACCTTCAATATCCTTATCCTTTAAAATCCCCAGCAAAAACAGGACCTCTCGCCCTGGAAACACTTGATCCAGCGTGCGCCGCAGCACCGCAGCGCCAGCCGGATTATGCGCTCCGTCAATCACCAACGGCGGTTGGGTGCGCAACACTTCAAAGCGCCCCGGCCAGCAAGCCTTTGCCAAACCGCGGGCAACAGCTTCCTGATTCACTGCGGTTTCCCTTACTGTTAACGCCGCCATCACCGCCAACGAAGCATTGTAGACTTGATGTTCTCCCACAAGGCGCGCCTGCAAAGGCCAACTAGATCCGTTAGGCTGCTGCAGCATCCAGGCAATTCCGGTTAAAGACACCGACTGCATCTGAGCCTGCCATTCTTCGCCGAGCACTTGCACTACCGCGCCGCAATCAGCTGCCCGCCGCCGGATAACCTCGAGCGCCTCCCCTTGCGCCGCCGTCAGCACGCGAGAGTTTTTCTTGATAATGCCCGCCTTGTGTTCAGCAATTTCTCGTATCGTAGAGCCGCAGCGATCCTCATGCTCCAGCGTCACATTCGTAATTACCGCCACACGACTTTCAATGACATTCGTGGAATCCAGACTCCCGCCCAAACCCACTTCAATTACTGCATAGTCCACTTTCATGGCCGCAAACATGACAAATGCGGCTGCCGTCAGCACCTCAAACTGTGTCGGATGCTCCAAGCCGTCCCGCTCCATCTCTTGCGCCGCCGCAGCGGTTTGCTCAATAGCGTCGGCAAACACAGCCTCTTCCACTTCCAAGCCGTCAATGCGCATGCGCTCTGTATAACGCTCCAAATGCGGCGACGTATACATACCGGTACGAAACCCGGCTTCTTGCAAAATAGCCGCTAAGCAAGCCGTCGTAGAACCTTTGCCGTTCGTGCCGGTTATATGAATGGTCGGATATTTTCTTTCTGGATGCCCCAAGCGAATTACCAGCTCTTGCATCCGCTCCAAGCCCAGGCGAATGCCAAAACGCGACAAACCTTCTAAGTATGCAATCGACTCTTGATAAGTCATCGAAAAACCTCCTTTCAAAAAGCCGAGTTAAAGAAACAGGGAACACAGAGTAACTGAGTAACAGAGAAAGGCCAGCGAAGTAATGCAAGGGGACGAATGAGCCTGCGGCGGCCGTAACTATATTTGAGACTTTTGGGAGCAAGACGGTCCGCAGGACGCAAAAAAAGGAGGCGGCGGAGAAAAATTCCGTATGTCTGAGCGCTAGCGAGTTCGCGGAACTGCCGTCGCCTCCTACTTTTGCGAGTCGCGCGGAAATCTTGTCTCAAATACAGTTATGCCGCCGTTTATAGAAAAGCTCCTATTCCCTGATAAATTTCTTCGCGTTTTTCGTGTGTTTCGCAGTTCGTTGTCCACAAACTCTTGCCACTCCTCTTGTTTCAGCCTCTCAAAACTTATAAATCTGGTATAGCAAAACTAACGCCGCTGCCACCATTGGGGGCAGCGGCGCATTGTAGAACTCCGTAGATTACAACGTTGCTAAATAGTCCATGCGCTCGCGGATTGCGCCTAATTTATCCTCGCATTCTTGGGCTTTAGCGCGTTCTTTTTCAACAACCGCCGCCGGCGCTTTAGCCATAAAGCCTTCATTGCCGAGCTTGCCAGTAATCCGTGCCAGTTCCTTGGTCAGAGACTCGCGTTCTTTAGAAAGGCGGGTCGTTTCTTTTTCTACGTCAATCAAGCCCTTAAGCGGCAAATATACTTCCAGCCCAGCTACAACTGTCGCCATAGCGTTTTCCGGTTTTTCCGCCCCCACTACCGGCAAAGTCACAGGCTCTGCCGCCGCCAATTGACGGAAATAACCTTCGTTTTGCTGCAGCACGCTGCGCACTTCTTCGCTGCCGGCCTGCAAAATCACTTCACTGCGCCGTCCCGGGGGAACATTCATTTCCGCCCGCATATTGCGAATGCCTTTAACAGCTTCCATAATCAGGTTCATCTGTGCTTCTGCCGCAGCGTCACTCCGTCCCGCCTGCGAAGAAGGCCACGAGGCTTTCATGATGCTGCTGCCTTCATGCGGCAGATGCTGCCAGATCTCTTCGGTAATAAAAGGCATGAAAGGATGCAACAGGCGCATGGTTCCTTCCAAAACCTCCCACAGCACATACTGAGCCACCGCGCGCTGCGCCGCTTCCTCTTTGTTGTACAAACGCGGTTTGGCCATTTCAATGTACCAGTCGCAGTATTCGCCCCACAGAAACTCATAGACCAACCGAGCGGCCTCGCCCAATTCGAAGCGGCCCAGATTCTCGGTCACAGCTTTAGTCACATTGTCATAGCGGCTGAGAATCCAGCGATCCGCCAAGGTCAGCTGTTCTGCTTGCGGCGCCTGGCCGCTAAAACCTTCCAGGTTCATCAGCACAAAGCGGGAAGCATTCCAAATTTTATTGGCGAAGTTACGGCTGGCTTCCACGCGCTCCCAATAAAAACGCATATCATTGCCAGGCGTGTTGCCTGTAATCAGCATGAAGCGCAAGGTATCGGCGCCGTATTTTTCCACAACTTCCAAAGGGTCAATGCCATTCCCCAGAGACTTGGACATCTTCCTCCCCTGACTGTCACGCACCAAACCATGAATGAAGACATGACGGAAAGGAATTTCCTGTTTGAATTCCAGGCCCATCATAATCATCCGCGCTACCCAGAAGAATATGATGTCATAGCCTGTTACCAGCACGCTTGTTGGATAAAACTGCCGCAATTCGGCCGTATTTTCCGGCCAGCCCATCGTAGAAAAAGGCCAAAGAGCCGAGCTGAACCAAGTATCCAGCACGTCCGAGTCCTGCTCCACAGCGCCGCCGCAATGCGGGCAAACCGTCAGATCCTCGCGGGAAACAATCGTTTTACCGCAGCTTTCGCAGTACCAGGCGGGAATGCGATGCCCCCACCAAATCTGCCGAGAAATACACCAGTCGCGGATATTTTCCAGCCAGTTCAAATACGTACGACTGAACCGCTCCGGCACAAATTGCACCTGTCCGTTCCGCACCACTTCCATCGCTGGTTTCGCCAGAGGTTCCATTTTAACAAACCACTGTTTAGACACCAGCGGCTCCACAACGGTGCCGCAGCGCTGGCAATGCCCCACCGCATGAGGATGGCTTTCTACCTTAACCAAAACTCCCATCGCTTCCAAGTCCGCCAGGAGCGCTTTGCGGCACTCATAGCGATCCTGTCCGGCGTATTTGCCAGCCTCATCGGTCATATTGCCTTCCGGGCCAATGACCACCACCTGCTCTAAATTGTGACGCTGCCCCATCTCAAAATCGTTAGGATCATGAGCCGGCGTAATTTTCACAGCCCCCGTACCAAAAGAAGGATCGACATAATCATCCGCCAAAAGCGGAATGCGACGATTCACCACAGGCAGAAGCAAAGTCTTGCCAATTAAATCCTGATAACGCGCATCGTCCGGATGCACCGCTACTGCCGTATCGCCCAGCATGGTTTCAGGACGCGTCGTGGCAATAATCACGTAACGGCCGGCTTCGCCTTCCACTTCATAGCGCAGATGGTACAAATGGCCTTCTTTTTCTTCATGTTCTACTTCAATATCGCTCAACGCCGTATGACAGCGCACACACCAATTGGTAATGCGGTGTCCCTGATAAATCAGCCCTTTTTCGTATAGAGAAACAAAGACCTCCCGTACAGCCTGAGAACAGCCTTCATCCATCGTAAAGCGTTCCCGCTCCCAGTCGCAGGAAGCGCCCAAGCTGCGCAGCTGCCTGGTAATGCGGTCGCCATACTGCTTTTTCCATTCCCAAACACGTTCGATAAAGGCGTCGCGCCCTAAATCATAACGGCTTTTGCCTTCTTCTTTTTTCAGCATCTCTTCCACTTTAATTTGCGTAGCAATGCCTGCATGATCGGTGCCGGGCATCCACAGGGTATCGTCGCCGCGCATTCTATGCCAGCGAATCAAAATATCCTGCAGCGTATTATCAAGAGCATGCCCCATATGCAGCTGCCCTGTTACATTCGGCGGCGGAATTACAATACTAAAAGCATCTTTCTGCTCATCTGTTTCTGCGTGAAAACAGCCTTCTTTTTCCCAGGCTGCGTACCATTTTTCCTCAACACCTTTGGGATCGTACACACTAGATAAGTTTTGTTCTGTCATGCCTGTTCCCCTTTCAATAATAAAAGGCCTTTTCATCCTTCTTGTAAGGACGAAAAAGCCTCATTTCGCGGTACCACCTTGCTTCTCCGGGTCGCCCCGGACTCTAACGGCTGTAACATAGCCGCCGACGGCTGCGCCTACTATTGGGTTCAGCGCAGCAGCTCCGGGAGGACCTTCAACCATCGTTTCCGTAAGACCTCACAGCCAAGGGCCTTTTCTCTGACCGCAATCCGACGCCTACTCTTCCCATCTTCACTTTCTATGCAATTATTTTTATCATACCTGCTTGCCCAATCCTTGTCAACACCACTTTGTTGACAACAACGTTCCGACTTTTCAATCTTGCATTATGTATTTTTCCAGTGTATGATCTTAACAAATACACCTCACATGAGGAAAAGGAGTGAGCTTTTCTTGCGCAGTGATATTGTAAAAAAAGGTTCCACACGTGCCGCCCATCGTACCCTCTTCTATGCTATGGGCTATGGTCCTGAGGAGTTGAAGAAGCCCCTCATTGGTATTGTCAATTCCTTTAATGAAATTATTCCCGGTCACATGCATTTGCGTGAAATTGCTGAAGCTGCTAAACAGGGCGTTTTGGCCGCTGGCGGCACTCCCATGGAATTTCCAGCCATCGGCATCTGCGACGGCATCGCTATGGGCCATGACGGCATGAAATTCCCCTTGGCTAGCCGCGAGCTCATTGCCGACTCCATTGAATCCGTAGCAACAGCCCATGGTTTTGACGGCCTAGTACTCATCCCTAACTGTGACAAAATTGTTCCAGGCATGCTCATGGCCGCCGCCCGCCTGAACATTCCTTCGGTCGTTGTCAGCGGCGGACCTATGCTGGCAGGCCGCCATCAAGGCAAGGACATTAGCGTCAGCAATCTCTTTGAGGCTGCCGGCCGTTTTGAAGCTGGCAAAATTTCTGCGGAAGAGCTGGAAGAGCTCGAAGCCTCCGGCTGTCCCGGCTGCGGTTCCTGTGCGGGCCTCTTCACTGCCAACAGCATGAACTGCCTGACCGAGGTTCTTGGCATGGGGCTCCCCGGCAACGGCACCATCCCGGCCGTCTATAACGGCCAACGACGCCTGCTGGCCAAAAGAGCCGGTAAAATCATCTTGGATTTGGTGGCAAACGACATCAAACCGCGCGATATCTTAACGCCCGCCGCCTTCCACAACGCCATCGCCGTCGACATGGGCATCGGCGGCTCTTCCAACACCGTACTTCATTTACTGGCTATCGCCCATGAAGCTGGTGTTGCCTTGGTGCCGGAAACTTTCGACCAAATCAGCGCTAAAACTCCGTATATTGCCAAGCTCAGTCCTGCCGGGAGCCATCATCTGCAGGATCTGAATGAGGCCGGCGGCATCAACGCCGTCATTAAAGAGCTGGCGAAAAAGAAGGTCATTGATTTGACCGTCCGCACCGTCGACGGCACCATGGGCGAACGTGTAGCCCAGGCCGCTATCTTAAGGCCTGATGTCATTCGTACTGTAGAAGACCCGTACATGAATAAAGGCGGCATCGCCATCCTTAAAGGAAATTTAGCGCCTGATACTGCGGTAGTCAAAGAAAGCGCCGTGGCGCCGGATATGCTGAACTTCACTGGCCCAGCCAAATGCTTTGACTCCGAAGAAGACGCTATCGACGCCATTATCGCCAAAAAAGTGCAGAATGGCGACATCGTTGTCATCCGCTACGAAGGCCCCAAAGGCGGCCCGGGCATGAGAGAAATGCTCAACCCCACCGCCGTTATCGCCGGCATGGGGCTCAAGGTGGCCCTCTTGACGGACGGCCGTTTCAGCGGCGCAACACGCGGCGCCTGCATCGGCCACATTTCTCCGGAAGCCCGCGATGGCGGCCCCTTGGCCTTTGTCCAAGACGGCGACACCATCGAAATTGACATCCCTGGCCGTAAACTCAATGTAGCTATCAGCGATGAAGAGATGGCCAAGCGTAAAGCCGCTTGGCAGCCGCCAGCTCCTAAAGTGGATAAAGGCTACCTGGTCCGCTACGCCCGTATGGTCACCTCGGCCAACAGCGGCGCAGTGCTGAAATAAGAGTAGAAACAGGAACGGAACACAGAGTAACAGAGAAAAACCAGAGGAACCAGAGAGAAGATGTAAATTCCCGCATGGATACATGTAAGATACACTAGCAAGTTGCGGCAGCAGCCGTTGTTTTTGCGACTTTTTTGGAGCAAGGCGGTCCTCAGGACGCTAAAATGGAAGGCGACGGAGAAAAGTTCCGTATGTCTGAGCGCCAGCGAGTTCGCGGAACTTCCGTTGCCGCCCATTTTGGCGAGGCTTGCGGAAATCTTGTCGCAAAAACATGGCGACTGCCATACTAAACTGCAACATAAAACACCATTGGCTGACCGCAAGGTCCTCCAATGGTGTTTTTGTTTGACTATATTACTTGCGCTTGTTTTGCAGGTACTCATCCATAGCGGCGGCGGCTTTTTTACCAGCCCCCATAGCCAAGATGACGGTCGCTGCACCGGTAACAACGTCGCCGCCGGCAAAAACGCCTTCGCGGCTGGTAGCGCCGGTTTCCGCGTCAGCTACAATGTTGCCGCGGCGGTTGACGTCAAGTCCTTTAGTCGTCTGCTGCACCAGCGGATTGGGTCCTTGGCCAATGGCCATGATCACCGTATCCACATCCAGCTCAAACTCCGAGCCAGGCACCGCTTCCGGGCGTCTGCGTCCTGATGCGTCCGGCTCGCCCAAGGTCATGCGGATGCAGCGCAATTGCCGTACCCAGCCGTCTTCTCCCAGAATCTCCACCGGATTGTTAAGAAGCTGAAAATCAATGCCTTCTTCTTTGGCATGATGCACTTCCTCCAACCGCGCCGGCAGTTCCGCTTCGGAACGGCGATAGACGATATAGACCTTCTCCGCCCCCAGACGCAGAGCCGTACGGGCGGCGTCCATGGCCACATTGCCGCCGCCGACAACGGCGACGCGACGTCCCACATGAATGGGCGTGGCGCATTCAGGAAAACGGTAAGCTTTCATCAAATTGCAGCGGGTCAAAAACTCGTTAGCCGAATAAACGCCATTATACTGTTCGCCAGGAATCCCCATAAAATGGGGCAGTCCTGCGCCAGTAGCGATGAACACGGCCTCAAAGCCCTCTTCTTCCAGCAGCTCGTCAATGGTGTAGGTCTGGCCGATAACAACGTTGACTTCAATATCTACGCCCAGTTTCCGCAACGCATCAATCTCCGCCTGGACCACTTCGTCTTTAGGCAGACGAAACTCGGGAATGCCATACACTAAAACGCCCCCGGGACGATGCAAGGCTTCAAATACCGTCACCTTGTAACCGCGCTTGGCCATTTCGCCAGCAGCCGTCAAGCCCGCCGGTCCCGAGCCAATTACCGCCACTTTCTGAGCGTCGGCCGCAGCTAGAGCCGCCTCTTCTTGCGGCACAGCCTGGTTGCGCGCTGTATCGGCAGTATAGCGCTCCAAACGGCCAATACCGACAGCCTCGCCTTTTTTCGCCAGGACGCAATACTTTTCGCACTGTTCTTCCTGCGGACAGACGCGACCGCAAACAGCAGGCAAACCGTTGTAGTCTTTCAGCACTTCCCTGGCGCCTGCAACATCGCCAGTTTTCAGCTTGCCGATAAAGCCGGGAATATCGACACCTACCGGACAGCCTTGACGACAAGGAGCGGTTTTACACTGCAAACAGCGCGCTGCTTCGGTTAAGGCCTGTTCGTCAGAATACCCCAACGTCACTTCTTTAAAATTGCGACCGCGCTCTATAGCGTCTTGTTCCGGCATAGGCGTTTTTTTCAGTGAGAGTGACATTGGCATTGCCCTCCTTCATGATGGCCGTGACCGCCGCAGCTGTGTTCTGTATGGCGAGCTTCCTGGCTCTTATACATGCGTTGTCTTGACATCAGCGCGTCAAAATCAACCTTATGGGCGTCAAATTCCGGTCCGTCCACACAGGCAAATTTAACTTCGTCCCCTA
Source organism: uncultured Anaeromusa sp. (assembly GCF_963668665.1). Taxonomy (NCBI): domain Bacteria; kingdom Bacillati; phylum Bacillota; class Negativicutes; order Selenomonadales; family Sporomusaceae; genus Anaeromusa; species uncultured Anaeromusa sp. The sequence goes on along the minus strand of NZ_OY764902.1, from coordinate 105,274 downwards.
GGGAAACACGGCAGCCGCCGCACATGCCGGTGCCGTCGACCATGACCGGGTTCAAGCTGACAACCGTCGGCACGCCAAAAGGACGCGTTGTTTCGGCTACGCTTTTCATCATAATGACCGGACCAATAGCCATAACCAAATCAATTTTCTTGCCCGATTCTAAGAGACGCTGTAAGGGGCCGGTTACGCGGCCGGCTTCGCCGTAAGAGCCGTCATCAGTAGTAACCACTAGTTCATCGCTGACAGCGGCCATTTCTTTTTCATAAATCAAAAGGTCCTTGTTACGAGCGCCGATGATGGAAATCACTTCATTGCCGACTTCCTTCATGCCTCTGGCAATGGGATACACAGGCGCTACGCCGATGCCGCCACCTACGCAAATGACGGTACCCAGCTTTTCAATGTGTGTTTTTTGTCCCAGCGGACCCACTAAATCATGCAGGCTTTGGCCCTGTTCCAACTGCCCCATTAGACGGGTGCTGGCGCCCACTTCCTGAAAAATCAGCACAATCGTGCCGGCTTCGCGGTTAAAATCGGCAATCGTCAGAGGAATACGTTCCCCTTCTTCATCCACGCGGACAATGACAAATTGCCCCGGCTGCGCTTTTTTAGCAATGCGCGGCGCCGCAACTTCAAAGAGCTTGACGTCAGCGGACAAGCTTTCTTTACGTACAATCTGGTACATGCTTTTCCTCCTCCAGTTTTTAGAACAAACCGCTGATGCGGCCTTGCACATCGATATCCATGCGTTCCGCCGCCGGACGTTTAGGCAGCCCCGGCATCGTCATGATGTCGCCGGTAAGGGCTACCAAAAAGCCGGCCCCTGCGGCCACACGCACTTCACGGACGGTGATGGTAAAACCTTCCGGCCTTCCCAGCTTGCGCATGTCATCAGACAAGGAGTACTGTGTCTTCGCCATGCAAATAGGCGTCTTGTCATAGCCCAAAGCATTCAGCTCGGCAATGGCCTTATCCGAAGCTGCTGTATAATTCACATCCGCCGCGCCGTAGATTTCCTTAGCAATGGCTGCAATTTTTTCCTTGATCGGCTGCGCTGCATCATAGAGCAGCTTGAAGTCGCTAGGCTGTTCGCAGGCCGCCAGCACTTTCTTAGCCAGTTCTTCGCCGCCTGCGCCGCCTTTGGCCCAAACCTCAGACAAGGCCACTTCGGCGCCCAGCTTCTTGCAGCACTCTTCCACTCGGGCCAATTCCGCCGGCGTATCCGTCGGGAACGCGTTAATGGCGACCACTGTCGGCAAGCCGTATTTTTTCATGTTTTCAATATGCTTGGTCAAGTTGGCCATACCGGCTTCCAATGCCGCCAGGTTTTCTTGGCCCAGCTCCTCTTTGGCCACGCCGCCATGCATTTTAAGCGCCCGCACGGTCGCGACAATGACTGTCGCCCTCGGCCGCAGGCCGGCAAAACGGCACTTGATATCCAAAAACTTTTCAGCGCCCAAGTCAGCGCCAAAGCCGGCTTCGGTTACCACTACATCCGCCAGTTTCAGCGCATACTTCGTCGCCATCACGCTATTGCAGCCATGAGCGATATTGGCAAACGGTCCGCCATGTACAAAGGCCGGCGTATGCTCCAGCGTCTGGACCATGTTGGGTTTAATGGCGTCTTTGAACAACAAAGTCAGCGCGCCAGTCACATTGAGCTGCGCCGCTGTCACCGGCTTATTATCATACGTATAGCCAACAATAATCCGGCCAATGCGCGCCTTCATGTCCTCAAGATCGCTGGCCAGGCATAAAATAGCCATCATCTCCGAAGCCACGGTAATATCAAAACCGCTTTCGCGCGGCACGCCGTGCACCTTACCCCCAAGACCGCAGATCACGCTGCGCAGCGCCCGATCATTTAGATCCAGCACCCGCCGCCAGGTTATGCGCCGCGGGTCTATATTCAGCTCATTCCCCTGATGAATATGGTTGTCAAGGACAGCCGCCAGCAGGTTATGCGCCGAAGTAATGGCGTGAAAATCGCCGGTAAAATGCAGATTGATGTCTTCCATCGGCACGACTTGGGCGTAACCGCCTCCAGCTGCGCCGCCTTTGATGCCAAAGCAAGGCCCCAGCGACGGCTCGCGCAAGGCAATGGCCACCTTATGGCCTAAGCGCCGCAGCGCATCTCCCAACCCGACGGTTGTCGTGGTTTTCCCTTCCCCAGCCGGAGTCGGATTGATAGCAGTCACCAAAACCAACTTGCCATCAGGACGATTCTGCACCGCCTCCCAGGCTTCTCTGGACAATTTCGCTTTATAACGTCCGTACAACTCCAGCCCTTCTTCGGGAATCCCCAGATGCTGCGCTACTTCTGCGATAGGTTTCATAACTGCCTCTTGGGCAATTTCCACATCACTCTTCACTGCAATACCCTCCTCCAAAATTCCTTCTTACCGTACCGCCAGCTGTGCCGCCTTCACCGTATTGGCCAGCAGCATGGCAATGGTCAATAGCCCTACGCCGCCAGGCACAGGCGTAATCGCCCCAGCTACATGCTGCACCTGTTCAAAGTCAACATCGCCCGCCAGTTTGCCGTTGGGCAGACGGTTAATGCCTACGTCAATCACTACAGCGCCTTCTTTCACCATATCTGCCGTAACAAAATGCGCTTTCCCCACAGCCGCCACCAAAATGTCCGCCTGACGGGCCATAGCCGCCAAATCCTTGGTTCGAGAATGGCAGATAGTTACCGTAGCGTCCCGGGCCAGCAGCAATTGCGCCATCGGTTTGCCTACAATGTTACTGCGGCCAATGACTACGGCATGCTTACCTTTGATTTCCAGTCCCGCCATCTCCAGCATTTTAACGCAGCCTGCAGGCGTACAAGGAACCAAATGCTCGTCCCCCACCGCTAAACGTCCCGCATTGAGAGGGTGAAAGCCATCCACATCCTTGGCTGGATCGATAGCCAGCAGCACTTCCTGCTCCACCGTCCGCAGAGCCTTGGGCAAGGGCAGCTGCACCAAAATACCGTGCACCGCCCGGTCTTGATTTAAACCTGCGATCACGGTTAGCAGCTCTTCCTTGCTCGCCGTTTCCGGCAAGCGGACAATATCCGAACGAATACCAAGCTCCAAACAGGCTTTGTGCTTGTTGTTCACATATACCTGCGAGGCTGCGTCCTCGCCGACCAGCACCACTGTCAGCCCGGGAACCACACCGGTCTTTTCCAGCAACGCCCCTGCGTCCCGCCGCACTTCTTCTTTAATCTGCAGAGCAAATTCTTTCCCCGACAAAATACGAGCGCTCATGGACAAGCCTCCTTTTCTATACGTAAAGACTTACAAGCGTAAAAACAAATACTAAAATACTCACTAACCCATTGCGCATAAAATACGCTTGAGTCACCCTGCTCAAATCATCAGGCTCCACCAATCGATGCTGATACACTAGCACTGCTGCAGCACAGGCCACTCCTATGTAGTACGGCCAAGCCAAGGAGAACAGCACGCCAGCAAGAACAAAGCAGAGAATGCTAAAAACATGCATCAGCTTGGCAAAAAACAGCGCCCGCCGCAAGCCAAAGCGCAGCGGCATGGAATGCAGCCGCTGTCGTCCGTCAAAAAGCACGTCCTGACTGCCATAAATCACGTCAAAGGCGGCAATCCAGATCGCCACTGCCAAACCCAAAATCACGATCGCCGCAGTTAGTTCGCCCTTTACCGCCATCCAAGCGCCGATAGGCGCAATCGAAAGGGCAAGCCCCAACACCAAATGGCAAGTCCAGGAAATCCGCTTCATATAAGGATACAAAGTAAATGGAATCACCGCTACCGGCGCCAAGGGAATGCAAATCGGGTCCAAATGGCTGGCGGCAAATAAAAACACTGCCAGACTGCCTGCAATTAGCAATACCGCTTCCCAAGGTTTCACTGCGCCCGTTACCATCGGCCGAGCCTTAAAGCGCGGATGCAGGCGATCATATTTTAAATCAATTAAATTGTTCAAAGCCAATGCCGCACTGCGGGCGCCCACCATGGCAACGGTTACCCACAGAAGATCGCTGCCCGCAGGCCAGCCCCCCGAGGCCAGCACCAGCCCCATATAGGCGAAAGGCAGCGCAAATACGGAATGCGACAAGGCGATATTATCCATGTGCGCTTTTATCTTACTCAAGGTTCAATTCCTTCCATTTCGCATCAACTCGTTCTTTGACCTCCTGAGACATGACAATCTCATCCGGCCATTCGCGGCTGTAGCCTTCGGACGGCCAGGTCTTCGTGGCGTCAATACCAACCTTAGTGCCCCAATTAGGCATAGGCGACGAATGGTCCAGCACATCCAGCGGCCCGTCCACCATCACAATGTCACGCCGGGCGTCAATGTTGTTGAACACGCGCCACCAAACCTCTTGCTCGTCTTGGACATTGACATGCTCATCCACAACAATCACCATTTTGGTAAACATCATCTGCCCCATCCCCCAGACAGCATGCATCACCTTCTTAGCGTGCTGCGGAAAACTTTTCTTGATGGAAATCATGGCGCAATTGTGAAACACGCCAGCTAAAGGCAGATTGATATCCACAATTTCCGGCATCTGCGATTTCAGCACAGGCAGAAAAATTCGCTCCGTCGCTTTCGCCATGTAGCAGTCCTCCATAGGAGGCTTGCCGACGATCGTCGCCGGATAGATAGGGTTCTTTCTGTGAGTAATGCAGGTAATATGGAATACCGGGTACTCGTCCGCCAGCGAGTAATAGCCGGTATGGTCGCCGAAAGGACCTTCGCGGCGCAGTTCATCCAGCAGCACATACCCCTCCAGGATAATTTCCGCGTGAGCTGGCACTTCCAAATCTACAGTCTCGCACTTCACCAATTCCACTGCCTTTTTGCGCAAAAAGCCGGCAAATACCATTTCATCAATATCCTTCGGCAAGGGAGCCGTCGCGCAATAGGTCAGCACCGGATCGGCGCCAATGGCCACGGCCACTTCAATGCGGTCCTTCCCGAGTTCCTGATGAGCCCGGAAGTTTTCCGCGCCATTCTTATGAATGTGCCAATGCATCCCTGTAGTCTGCCCGTCAAACACCTGCATGCGATACATGCCTACATTGCGTTTGCCATTACGAGGGTTTTTAGTAAAAACCAGCGGCAGCGTAATGAATTTGCCGGCGTCGTCCGGCCAACATTGCAGGATAGGAAATGCCTCCAGCGTCGGCGCATCCTTAATAATAACTTCTTTGCACGGACCGGTCTTTACGTACTTAGGAAAGTTGATGGCGCTTTTCGCTTTCGGAATCAGCTTCAGTAAATCAAGCTTGTTTTGCAAAGAAATATGAGGCAAGCGAAAAATTTCCGCAATATCCTCAGCAATATCGTCGAGTTTCTCCGCTCCCAAAGCCAGAGCCATACGCTCCATGCTGCCGAAAGCATTCATCAAGACCGGCATGGTATGCCCTTTGACATTTTCAAAAAGCAACGCTACATTTTTCTCCCCGGTCATCTTAGAAACGCGGTCGGTAATTTCCGTAATCTCCAAATCACAATCCACTTCGGTCTGAATGCGCTTTAAAAGCCCCCGCTGCTCCAGATCGCGAATAAATTCCCGTAAATCATTATAGGCCACAAGCAATCTCCTTTCTCTCTCCAAACCAATATCTCTTGCATCTTGTCCTGCTGCTTTGCGGTTTCTTCAAAGCGCTGTATCAAAGATTTCTGCAACAGGCTTCTGCGACGCTAAAAAGCAGGGAAGAATGCGTCCACCGCATGCTCTTCCCTGCTGCAATACCTTTTTTGTCAGCGGCGCAGTACATAACGCACCACCCACAAACTCGCCTCATAAAGCAGAATAATGGGAATGGCAATCATTGACTGAGTAAATACATCCGGTGTCGGCGAAATAATCGCCCCCACAATAAAAGAACCTACCAAAACCACTTTGCGTTTAGCCCGTAAAAAAGCAGACGTAATAATGCCCATTTTCGCCAAAACAATTACAAACAACGGCAGTTCAAAAACAAAGCCGAAAGGCAGCAGCATCGAAACAAAAAACGACAAATACTGTCCTAACGAAAACATCGGCGTTAGCGTTTCCGTAGCAAAGCCCATAAAAAACTGCGTAGCCGCCGGTAATACAAGAACATAGGAAAACAAAATGCCTACAAAGAAGAGCAGCACCGAAGAAGGAAGCAGCACCAGCAGCATCTTGCGTTCCTTCTTCGTCAATGCCGGTACGATAAAGGCCCATACTTGGTATAAGACAACAGGCAACGCCAACAAAAAACCGGCAAATACAGAAACCTTCAAATAAGCAAAAAAGGCTTCCATCGGATTTAAATAATATAATTTTCCCGCTGGCGCCGTAATCATGGCTACCAATTGTTCTGCATAAAAATAACAGACGCCGGAACCAACGCCCACGGCGACCAAGACAATTAAAATTCGCCGGCGCAGTTCTTCCAAATGCCCCACAAGGGACATTTCGTCTTCCTCCATTGGTGTTTCCGGCTCCGTATTAATTACGGCAGACTGGGATTCCTCTTCACGTTCTTTATCATCTGCGGACATGCGCAACCTCACTTTTTCTCCGGTGCCTGTTGTTCCTTCTCCACGGCTTTCACGTCAATAGTTTTAGACTCTTCCGGTTTTGTCTCTTCTCCTGCCACAGTTGTGGCCTTGCGAAATTCCTGCAAACTCCGCCCTAAGGCTTTGCCGACATCCGGTAATTTTCCCGGTCCAAAAACCACCAAAGCAATCACCAAAATCAAAACCAGTTCAGGCATGCTAAAGCTGAACATATTGCCACAACCCTTCTTAGCTATCACTTGCATAAATCCATGTATTTCATTATACCGTTCAACTAAAAAAAAGACAACTAAGAAGGGCGGCAGGCTTACGCCTGCCGCCCTTCTCTCTTCGATTGCTTAAGGTAGCATCCAATGCAAACTATACGCCTGCAAGTAGGTCAATACTGCCATAAAGATCAACATCGCAATACTATGTCCTACTGTAAATCGGAAGATGTCTCCTTCGTGACCAACCATGCCGGTGGCAGCGGTGGCAACGGAAATACTTTGCGGGGAAATCATTTTGCCGCAAACGCCGCCGGAAGAGTTAGCCGCTACTGTCAAATAAGGATCTACGCCAATTTGCTCGGCAGCGGTACGCTGCATGCTGCCGAAGAGCGCATTCGCCGACGTATCAGAACCGGTCAGGAATACGCCCAGCCAGCCAAGAATCGGCGAGAAGAAGGGGAAGAGAGTCCCCGTTTTCGTGAAAGCAAGGCCCATGGTGGAACTCATGCCCGAGAAGTTCATAATATAAGCCAAGCCGAGAATCATGGCAATGGTGCAGATCGGGAAAACTAACTGCTTCGTGGTACGAGCCAAGCAAGCCATCGCGCGTCCCAAACCATAGTTGGGGATGATCAGCAAGGACAGCAAACCGGAGAAGAAAATAGCCGTACCAGCCGCCGACAGAAGATTCACCGTGTAAATAGCGCCGTAAGGAGTGTTTTTAGCCACAACTGGCGCCGCTTTGATGACCATGTTGTGCAAGCCCGGCCACTGCAGCGCAAACCAAGGCATTTGCTTATCAATATTCACCAAAACTTTTTTCAGGCCGATAAATTTGTCATCCGCCCACAAGAACACCAACAGCGCCAAGATTAGGTAAGGCGCCCAGGCGCGCAGCACTTCGCCAACACTGTACTGCAGCTCAACTTTACCTTCACCAGTTTGTTTTTCATCCGGGAATTTCCAGATAGTAGCTGGTTTCCAGATTTTCAGGAAAATCAAGAGACCGACAATGGTCACAACTGCCGAAGTGATATCCGGCAGATAAGCATTAACATAGTTAGACGTGAAGAACTGGGTGCCTGCAAAGCAAACGCCAGCTACAACCAAGGCGGGAAGCACTTCCATAGCCCGTTTCCAGCCAGCCATGGTCACGCACAACCACAAGGGAACCAAAATGGACAAGAACGGCAGCTGACGCCCAACAACCTGGCTGACATGCATCAGATCCAGATTAGCTACCTGCGCCGCCACAACTACCGGTATACCGATAGCGCCGAAAGCCACCGGAGCCGTATTGGCAATCAAGCAAATACCGGCTGCATAGATCGGGTTAAAGCCCAAGCCGGTCAGCATGGCCGCCGTAATGGCCACCGGAGTACCAAAGCCAGCAGTGCCTTCAATAAAGGAACCAAATGCAAAGGCAATGAATAAGGCCTGTAAACGCCGATCATCAGTAATGGAAGCCAAAGAATTTTTAATAATTTCAAATTCACCGGACTCCACCGTCATGTTGTAGACCCAAATAGCGGTGACAACAATCCAAACGATCGGGAAAATACCAAAAGCCGCACCATACAATACCGAATTAATTGCGAAGCCTGCAGGCATGCCCCAGGCAAAAATGGCAACAAGTACCGCCGAGGTCAAACCAAACGCGGCTGCCACATGGCCCTTGGCCCTCCGTACACCCAGCATAAAGAGAATGATAAATAGAGGAATAGCCGCCACCAAGGCAGAGACAACAATGTTACCAAGTGGATTATATGTCTGAACCCATGTCATGCAATACACTCCTTTGCTTCCTTATTCCATCTCCTTAAAAAACGGGATTTCAGCTTGTCTTCCTACTCATTGCCTTCCTGCGTCTTCTCGCCCCTCCTTTCCCGCTATACTTTGGAATGCAACACGGCAAGCCGGCGTAACCCGGTTACCTATCATTTCGCAATTTAGTGTTATTTTTTAATATTTTATATTTTTTTCTGTCTTTTCATGTATTCTACTTACGTAACCAAATTCCTTCTCGCCCCTTATCCTTTTAACTACTCATGCAGAAGCACTACATCCTTTTTATTTCTTTATCTTTCTCCTATTTACTCTCGTTTTCGAGATTTTTTAAAAAACAAAGTCTCATTTGCATCTGCTTTGTTTTTTGTATACTTTTATATTTTTTTTATTTTGTACGATATTTTTCGTAATTTTATGTATGAAAGACCTAATCTTCCCTATTTACCTTTTAGCGCCTTATATAGTATAATTAGGTAAATTTTGATGAAAAATAAGAAAAACCCCTTTTGCGTCTTTCGTGTGTTTCGCGGTTCGTTTTAAAAATTCCGGTACATTAAAAAAAGAACGCCGCCGGCAAAACCGGCGACGCTCTTCCTTTTTAAACCGAGCCTTTAAGGCAACGGGGGCAGCATCCAGTGCAGGAAATAGGCTTGCGAATAGGTCATTAAAGCAACAATAATGATCATCGCAATACTATGAGGCAAGGTAAAGCGGAAAATAGTTCCTTCCTGCCCTACCAAACCGGTAGCTGCTGTGGCCACGGAGATACTCTGCGGCGAAAGCATTTTGCCGCAAACACCGCCGGACGAGTTGGCTGCAACCATCAAATAGGGGTCGGCGCCGATTTGCTCGGCAGTCGTTCTCTGCAGCGACGAGAACAAGGCATTGGACGAAGTGTCCGAACCAGTCAGGAACACGCCCAACCAGCCAAGGATTGGCGCAAAGAGCGGGAACAAGCTTCCGGTCTTCGTAAAGGCCAGACCCATGGTAGCGCTCATGCCCGAGTAGTTCATCAAATACGCCAAGCCCAAGATCATGGCAATGGTGACAATCGGGAACATCAGCATACGAATGGTACGGCCAAAGCAAGCAATCGCTTTGCCTACGCCATAATTAGGAATAACAAAGAGAGACAAAATACCGGAAAGCAGAATGGCGCTACCGCCGGCAGACAACCAACCAAAGGTATAAACCGCGCCATAAGGAGTTGTTTTAGCCACAATCGGCACAGCCTTGGAAATTGCATTATGCAAACCAGGCCAAGGAATATTGATATTGGTAGATCCCAAGACACTCTTAACAGGGCCCCAGCCCCAGAGGAAGACCATGATGGCCAACAGAATGTAAGGCATCCAGGCGCGAACGACTTCTCCAGAAGAATAACGCAATTCTTCTTTGCCAGCGCCAGTATCTTTTTCATCCGGGAAGCGCCAAATATTGGAGGGCTTCCAAAAACGCAAGAACACACCCAAACCAACGATAGTTACGACAGCCGAGGTAATATCAGGCAGGTACGGGCTAACATAGTTTGCTGTATACCACTGGGTAACAGCAAAGCAGCCGCCGCCAACCAACAGGGCCGGCAATACTTCCATGGAGCGCTTCCACCCGCTCATGGTAACTGCCACCCACAACGGCACGATGATGGATAAGAAAGGCAACTGACGACCAATAATCTGGCTGATATGCATGATATCCAGTCCGGATACCTGAGCCGCAACAATAACCGGGATGCCAATCCCGCCAAAGGCAACAGGCGCCGTATTGGCAATCAAGCAAATCCCTGCAGCGTACACGGGGTTGAAACCCAGACCCACGAGCATGGCTGCGGTAATAGCCACCGGAGTGCCGAACCCGGCTGTACCTTCAATAAAAGAACCAAAAGCAAAGGCGACAAATAAGGCCTGCAAACGACGATCCTCAGTAATAGAAGCCAAAGAGTTTTTAATAATTTCAAATTCGCCCGATTCTACGGTCATATTGTAGACCCAAATCGCGGTGACTACAATCCAGACAATCGGGAAGAGGCCGAAAGCAGCGCCGCAAAAAACCGAGTTAATAGCTAAACCTGCTGGCATGCCCCAAGCGGCAACCGCAACAACCAAAGCCGAAACGACGGCGGCAGCGGCGGCAAAATGGCCTGGAGTCTTTTTAACGCCAAGTAAAAAGAGCAAAATGTACAAGGGAATACCTGCCACAATAGCGGACAGTATAATATTCCCCATGGGATCATATCCTTGTACCCATGTCATACGTAACTACACCCCTCTTTATTTTGTTCTCTGTGGAACCGTGGCTGCCAATACAGCTTTGGTTCTTTTCTGTTTTTGTTACCGTAATTAAGCGTAATTGACTGCCTCCTTTCTCAAAAAAGTCGAGTCGTGCCGCCCTGGCAATCCACCTCTTTTCTTGCATAAAATCACAACTCTATCCAAAAGCAAAAAATAGATTGCTCTTAGAAACAAAGTAAGATGTTCTTCAATCTTCGTCATACACAATAAATTTAATGTTTTCTCCATTTTCAAACACTTTATGTCTTCGCTGCCGAATACGAATATCCTGCTTAAAAAACAATAAAAATGCACAAAAATAAAAGAACGGTTTATAACCGTTCTTTTATTTTTGTGCATTTTGGGGGATTACAGCCGATTATTCAGCATTTACGCAAATTAACAAAATCTGCTACCTGACAAAAAGTTTCTCGGAAATTCTCCTTCAAACAATCAGGCAACACCTCTTTGGCCTGTTGCAAATACCCATCCACTTTAGCATAAGCATAGGCAACACCGTCAGATGCATGCACTATGTCTAAAGCTTGCCGGACTTCCTCATCATTCAGCACAACTTTTTGCTCGAGCAAGCTGCGCAAGCTGTCCCGCTCTTCTGCTACCGTCAAAGCTCGCAGGACCGGCAGCGTAATAATCCCCTGCCGCAAGTCATTTCCAGCGGGCTTGCCAATTTGCGCACTGGAAGCCGTCACATCTAAAATATCATCAGTAATTTGAAAAGCCATACCCAAGGCATACCCATACTGGCGCAGCGCATTGGTAGCTTCTGCGGTCAAGCCGGCGGACAACGCCCCTAATTCACAGCTGGCGGCAATGAAGTCAGCTGTTTTTTTAGCAATCCGCGCATAATATTCTTGCTCGCTCTGCTCAAGCTGGAAAATAAACTGATTTTGAATGATCTCGCCTTCACACATAGCACAAATAACATCCGCCAATACGCGCAGCATATTCTGATTCACCTGCGTAGCAATCAGAGAAAACGCCTTGGCAAACAAATAGTCGCCTGTCAAAACCGACATCTGATTACCCCAAAGCGAATTAGCTGTCGGCCGCCCTCTCCTTGTATGCGAAGAATCCACTACATCATCATGGACCAGCGTTGCCATATGAATCATTTCAATAGCTGTAGCCAGAGGCATCATGGTAGCCGGCTGGCCGCCGCTGCTGCGTGCGCACAAAAAATAGAGCGCAGGACGCAACCGCTTGCCGCCGGCCTGCACTAGGTGATCGCTAATTTTATGGACCAGATCCACCGGCGAATCCACCACTGAAAGCAACTCCGCTTCCAACGCCGCAAGATCTTGTTGAGCCAATGCAAAAAGTTCTTGATTCATCACGATCGTATCACCTACAAACAAAGTCTGCTTCTATAATACACTACCAGCCAAACAAAGTCCATACTCTGCCTATGGACCCTTCCTATGTAGCAATGAAAAAGCAAACAGGATGGAAGACAGCTTCCATCCTGCGCATCCTGTCGAAAATTACTGCTTAGTGCGGAATCATCCAGGACAAGAAATATGCCTGAGCATAAGTCATGATACAAACAATGATACACAACACGAAGGAGTGCATAACCGTAAAGTTAAACAAATCGCCTTCCTTGCCTACCAAACCGGTAGCAGCCGTAGCAACAGCAATGGACTGAGGCGAGATCATTTTACCGGTTACACCGCCTGAAGAGTTGGCCGCAACCGTCAAAACGGGATCAACGCCAACCTGCTGCGCCGTAACAGCCTGCAGGTTGCCAAAGAGAGCATTAGCCGAAGTATCAGAGCCTGTCAGGAACACGCCCAACCAGCCCAATACCGGTGCAAAGAAGGGGAACAAGCTGCCCGTGCCTGCCAAGAACAGACCCATGGTAGCGCTCATGCCAGAGAAGTTCATGATATAAGCCAAGCCTAAAACGCAAGGAATGGTAATCAAGGGCTTTTTCAACTGGCTGAAAGTACGGCCCAAGATAGAGAAATAACGGCTCGGTCCAACGCCCAGAACCATGGAGGAGAAAATACTTGCGAAAAGCAACGCCGTACCGGCGGCGCTCAGCCAGTTGACTTTGAAGATAACGTCCATAGCTTTGGGGCTCTTCGCAATCGGAGCCACCTGGATAATGGCTTTATGCAAGCCAGGAACCAGCCATTTCAAGGTTACAGTGTCAAGCATGGCCGCAACCGGCTTCAGACCCCAGAGAATAACCATAATCGTCAGGATGATGAACGGAGACCAAGCTTTGATTACGGCAGCAGTAGAATCAGTTCCCTTAACCTGCAGCGTAGGAGCTTTTTCGTTTTCAAAGCGCCAGATCGTAGCAGGCTTCCACACCCGCAGGAACAGAGCCAGCGAAATGATCGCAGCCAAGGAGGACAAGATGTCGGGCAGTTCTGGTCCGAGGTAGTTCGAGGAGAACCACTGCAAACCAGCGAAGGAAACACCAGCCACCAAGCAAGCCGGCAGAACTTCCATGCAGGATTTCCAGCCAGCCATCAAGGTAACCAGCCAAATCGGAATAATGACGGAAAGGAAAGGCAACTGACGGCCTACCATGGCGCTGATTTGCATGGTATCTACGCCAGAAACCTGACCAGCAACGATAATCGGAATACCAATACCGCCGAAAGCAACCGGAGCCGTATTGGCAATCAAGCACAGACCAGCGGCATACAGCGGGTTGAAGCCCAGACCCACCAACATGCCGGCGGAAATGGCAACAGGCGTACCGAAACCGGCAGCACCTTCAAGGAACGCGCCGAAAGCGAAGGCAACCAAGAGGGCCTGCAGACGACGGTCATCCGTAATAGCGGCAATCGAGTTCTTAACGATCTCGAATTGTCCCGTTTCTACTGTAATATTGTAAATAAAAATAGCCATAATAACGATCCAGAAAATTGGGAAGATACCGTAAAGAGCGCCCACGCCAGTAACCGACAAGGCCATGCCAGCAGGCATCTTATAGGCGAGAATCGCAATCAACACCGCCGAAGTTACAGCAACGGCGCCAGCGATGTGACCAGGAGTACGACGAATCGCCAGCATGTAGAAAATAATAATCATCGGAATAGCAGCTACTAACGAGGATAATGCCAAACTGCCCATGGGATCATACATTTGGGTCCATGTCATGTGTAGTCAACTTCCTTTCTCTAAACAGATAATGTTGTAAAAAAGCTTCGTCTTTTAGGAAAAATTGTGTTACCGCTTTGCTTCCTGCACCGTCAGCTGGAAAGAAGTTGCCCCGAGGAAAGGAGCTGTACGGCGCACGCATAGGGTCTTCATCACCTCCCGTAAAAAATTCCCACTCCAAGTTGTATCTCATCTTTCGCACATTGAGCCTGCTAATGCGGTTTCAATGTCGCAATTTGCTTGCGAGCGAAAGCCTGATACCTTGCATTACAGAAAAAACTGTATATCTAGTAATTAAGACGAAAAATGCACTATTTTAAGAAAATTTAATGTAAAAAAAGAGTAAGAATAAAGCCTGCTCCCTTTAGAAAGTCCTCTTCCTTCGGGGAAGCAGGCACCTTGCTCTTAAACTGATTCGTGTTCGGCGAAATAACGCATGCTGGTCTTTTTCCATTCACGTGTGCTAAAGAGCATCGTATAGTTTCTTTCCTCTGCCTGCTCTGCAAGTTCCGCCGCTAAGGCGCAACATGCTTCCCGCGATTGGGAATGAAGCATGACGTAGAAATTATAAGGCCATTGCGGTGCGTTCTTCCTGGCGTAACAGTGTGTTACTGCCGGGTGCGCCGCCATGATACTCCCTACTTGAGCCAAGCGCTCTTCTTCAACAATCCAGGCGCAAAGCGCATTGGCCGTATAACCAACTTCGCGGTGCCGAAGCACGGCGCCCATTTTACGAATACAGCCTCTTTGCTTCTGCTTTTGCAGACGCGTTAGCAGTTCTTCTTCGGAAATACCAATCCGCCCCGCCAATTCTCGATAAGGCTCCGGCACAAGAGGAAATTCATCCTGCATGGCTATGACAATTTTTCGATCAATTAGATCCATTTGCGGGCTTCCTCCACCTTACAACGTAAATTGCACGCTTACTTTATATTTTTCCGTAGCCGGCAGGCTCAGTACTTCTTCTACACCGGCCAAGGCGCGAATTGCTTCCAAAATACGAGTTTCCTCCGCTAAGCTCGGAGAAATAAGTGCAAACCAGAGGTTGTATTCCCCTTCGCGCTCATAATTGTGCGTTACGCCTGCATAGGCATTGATGGCCCTGGCTACTGCATCCATTTGCACCGGCTGTACTTTAACCGCCACCAGCGTACTAACATACCCCAATTGGCGGGAGTCAAAAAACGCGCCTACGCGTCGCAGATAACCGTGGGTCTTCAGATAGAGCAATCGCTCCAGTACCGTCTGTTCCTGGCATTGCAACCGCTCCGCCAAGACTTGAAAAGGCCGGCTTGCCAAAGGCAGGTCGGTCTGAAGAATATTCAACAGCTTTTTATCAAACTCTGTCAGCATGTCTTCTCCATTCAATTTCAAAACCAGACCAATATGCAAATATATAAGTCATCTTTGAAATCTATTTTTCATGTGTTTTATTTTACAAAATAAGCTTAATTAAGTCAAGCAATTCTTGCCGACCTTGACCATTTTGCGCCGAATAAGCCATCACTTCGGCTATTCCTTGCGTTTGCAATGATTTTCTCGCATTTGCTACCGCAGAGGCCACCTGATTCTTGCTAATCTTGTCTGCCTTCGTTAAAATCAGCTGTAACGGCAGTCCCTTGTCCGCCAAGCGTCGAAACATTTCTATGTCGCTGGGCATCGGGGCATGACGAATATCAACTAATAGGCAAACCAAGCGCAAATAGGGCGACTGCGTAAAATAGTCTGCAATAAAGCGACTCCAGATTTTACGTTTTTCCTGACCCGTTTTTGCATAGCCATAGCCAGGCAAGTCCACCAAATGGAAGGGGAGGCGCTCCTCCCCTTCCCTCATAAGCACTTTAAAGAAATTAATAGTTTGCGTTTTTCCCGGTGTACCGCTAGTCCTGGCTAAGCCGCGATGGCGGCACAACGAATTAATTAACGATGACTTACCGACATTAGAGCGACCAATAAAAGCCACCTCCGGCAGCGCCTCTTCGGGAAACTGGTCGCGCCGAACCGCCGAAGCGACATACTGCGCCTGTATAATGTCCAACCGTTCTTTTTCTGAACTCATTCCTATTTCACCAATGCCTCTTTCAACACTTCATCCATGTGTTCTACTTCTACAAAACGAAGCTCCTTGCGGATGTCCGCCGGAATGTCTTCTAAATCACGACGATTTTCTTTAGGAAGAATAATTGTGCGAATGCCCAAACGATGAGCTGCCAGAACCTTTTCCTTAACGCCTCCTACAGGCAGCACCCGTCCCCGCAGCGTAATCTCGCCAGTCATCGCCAAGTCGCCCCTCACCGCACGTCCTGTCAAAGCCGAGATCACAGCGGTAGCCATGGTGATTCCTGCCGAAGGACCATCTTTGGGAATGGCGCCCTCTGGCAAATGAATATGCAAGTCTTTTTTGGCATGAAACTCTTCGTCAATACCAAGTTCCTCGACCCTAGAGCGAATGTAGCTGACGCCAGCCTGAGCCGATTCCCGCATGACCTCGCCCAATTTACCGGTTAACAGCAAAGCGCCTTTGCCGTTAAGCACAGAAACCTCTACAGGCAGTACATCACCGCCTACTTCCGTCCAAGCCAAGCCGGTACTGACGCCGATTTGATTCTTCTTCTCTGCTGGCGATTGACGGAAGCGTGGAATCCCCATATAGGTTTCCAAATTTTTCTCCGTCACCCGGATGCTTTTTTTCCTGTTTTGCACAATCTGCCTCGCTGCCTTGCGGCATAGGGTGGCAATGGTCCGTTCCAGGCCACGTACACCGGCTTCACGAGTGTATTCCCGAATCAAGCGCACCAATACCTTCTCCGGCACATTCAGTTTACTGGGCTTCAACCCATTTTCCTTCAGCTGTTTCGACAAAAGGTACTGCTTGGCAATTTCCAGTTTTTCCTCTTCTGTATACCCGGCCAGATGAATGACCTCCATACGGTCTAAAAGCGGCCGGGGAATGCTGTGCAGCACATTGGCAGTCACCATCCAAAGCACCTTCGACAAGTCAAAAGGAAGCTCCACATAATGGTCGCTAAAGGTGTTGTTCTGTTCTGGATCCAGCACCTCCAGCAGCGCTGAAGACGGATCTCCACGGAAGTCGGCGTTCATCTTGTCGATTTCATCGAGCAAAAATACCGGATTCTTGCTGCCCGCTGTACGCATTCCCTGAATAATCCTGCCAGGCAACGCCCCGACATAGGTGCGCCGATGCCCGCGAATCTCCGCTTCATCCCGAACACCGCCCAGGGAAATACGGACAAACTTCCGTCCCAACGAGCGCGCTACAGAGCGAGCCAAGGAGGTTTTACCCACGCCAGGCGGGCCCACCAGACAAAGGATCGGTCCTTTCATACTTTCCGTCAGTTGACGCACGGAAAGATATTCCAAAATACGCTCTTTAACCTTTTCCAGACCGTAATGATCCTCATTCAAGATGGTTTCCGCCGCCGTAATATCCAATAAGTCTTCTGTTTCTTCCTTCCAAGGAAGCACCAGCACCCAATCTAGATAGTTGCGCAAAACCGCCGTTTCCGCCGTCATAGAAGGCATTTTTTCCAACCGGTCGATCTCTTTGGCGATTTTATCCGCTGTTTCCTTGGGCAGCTCCAACGCCGCCAAGCGCCGCCGGTATTCCTCCACCTCGGCCATACGCTCATCCTTGTCACCGAGCTCTTTTTGGATGGCCTTCATCTGTTCGCGCAGATAGTATTCTTTCTGCGTCTTTTCCATTTGCTTGCGCACTTGACCGCTGATCTTCTTTTCTAACTCAAGAATTTCCAATTCTCTGGCTAAAATATCGCAAAGCTTTTCCAGTCGTTCTTCCACGTCCAGCGCTTCCAAAAGCATTTGCTTATCTTCTAATTTCAATGCCAGATGGCTGGCAATCAAGTCCGCTAACCGCCCGCTTTCGTTAATGGATAAAACAGAGACAAGAGTTTCCGGCGGAATTTTCTTGCTCAATTTAGCCCACTTTTCAAAAGCCTCTACCATGTTTCGCTTATAAGCTTCCACGGCGGGCGTCGCTTGTACATCCTCTACGGCTTCGCTGACTTCTACTTGGAAAAACTCTTCCGTATCAAGGTACGACTCAATGCGAGCTCGCCGCAAACCTTCTACAAGCACACGAATCGTGCCGCCAGGAAGCTTCAATAATTGCTTAATCTCCGCCACCGTGCCGCAACGATAGATTTCTTCGGGCGTCGGCGTGTCAATTTGCGCATCCATCTGGGTCGCCAAAACAATCTGACGCTCCGCAAGCATCGCCGCCTCAAGTGCCTTGACCGACTTTTCACGGCCCACATCCAAATGGATGATCATATAAGGAAAAACCAAAATGCCCCGCAACGGCAGCAAGGGCAAGGTACGTTTTGCGTTGAAAATTTCTGCATTGTTCATTTACTACGTCCTCCTTTACGAGGATTCTTTTTCTAAATCACATTATCAAGAAAGCCGGCAGGGTGCACCCTACCGGCTTTAGCTCATGCCGACTCTTCTTTTTTGCCGCGCCCCTTTTTTTCTTTTTCCTTGCTCAACAAGGGGTCAGCTTGATGGAGAACCGCTTCTTGCGTCACCGTGCATTTGCTAATCTCACTGTTTGAAGGAACCTCATACATGACATTACGCATAATGCTTTCGATGATAGCGCGCAACCCGCGAGCTCCGGTATTGCGCTTAAGCGCTTCTTTGGCGATGGCCTGCAGCGCATCCGGTTGGAATTCCAGCTGCACCTCGTCCATCTCCAAGAACTTCTGATACTGCTTCACCAGCGCATTTTTGGGCTCTACCAAAATGCGCATCAGCGCTTCTTCATCCAGCGCATCCAGCGTGACAATCACCGGCAGGCGGCCGATAAATTCCGGAATCAAGCCAAATTTCAGCAAATCTTCCGGTAAAATCTTCCGCAACAATTCACCGATGTTTTCCTCGTGCTTGCTCTTGATCTCTGCGCCGAAGCCCATAGATTTTTGGCCTACGCGACCGCTGATGAGCTTATCGACGCCGCTGAAAGCTCCGCCGCAGATAAAGAGAATATTCGTCGTATCAATCTGGATAAACTCCTGGTGCGGATGCTTGCGTCCCCCCTGAGGCGGCACGCTGGCAACCGTTCCCTCCAGAATTTTCAAGAGCGCCTGTTGCACGCCCTCACCAGATACGTCGCGGGTAATGGACGGGTTTTCGGATTTGCGGGCGATTTTATCGATTTCATCAATATAAATAATCCCTTTTTCCGCCCGTTCCACATCATAATCCGCAGCCTGAATCAGCTTAAGCAGAATGTTTTCCACATCCTCGCCAACATAGCCTGCTTCGGTCAATGAGGTAGCGTCCGCAACCGCAAAAGGTACATTCAAAATCTTCGCCAGAGTCTGCGCCAAGAGCGTCTTGCCGCTGCCGGTAGGTCCCACCATGACGATATTGGATTTTTGCAATTCCACCTCGTCCTTGCGCGCTCCGTAGTTGATGCGTTTATAGTGGTTGTACACAGCCACGGCCAAGGTCTTTTTAGCATCCTCTTGCCCAATGACGTATTGATCCAAAATATCTTTGATCTGCTTGGGTTTAGGAAGCGACGTAAGCTCTACTTCTACTTCTTCTCCCAACTCTTCTTCGATGATTTCATTGCATAATTCAATGCATTCATCACAAATATAGACGCCAGGACCTGCTACCAGCTTGCGCACCTGCTCTTGCAGCTTGCCGCAAAAAGAACATTTCAGTTGGCTTTTATCGTCTCCGAATTTCAACATAGTTTCACTCTCCTATTCCGGAGTCTTCGGATTTCGTTCATCCCGCCGAATCACGGAATCAATAATGCCATACTCTAACGCCTGTTCGCTGGACATGAAGTAATCCCGTTCCGTATCTTGGCAGACCCGTTCCAATGGCTGGCCGGTATGCGAAGCCAAAATGCCGTTCAGAGTCTCCTTCATCCGTAAAATCTCTTTGGCCTGAATCTCAATATCTGTTGCCTGCCCCTGTGCGCCGCCAAGAGGCTGATGAATCATAACCCGCGCATACGGCAAAGCGTACCGTTTCCCTTTAGCGCCTGCAGTTAAAAGCAACGCGCCCATGGAAGCGGCCGAGCCGATGCAAATGGTAGATACATCCGGCTTGATATACTGCATGGTATCATAAATAGCCATGCCAGCCGTTACCACGCCGCCGGGGCTGTTGATATAAAGATGGATGTCTTTATCCGGATCTTCCGATTCCAAAAACAAAAGCTGGGCAATGACCAGATTGGCCACATGATCGTCAATGGGACCGCCCAAAAAAACAATACGATCTTTTAAAAGTCTCGAATAAATGTCATAGGAACGTTCTCCACGGCTGGATTGTTCCACAACGATCGGCACATAGCTCATGTTTTCACACCTCTCTGTATGGTAGTGAAACTGTTGCCGAAAATCGACAACAGTTTCTAGTTAAATTAGATAGTATTACACAGCCCTTTATGCTTTTTCTACGGTATCCAAAATCAACTGAGTTGCTTTTTTACGCAGAATGGACTGCAAGAATGCACCGGTATAGCCCTGCTTTTGGATGATTTTGGCCACATCTTTAACTTTGCTGCCATAAGCGGAAGCCATAGTAACCATTTCCGCTTCCAAATCTTCCGGAGCCGCTTCAATATTTTCCGCCTTCACGATGGCTTCTAAGACCATATCGCCTTTTACCGCTTCTGTAGCCGGCTCGCGATACTGCTCTTTCAATGCCGCCATGTCCATTTTGGAAAAAGCCAAGTACTGCTCCAAACGCATACCCCGGCTTTGCAAGTTGATGTCCAGATCATTGATCATGTTATCAATGCGCTGCTCCACCATTACTTCCGGCAAGTCCACTGTTGCATTCGAAACAGCCAGTTTAATCGCCGTAGTCCGGAACTCGGTTTCCGCACGGGTAGCGGCCGTTTGTTCCAATTTGTTGCGCACGTCGGCCCGCAGTTCATCCAGCGTAGCAAATACGCTGGCGTCTTTGGCGAACTCGTCGTCAAGAGCCGGCAGTTCTTTGCGCTTAATGTCCTGAATGGTAACTTCAAACACAGCTTCTTTGCCAGCCAGCGCTTCTGCATGATACTCTTCCGGGAAGGTTACATTGACTTTACGCTCTTCGCCGGCTTTAGCGCCGACCAATTGCTCCTCAAAGCCGGGAATAAAGGAACCGGAGCCGATTTCCAGCGGATATGCTTTACCTTCGCCGCCTTCAAAGGCTTCTCCTGCCACAAAACCTTTAAAATCAATAATGGCAAAATCACCGTTGGCCAATTCAGCGCCTTCAGCAACAACCATTTTAGCCTGACGCTCCCGCATGGACTGCAGTTGTTTTTCAACTTCTTCATCGGACACTTCCGTCGAAGGCGCCTCAACCTTCAGGCTTTTGTATTCGCCCAAAGTCACTTCCGGTTTTACCGTGACCGTTGCTTTAAACACCAGCGGCTGATCTTCCGCCAAAGTTACAACTTCCACTTCCGGACGAGTTACGGGATCTAATTCCTGCTCATCCAGCGCCTGGCCGTACGCCTTGCCAGCCATCAACTCAAACGCTTCGTTTAAAATGGCTTCTTTACCAATGCGCTGCTCTAAAATCTTACGCGGCACTTTGCCTTTACGAAAGCCAGGAATGCTTACTTGGTTCGCCAACTGGCGGCAGGCTTGGTCAATGGCTTTAGCCACCTCTGCCTGAGGTACTTCAATTTCCAGAGTCATTTTATGGTTGTCGAGCTTTTCCGCAGTTACTTTCATGAATGCCGAATCCTCCCTGATGATAGACTTCATGGCGCAGCCAAAAACGGGCATGCGCATGTCATGCATAATATGTTATCACACACCCAGGGGAAAAACAAGAAACAGACGCAAAAAAACCAGCAGTTCCCTGCTGGTTTGATTTTCTGGAGCGGAAGACGAGATTCGAACTCGCGACCCTCGCCTTGGCAAGGCGATGCTCTACCACTGAGCCACTTCCGCATTTATGCTGCCGCTGTCCTCAGCGACGTATATGATTATATACCATTTGCACCAGCAGTGTCAACCGTTTAAGTGCATTTAATTTCCCTTCCTTAATAATAATAAAAAACATCTTCTTTGCAGAAAAACTAATTCCCGCAAATTTTTCAAAAAGTGACCCCATACCCTTCCAACTTAGCAGCCTCCGTACGCTTCGCACCGCAAAACAACTGCGTTCGCGCCCTCTTATACCAAGATAATAACGTTTTGCAAAATGACCCTTGACAGTTCCTCCTTTCCTAGTCTATAATAAGTCACGTCGCAGAGACATGGTGGCTATGGTGAAGTGGTTAACACGGCGGATTGTGGCTCCGTTATTCGAGGGTTCGAACCCCTCTAGTCACCCCATTAATTTCATACTGTTGGGGCGTAGCCAAGTCGGTAAGGCACCGGACTTTGACTCCGGTATGCGTTGGTTCGAGTCCAGCCGCCCCAGCCATTATGACCCACTAGCTCAGTCGGTAGAGCACCTGACTTTTAATCAGGGTGTCGTTGGTTCGAGTCCAACGTGGGTCACCATTTTTTTATTTTCTCGCGGGCGTGGCGGAATGGCAGACGCGGCAGACTTAGGATCTGTTGCCGTAAGGTGTGGAGGTTCAAGTCCTCTCGCCCGCACCATTTTATAAGGTAATTCAAAAGGACAGCAAGCATTTATGCACTTGCTGTCCTTTTTTTATTGTTTTTTACACTATCAAATCAATCTGCTTGACCATGCCGACCTGACCATTTTCTTTAAGAAAGACGCTGCTCGTCCGCATCTGCCCCTGGGCATTGCCTGCAGCATCCTTCATGGAAAATTCGGTCGATACATTCCCTAAATAAATAGCGCCCACTCCAGCTTGGCCCAACGCCAGAAGCTGATCCTGGCCATTAGCGTCTTTCGTCCAAATCCGCAGCTTATTGTAAATCGAATCATTTTCATCAATCCATTGATTGCCGTCACTATCATATGCAGCCAATTCGGAAAAGCCCTGACCTGTCGAAGGCCCGAACAATTCGCTGCCGTCCGTCGCCTTGCCGTCATTATTCTTATCCAGCATCAAAAAGCCGCTACCTGACGCTAAAAAAGGAATTTCTTCCGCTGAACCGTCGTTATCTAAGTCAAAATTAACTTTTTGCCCGGAAAATTTAGCAAAGGGTTCGCCAAATTCAATCACCAACGGATCAATGGCCGCATCCCCCGCCTTGAGACTAAGGTGCTCGCTCTGATATAATTCTCGGCTCATGTTCATTTGCATATCAAAGCGAATTTCCCGACCATCTGCGGTTTTGACAAGGCCCTGCGCCTGAAAGGATACTTGTTCCGCTTCATAGTGTTCCCGACTGTAGTCGTAACGAACGCCCCAGCCAACGCGCTGCGGACCCGCCTGCACGGCGCTGCCGCTGCCGCTGCCGCCTCCTGCAACATTCAGTTGCAGGCTCACCTGCGTTGTCATCGCCCGACGCGTCTCTTTATCAAGCTGTGGCATGACAAACTTAAACTTCTTCCCTGTTAACGCCTCCATAAAGCGTTGCAGCATTTCCAGTTTACGCTTGTTCTCATCGCTCATTTCAAAGGGATCTGTCACTTCTTTCGCAGCCTCGGTTCCCGTCGCCTTCTGCTGCAGTTCCTTGGCCAGCGCCGATACATCTACTTTGACTGCGTCCGTTCCCGCCTTAGCCCCCTGTTTGCCGTCCACCCAGGCTTCCAGAGTCTCTTGCTCCTGGGTTTTGCTCACCGCTGTGTGCTGACTGCTCAGCTTCACTGTCGATTCGGTAATTTTCATAGCATCATCCTCCTTGATGAATCCGCGACAGAATCATTCCGTCTTCCCATCCCTACAATAATGATATCGCATTTTCCATATTGTTCCTTTATCGATTACGTAATCTAGAAATAAAAAAAGCTTTGCGAATTTATCGCAAAGCTTTACTAATCATAATGGTGACCCCGGCAGGATTCGAACCTGCGACCTTTTGATTCGTAGTCAAACGCTCTATCCAGCTGAGCTACGGAGTCATCTGCGTAAGTAAGTATATCCCACTAAAGCCGTCCTGTCAAGTTTCTAACAGCGACGAAGTTTTTCAAGCGCCCTCACGCCCCAGACGGAAAAAGCCACGCCATAAAGCAACAACACTGCAAGCGAAACAAAAGGAATTTCTCCGCCCCCAGCCAACTGGCGAAGGGACTGGCTGGCGTGGGTCAGCGGCAACAGCTCCACTACCCAGGCTGCCGCCTGAGGCAAGCGGTCCGGGGAAAAAAAGGTGCCGCACAAAAAAGACATAGGCAATAATATGTACGTACTAAAGTTGGCCATATCCTCATGCGAGTCAATAAGCAAGGCCGCTACAACGCCTAAAGCCGCAAACAAAAAGCAATTGCAAAATAGAAACAGTACAAACCAGCCATCCAAATTCAGCACAGCGCCAAACAGCCAGGCCAATAACAAAATCACCAGCGAAGATAACATACCGCGGACTACGCCGCCCAAAATCTTGCCTACAACAAAAGAAACGGAAGAAATAGGCGCAATCAGATATTCTTCCAATGTCTTATGGTACAAGCGGCTCATATTAAGCGGCGAGCCTACGGAGCTAAAGCTGATATTCATGGAATTCAGCGCCAAGATGCCCGGTACAATATAGTCCAAATAACTGCCGCCGCTCCAGGACATAGAACGGCCCAAACCCCAGCCAAAAGCGACCAGGTACAAAATCGGCGTTACCATGCGCGATAAAATAAACTTAGCCAGGCGGCGGTGCAATACAAGCCAGTCTCGCCAAAATACAGTCCATACATCTTCGATCATACACTCACCCTGCGTCCCGTCATTTCTACAAATACATCCTCCAGATTAGACTGCCGTAACACCGCGTCCCCCGCAAGCTGCGCCGCAAAAGCCGCCGCTTCGCTGCGTTCGGAAAAGAACCGGCTTTCCAGCCCCTCTTCTCCCGGCCACTCAACAACAAAAGGGCCCACGCGCTGACACAATACCGCAGGTGTTTCTAAAGCAATAAGCCGTCCCTTATCCAGAATCCCCACACGATGGCACAGATGCTCCGCTTCTTCAATATAATGGGTTGTCAGCAGTACTGTAACCCCGTCTTTATTCAGGCGGCGAATCAAGTCCCACAAACGACGCCTCACTTGCGGATCCAGCCCCACCGTAGGCTCATCCAAAAACAATATTTTCGGCTCATGCAACAACGCCCGTGCAATCATCACCCGTCTCTTCATGCCTCCCGACAAACTCTGAATCCGTTCCTTGCGACGATCCTGCAGCTCCACATACTCCAACAACATACTCATGCGCTGCAACAAAAGAGAGCGCTCCATGTGATGCAAGCGCCCGTGCAATTCCAGATTTTCTTCCACCGTCAAGTCCACATCCAGGTTAAAGTGCTGCGGCACAACGCCGATCAGCTTTTTAATCTGCGCATCCTCACTGCCTAAACGAAAGCCATGAACCAACACTTCGCCGGAGCTGGCCTTGGCCAAGGTGGTCAAGATGCGAATGGTTGTCGTTTTGCCGGCGCCGTTCGGCCCTAAAAGGCCAAAAATCTCTCCTGCGGGGATGCGCAATTCCAGCCCGTCCACCGCCGTTCGCGAGCCAAATTGCTTTACTAACTTCCGAATGTCAATCATGCCTATTTCTGCACCCGTTCCAGAATGATCCGGTGGTCCACCAAATGCAATTCTTTAATCTGCGCAGCCAAGGTTTTACGTTGTCCGAAAATATTCTCTAAAAAAATTTCATTGGCTTTAGGAACAATCGTATCTACACGCTCCAACAATAGCTCTTCCTTCCCGTTCTCCAGCAAATATACATTGGCCTCACACATTTGAACCGGCCTCCTTTTTCTTTCGCAACTCATCCAATAACGCATCCACTAGATGCGGCAGCGGTTCATTTGAAGAACCCAGGACTTCCACATTTTCCCTATGTAGCGGCAACACAATTTTAGGAACTCCCGCGCTGGCAATAGCTTCCGCCATCCGCGGCGTCAATTCCCCCAACATGGCGTTCGCCAATAAAATACTTAGGGGACCGACAATCAGATCCACTCGCTCCACATTCCGCACAATGGCATTTTCACCGGTAGCGCCCTCGTTGGCGCCCGCCTTCAACATAGCCGCTGTCGCCAACGCATTAGTACCTAGCGCCAGCACGTCCATTTCTTCCCGGAACTCACGTCGGATGCGATCCACAATGATCTTACCCATACCGCCGCCTTGCCCGTCAATGACAGCAATTCGCATACGCCCTCCCGTTCAGCCCGCTGCCCACTTTCCTTCTAGCAGCAAGGTAACTTTTTTATTTTTCGCCAGCGCATGCAAAATTCCTCTTCCTATTTTTTGGAACTCTTCCGACTCTTGCGCGATGGCCGTAACAGTCTTTGCAAAATGCGCGAAAAAGCATCACTCGCCTTTCCCTGCATCCGCCCCTCTTCATAACTTTCTTGCTGCCGCGGCAGTTCACTGCCAAGACGACTGGACACATCGACTCTTTTGATCATGTTTCCCCCTCCCAGCATTCACCTACTGACAGGCTCCGCCAGACAGCGAAGCTTAAAAGATCAATTTACTTTACTATCGTTATTCCCGTCCGTCGTCTTAACCAGTTGCTTTTCTACCGCCCATGCCATTTTTTCCAGCTTTGCCATAAGCGCAGCAACCGCCCTTTTTTCAATTGTACTGCATCAGCCGGACACAATTCCTGACAGCAGTAACAACGAATGCAACGCGCTTGGTCAATAATGACCTTCTCTCGTATTAATATGGCGTGTGGCGGACAGTGCGCCACACAACGTCCGCAGCGAATGCATTTAGCAGCATCCACCACTGGCCAGGCCGTCAACTCTCGCCGCGCCGCAGCCGCCAACCAGGAAGGCACAACCTCTTCCAGATTTTCATAGGTATGGGGCGGCACAAAATCCAAAGCAAGGTCACTCCCATCTCCCACTAACTTCAAGCTCTCCAAATTCACCAAGCCGCGCCGTACAGCCTCCAATTCCACCGGCAGCCTGCCTCCAGCAAAGCCCATAAGGCGTCCCATGGCTGCGTCTACAGCAAACGGATTGGCGCCAGCCAGCACCACGCCGGCCTCATACGCCGCGCCATTGCGCGGCCCCTGCCCTTCCATCGCTCGCACGCCGTCTATAATCGACAAAGCCGGCCGTAAGCATTCCGCCAAATCAACCAACCACGCCGCAAAATCCGCATGCTTTTGCATGCGCAAATGATACTGCGCTTTTTCCGCTCCCACTACGGCGCCAAAAAGATTCTTTACAGCCCCTGTAATTCCAGTCAAGGAGTGCGTCTTCATTTTTGCTACGGAAATAACAACGTCAGCTTCCACGCAAGCCCTAGCCAACGAAAAGCCTTGCGCCATTTTTCCCGCAGCATACGACACGCGGCAAGTTTTATCAAATGAAATTAATCTAGCTCCCTCTTCCCGGCACACAGCCATTATGCCGGTCTTTTCAGCCACCTTCTGCGTACTTTCAAAGGCTGGCGAATCCCCCACCAAGGGCATGCCGCCCGCTTCTTTAACCAGGCGTAACACCGCCCGCACCACTTCTGGATGAGTTGTCACCAAAAAATCGCGATGACCGCTTTCCAGCATGTTGGGCTTAACCAGCACCAGCTGTCCCGGCTTCACAAACGCCGCCATGCCCCCCGCTAAATCAACCGCGGCCCGTACGCCGCGCTCAACTTCCGCAATATCATAATTTAAGGTTTTTACAATGCTTACTTTATCCATATCTTTCAACCTCAATCATCATCTACTCGACCCTAAAAAAGTCTACCTTGATAACATTATTTTAAAATAATTATTTGAAAATTGCGAATTGATAGTTTGTAGTGTAAAATATAACAAAGAACACATTGCTTGCTCAACTTCCTTTTTTCCTGACTCTATCACCTTGGGTTTAGCCAAAAAGGAGCGATGAATTATGAAACAACACTTCAAATTGACAACGTCCGATGACTTAAACGATCTGAAAATAACAGACGTAATAGACCTCGACTTCCTTCAACGCTTCCAGGACGACTTTGCAAAAGGCGTAGGTTTAGCCAGCGTAACGGTTGATGTTAACGGCACCCCGGTTACCGATCCGAGCTCTTACACTCGCTTTTGCATGGACTATACGCATGCCACCGAATGCGGCGACAAGCGTTGCGCTGAATCTCACCGCAAAGGCGGCGAAGAAGCAGCTCGTCTTGGAAAGCCTGTCGTTTATGAATGTCATGCCGGCTTAATCGACTTTGCTGCGCCAATCATCGTAGAAGGCAGACAAATCGGCACCATTCTGGGCGGCCAAGTTTTAACGGAGCTGCCTGACGAAACAAAATATCGTCGCATTGCCCGCGAAATCGGCGTTGACGAAGAGGGTTATGTCGAAGCCGTAAAAGAAGTCCGCAAACTAACCAAAGAAAGTATCGAAGCTGCTGCGAATGTTCTTTTCATTGTCGCTAACAGCCTTTCTAAATCCGCTTATCATCAGCGAAAACTAAAAGCCCTTGCTAATGTGCTCAACGATGGTATCGCACAAATTTCAGCGACTATGGAAGAACTAGCCGCCTCGGCCTGCACTGTGAGCGAAAACCAAAGCAAATTAAATCTTGAAATCAAAAATGTGAATACCGTTACCGGCGAAATCAATCAGGTAACGACCTTAATCAAAGACATTGCCGACGAAACACGCCTCTTGGGTTTAAACGCGGCCATTGAAGCCGCCCGAGCTGGTGAAGCCGGCCTGGGTTTCGGCGTAGTCGCCCAGGAAATCAGAAAACTTTCCGCCGATTCTAAACAAACCGTAGGGAAAATCCAAGAATTCACCACTGCCATCAGCGGTTCCGTTGAAAAAACCGTAGCCATGGGACAAGAAACAGCTTTAACTTCCGAACAACAAGCCGCTGCCATCGAAGAAGTAACTGCCAGCGTCGAAGAAATTCAAAGCCTCACCGAACAACTAAATGCTTTAGCCGATGAACGCTAGTAAAGCGCCCACTATATTAGGAGGTGAAACCATGGCTCAAATTCAACTTGTCGTTTTTGAATTAAACGGCGAAGAATATGGTGTTGACGCTTTAGCCGTAAGCGGCATACTGCGTCCTCAAAAATTCAAAATCCACAAAGTTCCTGGCTTGCCCGATGTAATTGAAGGTATGATTGACTTGCGGGGACAAATCAATTATATTTTTAATCTCGGCATTAAGCTAGGACTTAAAAAAACAGTAATTGCAGAAGAAAGCAAGTTTATTATGCTGAACATTCAAAACACGGTTGCGGGATGTATTGTAGATGAAGTGACCGACATTGTTACCATCTCGGACGAGCAAATTCAACAACAGCCAGAATTTGTGGCAAATCTCAGCAGTAAATACCTTGTAGGCATCGGAAAAATAGACGAACGTTTAATCATCATCCTGAATCCTGAAAACATCTTGTCTACCGAAGAATATGAGGCGTTAACAGGTTGAGAAACAGCTGCAAATCATGTTTCAAACCACGCTAATCTCAAAACGCCCCACTGTAAAAGGAGCTGCGGATTATTCCGCAGCTCCTTTAGTTGGTTTCTGGTTCTTCTATTTTACGATTACGGAAACGCCATCCGGAACCACAGTAATACTGGCGTCTTTGCCAACAATTTCCTCAGCCATTTTCATCGCTTCCGGAAGCGTATTGGCAACTTTCATTTTCATGTCTGTGATCATGCTGTGATCACACTGATCGGTCACCATAATGACCGTATGGTCAATCAAGATGCGCGCCAAAATTTGGGCTTCCCATTGATCCGGCAGCGTATGCTGGGGCTCAATGGCCATAATTTCATCCATAACCGCTTGTGCGCTCTCAGCCTTTTTAAACCACTCATAGAAGTCTTCGCCGCCGTGCCCGTCGTTACAAGCTGCACAGATGATAATCACGCCGCCTTTACGGCAAGTGGCTTCTGCCGCGCTCATTCCCTTAACCGCTTGATAGATATTTTGATCCAACGGATAGCCGCCATTAGAAGTAATAGCAATATCCGCAGGTTTCGCGGCTACATTAGCCAATTCACCGGCAAATTTTGTACCTTCAGCATGCGCTTTTTCAAGATCGCCAGCAAAGGCTTTGATAATTTTTTTGTCCGCATCAATAACAACATTCAAGATAAATTGTAATTTAGCGGTTTTAGCAGCATGCAGCATGTCAATGTGAATCGGATTGCCTTCCAAATTACCGGTTCTAGCTTTGTCGCTAGCAATAAAACGGGAATTGTGATTAGCCAATACCGTTACCTTGCTTACTACACCCGGCAAAACGCTTTTACGACCGCCTGAGAAGCCTGCAAAGAAGTGAGGCTCAATAAACCCTTCAGAAATCAGCAAGTCCGCTTCTACAGCCAATTTATTAATGACAATATCGCCGCCCGAAGGAAGCTTGCCAATATTCACCATAGCTTCCGGCTCAAAGGCATTATGAACTACTATTTTTTCTTCAGCAACGACTTTCTCCCCAAATTTGCCGATCAACTCTTCTTTGGTTGTCGGACGATGGAAGCCAGTAGCAATCAAGAAAGTAATGTCCGCCTCCGGATTACCGCTGCGAATCTCTTCGAGCATAATCGGCGCCATAATTTTACTAGGCACTGGACGAGTATGGTCGCTGGCAATGATCACAATTTTGTTTTTCCCTTTGACCAAGTCACGCAGCCTCGGAGAACCAATTGGATTCTCCAACGCTTTTTTCACCAGCTCCTGTTCGCCAGCCTCCGGTTTATAATGGTGCGCTTTAGACTCAAGCACACCAACTAATCTTGCATCATCAAATTGGGCCTCGATAAAACCCTTGCTATACGGAATTTTTACTACAGCCATGTTTTCTCCTCCCATACTTTTAAAAATTGCATTTCTCTGGTTTCCTTATTTTTTATTATAGCACTCTCCGGCGAAAATTGTTGATTTTTCAGCGATAATACATAATCTAAATTTCCCGGCAGGCCAAAAATCGTGAATCTGCCGTATAACGTTAGTTATGGTTTTCCTTTCAAACCTGTAAGAAATTGCTTTACATGGGAATCTCAGGCATCTCGATTTCCTACAAGCGACTTATGTCCATCTGCAATTCATCACATTTTTTTATTCCACATAATCTTGGCAGGATAAAATCCTCTTTCTAGGGAAATAACAATAAAAATCCCGCGGAGGTGTGTAATGAAAAAAATATCTGTTTTGACTTTCTGCTTCTTTCTTTTGTGGGGCTGCAGTCTTTCTTTGGCCAGCATCGCTAGAGAAAGCGACGGCGACAATATTGCCTTTTCGAGTTGGCAAAAGTTTACCGACAACCATGCTACGACTTACTGTTCCTTGGTAAAATACATAGATTTAGGGGCTTCTCCTACGTTCTGGCTGCGCATGGACAGCAACCGCGGTACCTTTCAAGAGCATGCTTACTTGCAAATTGACAATAATATCTTGCAAATAAAACGTCTTGAAGCCGATACCATGTACAATCGCACAGGAACTCCGGAGCCGGCCGTTCTAAGCCCCTGGCGCAGCACAATGTACGGCTTATCCTCAACAGAGCTTGATGCGTTTCGTAAATGTTCTTCCATTCGTTTAACGCTGACCTCGGCGGACGGCAAAACAAGCTCTTACAAATTATCCCCTGCTGCAGTCGCCGACTGGCAAAGAATACTAGACCTCTCCAGTTCCAGTTTGGCAACTCCGTCCACGCAAAAGCCAACTAGTGAAATTTGAATACCAACCTCCTGCAGCAAAACTCCTGCGGTTTTCTGCAGGAGTTTTGTTTTATCCGCTTAAGCCCGGTATCAACTTCCTATCTGTTTGCCATAGGTCTCTTTAATCAAAAAGGTCGCTAATAAACCAAGCAGCAAAACCACAGCACACAGACCAAAGGCATTTTGATATGCTTCGGATGTATATATTTTTACGCCATGCTCTATGCTGCCTTGCCAAAACTGGTCCAATACCCAGCCAAAAGCCGGCTGCATGAGAGCCGCTCCAACAAAAGGAGCCGAGTTTACCACGCCAGCAGCAATCCCTGTCAGCTGCGGCGGATTCACCTCCTTGGCACATACAACAGCCACTGATACGCCGGATACGCCGATACCAAAGAAAAAACAAAGCAGGGATAACAGCCACGCAGGCATTTGCTCTCCGCCTAGCATTAAGCCAGCCAGAGCCGCCAGAAACAAAAGAGTTGTCACGATATACGGACTACGCCGCCGCCCCAAGCGGTCAGAAAAATAGCCTACAAGGGGCGCTCCTGCCATATTTCCCAGAAACATGAGCAGCACTTGATTCGCCGCTTCCACACGCGACATGTGCATTACCTGCATGAAATAAGGTACGCCCCAAATCCCGCTAAAGGTCATATAGACGCCAAAAACCGCAACAGATGCAAAAAACGGCGTCCAGGTATGCCGGTTGCGCAGCACCGTCAACAAGCCCAACTTCATCCCCGTTTGCGCGGAAGAACTTGCGACGGTACCGCCAAATTCGTGCGCTGCAAGCTCTTTCATAGAAGGAAGCCCCTCTTCTGCAGGACGATTACGAATCACAAGCCAGCAAACGCCCGCCATAAGCACAGAATATAACGCCACCAAAAAAAACGCGGATCGCCACCCAGTTGATTCTACCAACACAGCTAACGGCGTAGCCGACAGTAAGGAACCGCCGTTTCCCACGAGCGTCAATAAGCCTAGCATGGTCGCAAATTCCCGCAGACGAAACCATTCCGCCTGCAGCTTAACCACATTAACATAAATCACACTGACGCCCACGCTTGCTAAAAAGCGGCCAAGGTAGAGACTGCTCAGGCTTTCTGCACCGGCAATCAGCGCCGCCCCCGCCGCTGCGATGACGATTGAGGCGCTGATAACCAAACGCGGTCCATAGCGATCCGCCAGCATGCCGGAAGGCACCTGCAACACAGCATACGTATAAAAGTAAATAGACGACAACATTCCCAGCTCCGACGCCTGCGCAATAGAAAAATCCCGCATTAAACTGTCCGCAACAACGCCGGTTACAGTGCGATGAAAATAAGCAGCTAAAAAAGTCAGGGCCGCACACAGCCAAATCCATTTTCTTTTTCGCTCCAGCCGTTTTATCTGTCCTAACCATCTAGCATCTTCATTCATGATTCCGTATTACATCCTCCAACGTTTTTTTCACATCACTAACTACTTCAGCCCAGCCCCTTGATCGTTTCTGACGTCTATAAATTTATATTCCTAGCACAGATAAAAAATTCCTGCCCTAAGTACTTTTAACTATCGACTTCCAACATGCTTCATAAATAAAAAAGAGGCCTGGATGTATTTTGTCCAAGCCCCCTGCTCTTACCTTCTTTACAAAGTCCCTTAAGCCGCATCAGGCAGCCGCAAGCTGTCTCCCTTACGTTCGAGCAGCCGTTCATCGCCAGTAAAGTCAATCGGTTGTTGGCGCTTCATTTCGCGTAAAACGATATCACGCAAGAAGATATACGTGTCTCGTCCCTCCAAGCCTTCACGCAGCATCGTGTACCCGTCGCCGCCTGCTGCCATAAAGTCATTGACAACCACCAAATAGTGCTTACCATCTGCAAGCTCATCGCCGCTAGCCAACCGGACTTCTTTAATACGAAATCCCTCTGGCATATCCGGATCGCAAACGACTTTTAAGCCCGAAAATTGCAGCATCCCAAAGGTCGGATTAAATAAGCCATGCTCCAGAATTTTACGGATTTCTTTCCCGCTCAGTTGTACCGTATATAGCGTGTTGTCAAAGGGAAGCGCCGCATATACCTGTCCTAGAGAAATTTCCCCTGCCGGCAGCCCCAAACGCACACCGCCTCCATTTAGAAAGGCCACATCCGCTTGCACAGAAGAACGCATGGCATCCGCCACCCACTGTCCCAATGGCGAAAAAGCATTACGGCTATGCTCCAAGGGATAAAGCGAACTACCTACCGTCTGTCCTTTTAAGGCTATAATCGGTTCCTCCTGACGGCGCACCAGTTCCTGCATGCGCGGCTCCGGCGGTGCCGGATGCGCCACCAAATCCGTCACGCTGGCAGAAAGCATCTGTACGGTTCTCGTTTTTGAATCATAGTTAAGACGTACTTTCCCCAAACCGCGGCCATAGGCTTCCGCCTGCAGCACGGCTATGCCTTTAACAAAACCAGCCACCCGCTCATGCGAATGTGCGCTTACCAGCACGTTCACTCCAGTCAGCTTAGAGGCTGCCTCTGCAGCCTCTCCAGTTATCTTGCCATCCTTATCCATATAGGAAGCCAAATGAGTCAACGCAATGACGATGGATGCACCATGTTTACGCGCTTCTTGAGCCCAAGCGTTGATCCTAACCGCAGGATCTTGAATTTCCAGACCAAATACCGCATTAGGATGACTTTTATAGAGGGTTTCCTGCGTAACCGCACCAATGACGGCAATTTTAACGCCTTGTCTTTCTAAAATAACATAGGGCTTCACAAACTCCAAAGGCATAGCCGTCTGCTTATCCACTACATTGCCGCACAAAAAAGGAAAATGCGCTTCTTTGGCACGTTCCTGCAATACCCGCAAGCCCCAGTCAAATTCATGATTCCCCAAAGCCATGGCGTCAACTTGCATAGCATTCATCATTTCAACAACCGGACGCCCATAGAGCAAATTGGAGTCCACACTTCCCTGCAGCATATCTCCTGCCGCCAGAAGAAGCGTTCCTTGGGGATTGTTAGTGCGTTCCTGCTCAATCGCCCCCATCAGCACCGCAGCACCAGGACGCCGCTCTTCCGGCGCCAAGGCGCCATGAAAATCGTTCACTGTCAATACATCCAACTGAATCTGCTGGGCTTGCGCTGCAACACTTCCCCAACAAACGAATAGGCATAACAAAAAAATCCGGCCCCACTGCCGCATAAAAATCCCCCTCTCCAACTTCGCTTGTATACTTCGCGTTATACTTCTGATTTCCTGCCAACACCTCTCCCTAAATCAGGTTATTATCCTAAACTATACATCTCCCGCATTTTCTATGTTCTGCATAAAAAAATGGTCTGTATTCCACATTTCTATGGATACAAACCACTTTATAAACGTCTGAAACCCTTGTTATTTCATTGGGTTCTCCTGACAGCCAATTTTCAATGGTGTCCCAGGAGAGATTCGAACTCCCGACCGACGGCTTAGAAGGCCGTTGCTCTATCCAACTGAGCTACTGGGACAGGAGAAATAAAATGGAGCGGGTGAAGGGAATCGAACCCTCGTAGCTAGCTTGGAAGGCTAGTGCTCTACCATTGAGCTACACCCGCATGTCTGAATGGTCGGAGCGGCAGGATTCGAACCTGCGACCCCCTGGTCCCAAGCCAGGTGCTCTACCAAGCTGAGCCACGCCCCGTATAATCACATGGCATATTATACGCGATAAACGCATGCTTTGTCAACAAAAAAATAACCGGTTGCTTTTGGCAACCGGTTATTTAAAGGTTTACTTGTTCAACAAGTTCTTAATAGCCTGTTTGTTAACGTCCCGATTCAGCTGCGCGATATAATCGGTCAGCTTGATGTCTTTCGGGCAAGCTTGCACGCAGTTTTGGCTGTTGCCGCAATTGCTGATGCCGCCTTTGTCCATCAGGGCGTCCAGACGATCTTCCTTGTTGTATTCACCGGTAGGATGCAGGTTGAACAAATGAGCCTGTCCCATCGGAGCCGGTCCAATGAAGTTAGAACCAGCATTAACATTAGGGCATGCATGCATGCAGCAGCCGCATGTCATGCAACGAGAAATTTCGTAAGCCGTCGTAGCCGTTTTGGGGTTCTGACGTGGCGCCATGAGGTTTACCGGCCAAGAGCCGTCAACTTCAACCCAAGCGTGAACGCGCTTCAGGCTTTCAAACATGACGCTGCGGTCGATAATCAAGTCGCGAACCACCGGGAAGGTGCGAGCCGCTTCCAAACGAATAGGCTGCTCCAAATGATCGATCAGGGCAGCACAAGCCTGCTGGGCTTTGCCGTTGATGACCATCATGCAAGCGCCGCAAACTTTCTCCAGGCAATTGCATTCCCAAACGACAGGAGTGGTTTTCTTGCCGTCTTTGGTCACAGGGTTTTTCTGAATTTCCATCAAGGAGGAAACTACATTCATCGCCGGGCGGTATGGGAGTTCAAACTCTTCCGTATACGGCGCGCTAGTAGGCGAATCTTGTCTGGTAATAATAAAATGAACGCTTTTCTTGCTCATGCTTATTTCTTAACCTCCTTAGCAACGTCGTAACGACGAGGACGCGGTTTGATCATGGAATGATCAAAGTCGATGTAGTCGATTTGCGGTCCTTCCGGGGTGTAAGCAACACGCGTAGTTTTTAGGAAGTTTTCATCGTCGCGCTCAGGGAATTCCGGTTTGTAGTGAGCGCCGCGGCTTTCATTACGCATCAGAGCTGCTTTGGTAATAGCCTGGGCGTAAATGATCATGTCCCGCAATTGACGGGTGAACATGACTTCCTGATTGCAGTAATGGCCTTTGTCGTTGACGCCAATGCTGTCCCAACGCTTCAGCAGATCTTTCAAGAGACCTTCCGCTTTGGCAATGTTCGCATTGATACGAACGATAGCCACGTTTTCCAGCATGACTTCGCCGAGTTCCTGATGCAATTTGTAAGCATTTTCAGGACCGTTCATAGCCAATAGGGTTTCAAAGCGCTTAATTTCCGCATCCTTAGCGGCTTTCAGTTCTTCTGCGCTCAAGGAAGAGCCTTCCTGTTCGCCTTTCGCCCAACGCATAGCGCTCGGGCCGGAAACAGTACCGGAGTAAGCGGCCGACAGCAAGGAGTTTGCACCCAAACGGTTGGCGCCATGGTATTGATAGTCGCATTCGCCGGAAGCGAACAGACCAGGAATGTTGGTTCTGTGCTCGCGGTCAACCCAGATACCGCCCATGGAATAGTGAACGGCCGGGAAGATACGCATAGGAACTTTACGAGGATCGTCGCCGACGAACTCTTCGTAAATCTCGAGAATGCCGCCCAGCTTGCGATCCAAGTAGTCGCTGTCAATGTGAGACAGGTCCAAATATACCTGGTTTTCGCCGTTGATGCCCAGCTTCATTTCAGTGCAAACCTTGAAGATGGCGCGAGCAGCGATGTCACGCGGCACCAGGTTGCCATAGGCCGGATACATTTCTTCGAGGAAGTACCAAGGCTTGCCGTCTTTATAAGTCCAAACACGGCCGCCTTCGCCACGAGCCGACTCGGACATCAAGCGCAGCTTGTCGTCGCCAGGAATGGCGGTCGGATGCAGCTGAATGAACTCGCTGTTGCCCAGGTACGCACCTTGCTGGTACGCGCTGGATACGGCAGAACCAGTGCAAATAACGGAGTTAGTGCTCTTGCCGAACACCAGTCCGGGACCGCCGGTAGCCAAAATAACAGCGTCAGCAGGGAATGCTTCGATTTCCATAGTGGTCATGTTCTGAGCCACAATACCACGGCATTCGCCTTTTTCATTCAAAATGGCTTTCAGGAAATCCCAGCCTTCGTATTTCTTAACAGTGCCTTTGACTTCCCAATGACGAACCTGCTCATCGAGAGCGTACAAAAGCTGCTGGCCGGTAGTAGCGCCGGAGAAGCAAGTTCTTTTGTTTTTCTGGCCGCCGAAATTACGCAGGTCCAAAAGACCTTCTGCAGTACGGGTCCAGGTTACGCCCATGCGATCGAACATTTCGATCAATTTCGGAGCCAATTCAATCATACCGCGAACGGCTTTCTGGTCAGCCAGGAAGTCGCCGCCATAGACGGTATCGTCAAAATGCTCGTCGATGGAGTCGTTTTGACCTTTGGTGTTCATGCAGGCGTTAATGCCGCCCTGCGCACAAACCGAATGCGAACGCTTAACAGGGCAAAGGGAGAAGAGATCGACTTCGCCACCGGCTTCGCTGATCTTCATAGTGGCCATCAAGCCCGAAAGGCCGCCGCCAACAACAATAATTTTCTTTTTCACTAGGGTTCTCTCCTTATTTCCAAAATTTAAGATTACAGCAACATGGAATGGGGAGGATTATGCGCCTGCAGCAAACTTGACAACTGCTGCAACGCCAGCTACGCTCATCAAAGCGAAAAGGCCCCATGCCAGCTTATTGACAAAGTTTTGCGCCTTCGGACCGGCAGCAATACCCCAGGTGATGCAGAATGTAAAGAGACCGTTTGTGAAGTGATAAATCGCAGCCACAAAACCAATAATATACAAAACCATAACAATCGGATTGCTAAGATAGTCATGCATCGTATTGAAGTTGATGCCAGGGCTGTATTTCATGAAGAAACGCATATAACCAACATGCCAGATCAAGAAAGCAACGGTAATGAAAGCCGTCATCCGTTGCAGCCAGAACTGACGGTTGCGGGCGTATGTATAGTTGCCCACATTGTGCTGTGCATCAAACGCGTACATCAGACCGTAAATGATGTGGAACAAGAAAGGAATGGCAATGGCGAAGATTTCCAGAGGAATCATCACCGACGTAGGAATGGATGCCAGGTGTTCAACGCCGGCATTAAACATTTGAGGACCTACCAAGGCTGTAGAAATGGTTGCAGTATGCTCCAAGAGGAACAGTCCGATCGGCACGATCCCCGAAATGGAATGAAGGCGCCGGATATAAAATTCAGTGTTGCTCATGCTTTTACCTCCTGTATTCGATGGGCACATGATGCACGGGCTAAGCCCGCATTTTTTAGGACATTAATAGGATTGCTCAACAAGGAGTTAAATCTTCCGGTATGGTTTTTGTCCTTCTTCGTAGAAACTGTTCCCTTCACTATCGACAACGACGATGGCAGGAAAATCTTCTACCGTCAATGCAGCTAGCGCCTCCGGACCGAGTTCAGGGTAAGCCAGCACTTCGTATTTTTTGATGCATTTGGCAATCAATGCAGCAGCTCCGCCAACAGCGGCAAAATACACGGCGCCGTTCTTCTTCATGGACTCAACAACTTCTTTAGAACGGGAGCCCTTGCCAATCATGCCGCGCAGACCTTGCTCAAGCAAAGTAGGCGCATAAGCGTCCATACGACCAGAAGTCGTCGGGCCCGCAGAACCAATTACAGCACCTGGCTTGGCAGGGGTTGGTCCCAGATAGTATACAACCTGGTTCGTCAAATCCACCGGCAGTTTTTCACCGCGC
Organism: uncultured Anaeromusa sp.; assembly: GCF_963668665.1. Taxonomy (NCBI): domain Bacteria; kingdom Bacillati; phylum Bacillota; class Negativicutes; order Selenomonadales; family Sporomusaceae; genus Anaeromusa; species uncultured Anaeromusa sp. The sequence goes on along the minus strand of NZ_OY764902.1, from coordinate 66,180 downwards.
GCCAAGGTTTCCGTCATAACTTTATGAGCAGCATCACGAGCGCTGTAAACAATGCCAGTAATCAGAACGCTGTCGCCAGCTTTCAGATCGCGAACAACTTCTGCGCTCAGCGGAGTAGTAATACGTTTCTTCTCGGCCATCTCTCTCACACCTCCTTCTTAGAGTTCCACATCGGCATGCCGGGTAGCATGACAGCTGATATTTACAGATACCGGCAAGCCGGCGATGTGCGTAGGATACCATTCAATGTTAACTGCCAGAGCCGATGTAGTTCCGCCCAGTTGAGGTCCAATGCCGGTCTTGTTGATCATTTCCAGCAGTTCCCCTTCTAGCTTGGCGTACTCCGGATGGTCATTTCGCTTGTCGATCCGGCGCACCAGCGCTTTTTTCGACAACAACGCCGCTTTTTCCATGGTGCCGCCGATACCTACGCCGACAACCATGGGAGGACAGGGATTCGGGCCTGCGTGCTTGATAATATCAAGGACAGCGGCTTTCACGCCTTCAACGCCATCAGCCGGAACCAACATCTTCATGCCGCTTTTGTTTTCGCTGCCGAAGCCTTTCGGGGCCAGCTTAATTTTCAGCTTATCCCCTGGCACGATGGTAGTATGAATGACTGCGGGAGTGTTGTTCGTCGTGTTTTTACGATTAAACAGCGGCTCTTCCACAACCGATTTACGCAAGTATCCTTCGGTATAACCTTTCGCTACGCCGGCATTGATGGCTTCCGTTAAGTCGCCTCCAACGATATGCGCATCCTGACCGAGCTCCAAAAAGATAACGGTCATGCCAGTATCCTGGCAAATCGGCACGCTTTCCTCACGAGCGATGTCGGCATTTTTGACGATCTGACTGAGTACGTCTCTGCCGAGGGGAGATTCTTCGGTCTCCTGAGCTGATTTTAAAGCTTTGTACACGTCGTCCGACAAATAGTAGCAGGCATCCATGCACATTTTGGCAACAGCTTCAGTAATTTTGGCAACCTCAATGGTACGCAAAGCAACTCCTCCTGTTTCTACATAAATTTAAATAGATGGAAATAATTTTTACGTTAATTTTAGCACAATCACGTTGCCTTTACAACCTTAAATTTTTTAATTACTTTTCTATCGAAAATGGTTCAAAGCCTTGAAAATGAAGGATTTCCGCCTCCACTACCTTGCCGTTTTCTATAGAGACCCGCCCCCAGCTTGGCGCCTCATCCCGGAAATGGTCCAAACTTCCAGGGTTGAATATTAATACAGAGTTCTGTACTTGGTTTTCATTTTGATGGGTATGGCCATAAACCGCAATTTGCGCTCCATACTGCTCCGCCCACCAAATTAGGTCGCCTCGTCCGTTTTTTACATGCTGCCGATGACCGTGAGTCAGCCAAATTAATAGGTTTTCGATCTCCACAAATTCTTCAACCTTGCCATCTCCCGGCCGATCGCAATTACCGGCAACAGCGATCACCGGCACAGGGCACCAAGTAGCCAGCCAACGTGCATCCCGGATATAATCTCCCGCATGCAGCCACATGTCTACAGGCCCAGTTTCCTCAACCGCCTGTTTTAGCAATTGCAGGTTACCGTGGGTATCGCTCAAAATCCCCAGGCGTTTCATTTTAACTCCGCCTCAGCCAGTTTTGCCGCCATAGCTGAAATAGCCTTGCCCCGATGGCTGATGGCGTTTTTTTCCGCCAAGGTCAGTTCAGCAAAAGTCTTCGCCAATTTCGGTAAAAAAAACAACGGATCATAGCCAAAACCGCCATCGCCTTTCTCCGCCATAAGCAGCCTCCCTTCCACTGTACCTTCCGCTTCCAGCATCCGGCCGTCTGGAAAGGCTAAAGCCAAAGCGCAGCGAAAGCGCCCTGTCCGCCGTTTTGATTCGACGTCTGCCATCTTTTGCAGCAGCTTGGCGTTATTGGCCGCATCATCGGCCCCCTCTCCTGCATAACGAGCGGAGAAAACGCCAGGCGATCCTCCCAAGGCATCTGCTTCTAAACCCGAATCATCCGCCAAGCAAGGCTTCTTCGTGTACTGCAAATAATGCTGCGCTTTTTTGCGAGCATTCTCGGCAAACGTTGCCCCGTCTTCTACTGCTTCAGGAATATCTCCAAAATCTTTTAAAGACAAAACCTTCACAGGCAGTTGGCTGAAGGCTTTTTCAAATTCAGCAATTTTCCCCTTGTTCTTGCTAGCGACAACAAGCTCGATCATGGCTCGCGTCCTACCTTCCAGGCCAACGGTCCAAGAATATCCTTTTGATAGTCAATCAAAGTCCCCACGCCCTGCTCCGCCAAAGCCAGCATGTCTGTCAATTCCTCCCTATCAAAGGGACGTTGTTCCCCGGTTCCCTGCACCTCGACAAAGCGTCCGTTTCCGGTCATGACCACATTCATGTCTACAATCGCCTTGGAGTCTTCTTCATAGCACAAATCTAAATAGGCTTGCCCGTCGACAATCCCCACACTAGCGGCTGCTAAAAAATCAGTAACTGCAAAAGGCCGCTTTTCATCATAAATAGTATTGACCGCATCCACCAAGGCGATAAAAGCGCCGGTAATCGACGCCGTTCTAGTGCCGCCATCGGCTTGCAGTACGTCGCAGTCAATCCAGACCGTTCGTTCTCCTAATGCTTTGAGATTCACCACGCTGCGCAGCGCCCTGCCTATCAGACGCTGAATTTCATGCGTCCGGCCCGTAACCTTCCCTTTAGCCGACTCGCGCACATTACGCACTTGCGTGGAACGAGGCAAAAGCGCATACTCCGCTGTAATCCAGCCTTCGCCGCTGCCTCTTAAAAAATGCGGAACCTTATCCTCTATGGTAGCCGCGCATAAGACCCGCGTATTGCCCACCTCGATCAAAGCCGACCCTTCGGCGTAGCGCATATAGTCTCTTTGAATATTCACCTTGCGCATTTGCGCCGGCGTACGTCCGTCAATTCGTTTCATGACTGCCTCCTGTTAGCTTTAGAAAAGCGACCACAAAGACAATTGTCTTCGTGGCCGTCAAATTGTTCATACTCGATAATGCGAAGCAATTTTAGCATAATTCTTGATTACGACAATAGGAGTCTTTTGCGAAGCATTGCCAAAGGGATTATCAATCAGCATTTTCTCCACTTTTCGCAAATCCACTCCCGGCGAACCGCCCAGTACATACGAGCGCTTCAAATCGTTCACATCCGCCACAACAGCGCCATAACACCCCAAGCGTTCTTTAATCGCTTGCGAGACGCCATCGGGATCCTCCGGCCCCAACACAATATGCTTATCAAACGGCGGCATCGTCCCCGTCACATCGTCAATCAGACGGGTTTGCTCGCCGGACATGGCGTAAAACACGCCGGATTTACCAACCAGTTTGGCCAGCATGCCTACAAACAACCAAAAAGCAATCCGCCATTTGCCAGCGGCGTCCATGGCCAGCTGCATGCCGTAAATACTGCTCAAACTTGCTTTTTGCGGAATAAAGCGACACAAAACCCTCGCTAAAAAGCAAGGATTCATTTCCTCAGGCCGCACCATCCGCCCTTGGGTAATGGCTACCACGCTTTCCGCCACCGAGACGACATCATCCGGCCCGATCAAGTCTTTGCCATAGGTTTCAATAGCATCCACAATATTATCGGCCGGCGTTAAAATGCGCGTACGCACCGGCACTAATTCAAGCTTATCCATGGTTATGCCTCCTCCTCCGCCGTCGCTGATTCTGGTTCAGCTTCCGCAGCATCAGAAACAACGGGCTGCGCCGCAAATGCCGCCCGGAATTCCGCAGCCGACAACACCAGTCGTTCTTTATGTAACGTACATTCACCGCGGCCTACTATTTGGTAATACAACTCCACAGGCATGTCCGCCATACCTGCCACGGCCTCAGCCACCAAACCGTTCTTAGCAGTCAACGACACCGTCAGCACAAAGGAATTCCCTTTGTTTCCTTCAATGATGACCGCTTCAAAGTACCCATCCTCCCGCGGCGCTGTAAGCAACTCCAGACGAGATTCGACTCGCGCTGCATCATACTGCTCCTGCGGCAGCAAATGGCGCGGGAACGCATCCAAGATAATTCCATCTTGCGCCGATAAATTACATAAAGGAATCTGCGCAACAAACACCGCTCTGCCATCCTCAGCGGAAACCAACTGCAATTCAGTGCGCTGCGCCGTCAAAATTTCGATCTCCGTATCCCCCTGGCGTACAATGTAGATCCATACGCCTAAAATCCCCAAGCCTACAAGCAAAATCAATACTGCTAGCAATTCCACCTTCATGCCTCCAAACGGTTAATTTCTTTTTCTTCCATTGACGCATGCAAAATTTCCACTTGCACATCCTGCAAAATCATGGCCGCCAGGCGCTGCGCCCGCAATGGATCGCCGGACACATACAGTCGCAAGCTCCCCTGCCGCTGCGGCGCTTCCAGCCTTTGCTCCTGCAAGACGCGCTTAGCCTCTTGCGCGGTAGCCGCCGCCGGATCAATTAGAGTCACTCCGGCGCCCAGAATTTCTCGCAGTAGACTCCCAATCACCGGATAATGAGTGCAACCCAAAATTACGGCTTCCGTTCCCGCCTGCCGCAGCGGCTGCAAATAGGCCAATGCCGCTTGCCGCAATTCGGAAGACTCCAGCAGTTCTTGTTCAATCAGCGGTACAAATTCCGGGCAAGATTGTCCCAAAAAGTGCGCATTCGAGCACAACGTAGCCGCATCTCGTTCATGCTTACCGCTATTAACAGTCGCCGCCGTAGCGATAACGCCAATACGCTTCCCAGGACTTGCCTGCAACGCCTGAGACACGCCGCTGTCCATGCCGATTACCGGAAAAGAAAAACGTCCTTGCGCATCTGCCAAGCCCCATGCGGTCATTGTATTACAGGCCACTACAGCCAGTTTCACGCCGCGCTCTTCCATAAATTGAAGAATTTGCCGCATAAACAAGCAAATTTCCGCTGGCTCTCTGCCGCCATAAGGCGCCCGAGCCGTGTCGCCAAAATAAAGAATATCCTCCGCCGGCAACAGACGGCGTAATTGTTGCACCACCGTCAAACCGCCCACACCGGAATCAAACACGCCTATCGGCGCTTTATGCTTTCCAGTCATCTTCCACCCACCTGCTCAGCCGTTCATATAATTCAGGCTCCACGCGCGCAACACGCCCGGCGGCATTTGTAAACGCATTTTGCGTCTTTCCTGTCGCCAAAAGCATTTGATCCGCCAGCCGTATCACACGATAGGAAAAAGCCAATTTTACTCGCGACGCCTTTACCAGCTTGGTCTCAATTGCCAAGATGTCGTCAAATCGCGCCGATGCCCGATATTGGCAGGATACATCCGTAATTGGGAATAAAATATCTTGCGCCATCAGCTCGTTTAAGTAAACTCCCGCCTTCTTCAGCAACGCCACCCTGCCAATTTCAAACCAGCGAAAATAGTTAGCATGATGCGCCACTCCCATGGCGTCTGTTTCCGCAAAGCGAACCTGTTCTTCAACAAGAACCATCCTATCCGACCTCTCGTTTCCGTTGTTGCATTTTTCAAGGAATCAGGAACTTTCATCCCCTTAAAAAGCAGGAACGACGCACGCCGTGCAGCGTACGTCGGAATGCTTTCTTTATTGTACTGTCATTCTCCTGGTTTGTCAAAGCGAGGCCCCTAAGCTACAAAAGCCGTTGCAAAAGGATTTGCGGTCACGATGAAGAATTCTGTCAGAGAACTGTCAGTTTTCTTTTATTTTATAAGGAGGCTCTATTTATATGCTCCCTAATCCAATTCCTACATCGCTTCGGCCGCGCACCGTTCTGCTCCTTGGTCTTCTCGCCCTGCTTTTTTCCTTCATTTTTTCCTCTGTCTCTGAAAAAGAGCCGCCCTCATCGCAGTTCATTACAGCTAACGATGTATCACAGCTGCGCCCTGGCATGACTTATGAAGAAACAGCGCGCCTTTTGCGTCGCGAAGGCCAGGAAGTTACTTCCATCACCGTACCGCAGAGCCAAAACAGCCCCGCAGCCAACACCTGTTTCATGGTCTGGCGCAACGAAGATGATGGCGCCTTGGTTATTTTATTTCGCGACAACCGCATCCTGGAAATTTACGAGCAAGGAATAAAGTAGCTTCACTCCTTGCTTTTTGTTTCCAGCAACCGCTGAAGCCGCAAATATTCCTCCCAAGTATCCGCGTCTTCAAAAACAAACGGCTCCGCCCAAGGCAGCGTTCTTACATGCTCCGGGTAACGCCGCACCAATTCCTTGCCGCCGCAATCATCCTTTAACAACGCCAATTCCTTCAACCAATGCGCCCCAAACAAAATAGGGCTGCGCAACACGCCGGCATGTACCGGAACCAAAATAGCCTTGGAATCCTGCAATTGGTAAAACGCTTCCAGCATTCGCTTCACCAAAGATTTCGTAATCAACGGCTGATCTCCCTGCAAAAAAAGCACTCCATCTAAACCGTCCCCCAGTTCAGCCAAACCCAGGCAAACGGAAGAAGCTTGTCCACTTTTACGTTTTTCGTTAAAAACGCTGGGTATTCCCTGCTCCTGGCACAAGGCCGCCAATGGTTCTTGCGGTTCCCCAATAACAACAACCCGGCTTGCAAAAGGAACTGCAGCCACCACTTCCAGCACATGAGCCAACATTGGTTTGCCATCTAACGGCAGCAGCAATTTCTGTCGTCCCATGCGCACCGCCATGCCTGCAGCCAAAACCACAGCGCCAATCCCCATACTCATACTTCCTGCACCTCCAGTACCTCTAGGCGCATCGTTTTTTCATGGCGATGCGCCAAAGCGCAAAGTTCTATCTTAGCCTGTTCCGCATGGAGACAATCCATAAACGCAGCCATCGAAAAACTTTTGTTTTTCTCTCCCCCAGTAAGCAGCAATATTCTTCGCCCCTGGGCATGTTGAAAAATCCCCTTAGGCGACGCCGCCAACAACGCGTAGTCGCGCAATTCTACGCAGGCTCCCGGCTCCTTTCCTAATACCGCACACACTTCAGGCAGTCGATATACAAACCTTCCCTCTAAGTTCTTCCCCAAGGCCCGTGTATTAAGCACGCCAATGGTCACCGCAGTCCCGGACGGAACCACCGGCTCATGGCAGGCTGGCGCCTTCAGCCAGCAACCCTTGGCACCGTCCGCTTCCACCAAAACCACTGCCTCCGGCAGCATTTCAAGCAGCCAGTCCACTTCTTCCGGCGCTACTCCTACCGCTTTTTCACCAAGCCAACCGCTAACCCAAGCGGCGGTCTGCCCCAGCGTTTGGCGCAAAGCCAGCCGCCCTGCCGTTTCCGCTGCCGAATCGGAGACAATAGGCCGAAATTGGGCCAGTTGCTTCCAATGCATTTTTGTCGTCGTCGTCAGCACAGCAGGCAACTGTCTTGCTTGCGCCTCTGCCAGCAAAGATAACGCCAAAGAAGTCTTGCCGCCAGCCCCCACCAGCGAGATGATTCCTTTTTCAGGAAGTTTCAAGGATCGCCAGGCTTGCTGCACAGTCCACACCTCCTTCTTTTTCTCTATTATGATATCAGAGTACCCTATTTACTTGTTTTTTTCACTAATTTCCAGGTAAAAAACAAAACAAATGCAAAAAAAAGACTGTATTGAAACTTACGTCTCAATACAGTCCAGGCTACAGGTAAAAACTTAGTTCTTGGCGCTGCACGCCACACGGGACATATGGCCCACCGGAGAAATATGCAGACTTTCTTCAATAAAATGAGCTGTTTCAACAATTTTATCATACTGAAGACCTGTGGCAATATCCATTTTGTGTAGCATATGCACCAAATCTTCAGTAGCGATATTACCGGCCGCTCCTGGAGCAAACGGGCAGCCGCCCAGACCAAAAGCAGCTGTTTCAAAGCGAGTAATTCCCAAGTTCATCGCAGTTACGACATTAGCCAGACCCATACCATCGGTATCATGAATGTGAAGAACGAAGGGGAAGTTGGGATATTGGCTGGTAAGCGCCGCCAATAGTTCTTCCACCTGCAATGGCGTCGCCGTACCAATCGTATCGGCTAAAACAATCTCGTCAGTCCCAGCATTCAACGCAGCTTCTACTAAAGAAACCACTTTTTCGATCGGCACTTTTCCGGCAAAAGGACAATCAAAAGACGTAGCCACAGCTAAACGCACTTTTGCGCTTCCTTTAATTTTGCAAACCTCTTCTAGGGCCGCTACGGACTGCGCCACCGTCTGCTTCGTATTGGCTAGGTTATGATCTTCGCTCGCCGATGTTACATAGGTAATCCCGTCAGCGCCATTTTCAATCGCCTTTTTAGCACCGAACAAATTCGGAGCCAACGCCACAAACTGAACGCGATCACCATGTTTTTTCTTCACGCTCTGCAGTACTTCCGCTGCATCCGCCATCTGTGGAATGGCTTTGGGATGAACAAAGGAAGTAGCCTCGATTACCTCAAAACCGCACTCTACCAGACGATCGATAATTTCAATTTTGGTCTCCGTAGGAATCGCTTCTTTTATATTTTGAAACCCGTCGCGCGGACAAACTTCTATAACCTCTACATTTTTCGGTAATTTCAACGTTCTCGCCTCTTTCTTAAATAATACCTGCAGATTTCAGCTCAGCCACTTGTTGCGAATCTAACCCCAGTACTTCGCCATACACTTCCTCATTGTGCTGGCCCAGCGTCGGCGCGGGGGCAGTCAGATCCACCGGCGTGCCAGACATCTTCAACGGCGAGCCGGTCACCACCACTTTTCCAGCCTTAGGGTGATCCTGCTCTACAAACATTTCCCGATCGCCAGCAATATGAGGATCGGCTTTAACCTGCGCCGTATTATAAATTGGCGCGGCTGGTACGCCGGCATTCAAGCACGAATCGACAACTTCTGTCATCGTATGAACAGCCGCCCATTCTGAAACAATTTTATGCAATTCTTCATGATTCTCCACCCGATCCGGCACGTTGCAGAACTTCTCATCTTCCGCTAGTTCCGGCTGTTCCATAATGTCGCAGAACAAATGCCATAACTTGTTATTAGCAACACCAATTACACAACTGCCATCGGTACAAGTAAAGGAATCATAAGGATAAGCCGATTCGTAACGATTGCCGATACGACCAGGAATGCGCCCTTCCGATAAATACAACATGTTAATATTGCCCATCGTCGCCACCGCAGAGTCCACTAGCGCAATATCCACTTTCTGCCCCAAGCCGGTGTTATTACGCGCCTGAATGGCCCCAAGAATGCCAATGGCTTGCCATAAGCCCGCCAAAACATCGCCCAACGGCGTTCCGGTTCGAGTCGGCCCGGATGTTGGCCAGCCTGTAGTACTCATCAACCCACTCATGGCTTGCGCAATAATGTCATAACCAGGCCGTTTGGTATACCTTCCATAATGACCAAATCCAGAAATAGAGCCGTAAATAATTTTCGGATTAATTTCCTTCAGCACATCATAGCCCAAATCCAGCTTCTCCATAGTCCCCGGGCGATAATTTTCCATAACTACATCGGCATTACGCACTAAATCCAAGAAAATTTCTTTGCCTTTGGGCGATTTCAGGTTCAGTGTCACGCCTTTTTTGTTACGGTTGTTTGTAATGAAGTAAATGCTCTCTTCATTTTGATACGGCCCCATGCCACGCGCATCATCGCCACGACCCGGCTGCTCAATCTTTATTACATCGGCGCCCATATCCGCCAAAATTTGCGCACTATACGGACCTGCCAACACTCTTGTCAAATCTAGAATACGAATTCCTTGCAAAGCTCCTGGAGCAACTGTTGCTGTTATCATTACTATTTCCCCCTCACCATATTGATCAAATTAAGATCACGCAGTTTTATGCGTTACACTCGGTTTTTCTACCGGATCCTCCACCGGTTCGACCACTGAAGATATGATCGCTAAGCAAATAACTGAGCCTAGCGCCAACGCCATCCAAACCGCATCCCAATTGAAAGTGTCTAAGATTATCCCTACTACCAGCGGCATGCAGGCTCCCCCTAGTTGTCCACCGGTATTGACCAGCGAAAATGCAACAGGATACGTTTCCTTGTTAGCTCGCCCCATGCCATACGCCATATACATGGAATATCCCAACGCCAACAGCACTCCAGCGCAAAACAGCAAGATTCCCAAAAGAATCGGATCTTCTGGCGCATTCAGCATGGAATACATCATAATACTTGTCGAAATAGCGGTTATCATCATCATCGGCTTACGCCGTTTCCCCAGCACATTATCCGAAAACCAGCCGCCGAAGAAGTTACCTACCACCGTCCCGGCAAAAGGAGCAGAGGCAACAAACGCGGTTTTCATAATGGCAAAATGTTTGACCGTTACCAAGTACGTGGGCAACCAAGACATAAACACACTAGAGAGTCCCACCGCAAAAAAATAACCACAGGCAACACCCCACATATCCCAGCAACGAAATACTTGCGATGGCGTAGACAGCAATTCTACTTTTTTAGCACGAACAATTTTATCTACCCACCACAGCTTGTAAATGCGTTTAGGCTTTTCTTCTTTTTGAGTTTCCACGGTTTTATCCGCAATATATTCAACTTCAGCTGCATTAACAAATTTACTTTCACTGGGCCGATTCGCCACCAGGAAAAACCAGATTACCGCCAAAATCAAACCTGGAATCATAGAGAAAATAAAAATTTCTCGCCAGCCCCAAACTGAAATAATCCATGCGCAAAGCACTGGTACGATCAAGGGTCCAAATTTAGACCCTGCCAGGAAAATACCGGTAGCCGTTCCCTTCTCCTTGGGAGGAAACCAATTATTAATAGTTGATGAGCTGGCAATAGCCACCGGCGCTTCTGCAATGCCGACGCCAAAGCGAAAGGCCTTGAGTGCGAAGACGGAATTTACCATACCCAACATGCCTGTAAATATAGACGTAAACAGCATACCAATGGTAAACATGGTCCGATTGCCAAACTTTTTAACCAAAAAACCAGAAGGAACTTGGAAAAACGCATAAGCGAAGAAAAACAAACTGATAATACCGCCCGCTTCCGTATTGGACATGGCAAACTCTTTCCGTAAATAAGGAAGTGCAAAACCAATATTGGCCCGGTCAGCATTAGCGACAGTGTAGAGAATAAATAGTAGTCCCATAACAAACCAACGATATTTACTTTTCTTTTCCGGCATGAGCATAACCCTCCATTTCTGCCTGTAAACTCCTAAAATCAGATGCGGCTGCTTTTTATATAGCCCCCCTTCTTATTAGTAGCACTTGCTTTTTATATAGCAAGATGCGTGCCAATGCATAAAGTCGCACAATTGCGGCACATTTCCTAGGAGAGCAACAAAGCGCAGGCTCATTATCGAGCCTGCGCTTTGTTGGAATGATCCTGTTTTAAATTCAATCAAGTTACTACCAATTCGTTTTTCTCGCGGATCTTTTTCAGTTTACGCGTTAACGTAGCCCTACCTATCCCCAAATAAGCAGCAGTTCGATCCAAAGTCCCCTGTTCTTGTAGAGCCCTTAAAATCAAGGTTTCTTCCGCTTCCTGCACTTGTTGGCGCAACCCCTGCTCATCTTCGTCATCACTCGCCGTAGTCCGCAACATCTGCGGCGCCACAATTTCCATGAATTGCCGACTGCTCTGCCCAACTTTATAGGAATCCGCAAAAAAAGCTACCCGCTGAGTTACATTATAAAGTTCCCTGACATTGCCAGGCCACTCATATTTATAGAAAAACGGCATCAATTTTTCAATCAACGGCATCACTTGCAACTTTCTTTCCAAAATAAAAGACTCACAGAGCTGCGGCAAATCCTCACGATGAGCCGCCAATGCCGGCAATTCCAAATATAAGACATTCAGACGATAAAACAAATCCTCTCGAATTCGCTTCTGTCGCAAAAGCTCGTCCGGTAGTTGGTTGGTCGCAGCAATCACCCGGACATCCACCGGAATAATAGATTCTCCTCCAATGCGCAAAACTTCGCGTTCCTGCAGCACTCGAAGCAACCTTCCTTGCATCTCTAGCGGCAGCGAATCAATTTCATCAAGAAAAATTGTTCCCCCATGAGCCAACTCAAAAAGGCCGTATTTTCCTTTACGCTTGGCTCCGGTAAAAGCGCCTTCTTCATAACCAAAAAGCTCGCTCTCCAACAAATTGGGCGGCAGCGCCCCACAGTTGACCCCCACAAAAGGCGCATATTCCCGTGCGCTGGCATTGTGAATACTCTGGGAAAACAATTCTTTTCCCGTCCCTGAAGGCCCATAAATCAACACCGTCAAATCGGACCGGGCAATATTCATAGCAATTTCTTTTTTCTGTTTCATAATTTTCGAGGATCCTATAATGTCCTCGAAATGAAACTTGGCATGAAATCGGCTCTTGCCCGTAATTTCCTTTCGAATCTTTTGCTCTGCTTTAACCACTTTGGATAATTCTTGAAAGGTGGCTACCGCGCCCATGGTTTCCTGCTCTAACTGCACCGGAAAGCGGTTAGTCAAGATACGCACATCGCCGATACTTTGAATCTCGTCAACTTCAGCCTGCCCTGTAGAAACTATTTTGTCCAAGCGCGTATTCGGAATGCAGGTGGCAATTGGCTGTCCCAATACCTGCAGCGTGTCAATGCCAAACATGCGTTCAGCCGCTTTATTGTACAGTTCCACAACCCCTTTAGCGTCAACCGCGATAATCCCTTCATTCGCCGCATCCAAAATCGCCTGCAGCCGATATCGTTTGCGCGTTTCCTCACGACGCAGATTGGCAATTTGTTCCGCTTGTAAAAACGCTTCTTCCATCGTTGCCCGGCTTGTCCTCAAAAATACGCTGGGCAGGCCATACTCCGCTGCATAAGCTACCGAAGGACCACCCCCGAGTATGCAGTACTCCCCAGAAAGAGCCAACGAAGCAATCTTCTCCTTTAGCTCCGGCAGACTTGAAAAAACAACCTCGGTAATAGATACATCAAAAGCGTCCTCTAAAATAGTTTTCCCAATCACAGATTCATTAAAAATGGTAATGACTATATTTTTGCTATACCCCTTCGCTTCATGCATGCATTCCAAAATATCGTAGGCACTCATTTTCAGGCGCACTACGGGAATCTCAAAATTTTCCGCAAGATACTCCGCCGTACCTCCCCGACTAATAATAATATCCACTGCCGGCTCCTTCAGTTCCCGCACGACTTCCCCAGCCTGATCCAGCCAGCCTGCATGAAATTCCGCTTCGATCCCCAATTCGCCAGCCACTGATTGTGCCAGCTTTGACAAGTCTCCATAGGGAGAAATAAATACAATACGGCTCATTTCATTTCCTCACTTCGCATATCGTCATCTAAACTTCTTTTAAAAAAGCCCCTGCCAATACCACTGTAACAGCTGATATCCATATACATACGCCACCAAACAGCCTAACGCCAAAAACGGCCCAAAAGGAATGTAATCTTTGCGTCCCTTAAGCCCCAAAAGCAGCAGCAAGCCCCCTATTAGACCGCCTGCAAAGAAGGCTATCAACAACATCAAAAACAATTGATCCCCCGTTAGCCAACACCCCGCAGCCATGACAAACTTGACGTCTCCCCCACCCATGCCGCCGCGGCTGGCCAACGCAATCACCACCATGATAACGCCGCCGCCAAGAACAGAAAGGCCATGCGCCAAAAGCGCTTGCAGCCAGGAATCACTTCCAAAAACACTAATCGCCAAACCGCACACTGCAAAAAGAACAAGAACCTTATCAAAGATCAACTGCCACTCGTAATCAATAAAAGAAATCAACAATAAAAATGCCGCCAGAACCATGAATGCCCCGCTTTGCAGCCAAGTTTCGCCTTGCCACACCGCAACGCCTCCCAATGCGGCCATCGCCAATTCCGCCGTCACTTGCTGTACTCCGATTGCCTCCTGACAATAACGGCAGCGCCCTTGATTCAACATATACCCCAGCAAGGGAATCTTATCTTGCCATCCTACATTAGCCTGACAATGCGGGCATAGTCTCCGCCAGCCCCATAGTGATTGCTGCCTGGGAATGCAATAGATGCAAGCAGCAAGAAAATGGCCAACAAACAATCCTAGAACAACGCCTATCCCTATCGCGCCCATTCCCATGCGGTAAACCTCCCTATGTATTGCTCATGTAGTTTAACTTCGCCATTTTCCCCAGCATTCCTACTGTGTAAATTAAAAGGCCATTGCCTATATAAACTAGACAACAGCCTTTGCGATATGCTCCTTTTAGCTCCAAACAACCTGTTCACCAATTTGGCAAGGCAAATGCTGCAAAACGCCCGCAGGCAGTTCCACGACTGCATGCGCCTTCAAACAAAAGCGCATCCGCCAGGGCCGCACATCTTGTTCCAGCTGCAAGACAGTGCCATCACGCGCTAAAAACAGCAAATCTAGCGCGAAAGCCATGCCTATGGTATGCACGGCATTACAGGGAACAATGATCATCCCTTCGTTTTCCTCGAGCTGCTTTCGTCCCAGCAGCCCTCGCAACCGTTTCCACATCGTATCTGCCACTTGCAATTCCTCTACCAGCACCTGATTACTGCGAGAAAGATTGCGCAGTTGCATGACGCCCCTCCTCTGCCTAGCACCTGTGCTGCCCCGTTCAGCAATGCTCCCCTACTTGATAAAAGTGGTTTTCATCAGCTGCAATACTGCCGGTCCCAGAATAATAATAAACAAAAAAGGAAAGATGAAAAAAACCAAGGGTATCAACATTTTGACTGGCGCCTTCATTGCCTTTTCTTCTGTCCGCTGCCGGCGCCGATCCCGCATGCTCACCGCCTGCACCCGCAGCACATTGCCGATGCTGACCCCCAGGTGATCCGCCTGAATAATAGCAGCAGTAAACAAAGACAAATCTGGCACATCACAGCGAACTCCCATATCTCCAATGGCCTGCCGCCGCGCCACACCCATGCGCATTTCCTTTAATACCCTTCCAAACTCATCTACTAACGGGCCTTTCATTTTTTCCGCCAGCTTCGCCAGCGCCCCGTCAAAGCCAAGCCCCGCCTCCACGCTCACCGTCAGCAGATCCAGCGTTCCCGGCAAATCCTTTTGAATCCGGTTTTTGCGCGCCTGCACTTTCTTATCCAGCCAAACAAAAGGCAGCATCGCTCCAAACAACAGGCAAATAAGACCTGCTTTCCAAACCGTTGCCAGCGGCAAATGAGCCAACTGCATGCCGCTCACCACGCCAACAGGAAATAAAATAAACACCAGTACCCAAATAAAGAGAAATTCATTCGTTCCCAAGGTGCTGCCGGCCATTACCAAGCGCGTTTCTACCGCCCTTTGCAGCGCCTTGGGGGTTAACCCTGCCAGCTTCTCCCCTGTCGACGCCAGCAACGGCAGCAGCACACGTTGGTAGAACGGCTTATCCAGATCGTCCAAGAGTTTGTCCTTGGCAGAACTGCGCTTCTCCAAAGCATGCAGACGTTTGCCAGCGGTGACGGGAGCCTCTTCCTTCTTAGCCAGCAGCAGATAGATGAGCAAAAACAGGCTTACGGCCATACCCAAACTAATGAGCAGTTCCATTTACCATCCCCCCTCTTCTTCCGATGCCCAGAAAAGCTCCGTAGGCAAAACAATACCATTGGTCACCAGTTTTTCATAAAACTTGGGGCGAATGCCCATAGGCTTAAAATGCCCCACAATTCGTCCATGATCATCCTTGCCTTTTTGGTCGAAAATAAAGAGATCCTGCAGAGTAATAATGCTCCCCTCCATGCCGCGCACCTCTGTCAGATGGGTAATACGCCGACTGCCGTCCTGCAGCCGCGACTGGTGCACAATCAAGTCCACCGCTGAAGCAATCTGTTCCCGAATAGCCTGCACTGGCAAGTCCATGCCCGCCATCAGCACCATGGTCTCCAGCCGAGCCAGCATGTCCCTGGGACTGTTGGCATGGCCGGTGGTCAGCGAGCCGTCATGGCCGGTATTCATCGCCTGAAGCATATCCAGCGCTTCCCCGCCGCGGACCTCGCCCACTACAATGCGGTCCGGCCGCATACGCAACGCATTTTTCACCAAGTCGCGCATGGTAATGGCGCCCTTGCCTTCAATATTAGCAGGCCGCGACTCCAAGGTTACCACATGATCCTGGCGCAGCTGCAGCTCTGCCGCATCCTCAATGGTAACAATGCGCTCATCCCCGGGAATAAAAGAGGAGAGGACATTCAGCGTCGTCGTCTTGCCGGAACCGGTACCGCCAGACACGACAATATTAAGTTTGCCCTGCACGCAGGCCCGGAGAAACTCCGCCATGTCCTTGGTCAAAGTGCCATAATCGATTAAACGGCTGACCGTCAAAGGATTTTTAGAGAACTTACGAATGGTTAAACAAGGCCCCTTCAAAGCTAGAGGCGGAATAATGGCATTGACCCGCGAGCCGTCAGGCAAACGAGCGTCCACCATGGGAGAGCTCTCGTCGATACGCCGCCCCAAAGGGGAGACGATTTTCTCGATAATCTGCATCACATGAGCGTCATCGCGAAAACGGACATCCGCTTTAAAAAGCTTGCCTTTGCGTTCAATATAAATTTGGTTGGCCCGGTTCACCATGACTTCGGAAATGGTTTCATCCTTCAAGAGCGGGTCAATGGGACCAAAGCCCAAAACGGCATCCATCATTTCGTCCACAATCTTGTTCCGATCATTGCGGGGAATGGGTATATCCTGCTCTTCCATCACCTGATTGCAAATCTGTCCGACAAACTCTTCCAACTGCTTGCGGTCTGGATTTTTGCTTGTTAAGATTTTTCCCTCTTCTTGGTTCATGGCCTCTACAATGCGCTGGTGAATATGGCTTTTCATCTCTTGATAAGGGTCTGTCTGCACAAAAGACTCCTCTAACGCCTCAGGTATGCCCAGCGCCGGCTGAGCGGCCTTCTTCTTCTCCTCAATTCTGCGCTTCAGCAACGACATATCCACGCCCCCTCTCTGCTTAGCGGACCAGCTTGACCGTATACACGCCCCAGTCTGGATTGCTCCCCCCCTCACCAGGTGTAACAAACTTTAAGAAAGAGCCTATAACATAATTATCATTTCCACTTTTTCCAACTCCTTCTAAAAAGAAGGCGGCAAAGCCGGCAACCTGCACATCCGTGCGGCCGCTGACCTCAAAACTCGTCAGCATCGGCACGACAATAATCCGCGCTGATCCATCCTGCACGTTCAAATAGGTTGAGCTCGGATCCTGATTCACACGATAAGAAACACCCTTAATGCTAGGGCCAGCCATATTGCCAGTCTCGGTCTGAATCCAATCGCCAATACGAACTACGCCGCCATAGCCTTGCTCAATATTAGCTTGATAATTAGAGGCGCCGGTCCCCCCCAAAGCCAACGCATGGAAATTGCCGCTGTACCCTTCACCGCTGCCGTATTTTATGGTAACCTGGGTGCCATAGGTAAGATTGTTATTCAAAACGATGCCGAAGGGCACAATCCCAATCACCCCAACCGCCGGCTGCAGTCCTGCGGTCGCCGTGGCCTCAACCGGCCACTGGGGGATAC
The DNA here is from genome assembly GCF_963668665.1 of uncultured Anaeromusa sp. Lineage (NCBI taxonomy): Bacteria > Bacillati > Bacillota > Negativicutes > Selenomonadales > Sporomusaceae > Anaeromusa > uncultured Anaeromusa sp. The sequence goes on along the minus strand of NZ_OY764902.1, from coordinate 48,691 downwards.
CAAAAATATTGGCAAAATATAAATCTACCATCCGCCAGACGGTTACCGTAAGCTGGTTTTCCACCGAAGTATCCGGCGTCACTACATCGTCCGCTTTGCCGTTCAGCGCCGCATACGCTCTGGCTTCGCTTACAGCAGCCTCCGGACTGTGGCGTAGCTCCTGCGCTCCCGCCAGAGCGGCTGCATCGGCTGCCGTCTGCACTTGCGCTTTATTCCAATACAGAAATCCTGCGTCAACAGCCAAGGCGGTAATCCCCAGCAATACAAAAATGGCTCCCGCCACCAGCACCATTGTTGCGCCGCGCGGCTCCCGCAATACCTGTAACACCTTCCAACCATACCGCATCTCTGTCCCCTCCTATTCTACCCGCATAGTTGCTGTTCCCTGCACTTCCGCTGCCGGATTAAACGCTTGAGCAATCCCGCTGATGACATGAGTCGGAACGGTGACGCTCACCGTCACCGCAGAGCCCTGCGCCCGAGGTGCAGCCGGCGTAATCACTATGGTCAGTTCGTCAGGATTCGTCCCAGCCGCGGCATTAACAACCACAGCCCGCACCTGGGCATCGTCATTACTTACCGCCGCCACCCGTGCGCCTTCTCTGGCTGCATGGGTCACCATCTGATGCTGGTGCAGGATAATGCCAAATTCAATAGTCCCCAAAAAAATGGTCAATAGAATCAGCACTGTCAATGCCATTTCCACCAAGGCTTGCCCCTGTTGGCCACGCCACTTCCCATGTTTTTTCATAGAAAGCCCTCCCCCTGGTTTTCCCTGTTTTGCATCCTATACAATCTTGTCTTTATTTTTTCATTTTTCTGATTATATTATACCATATTATAACAGTATAACCTATAAAAAACCTCTCTGACTTTCTGCCAGAGAGGTTTTTATACCATAAGCATACCTGAGAACTATTTCGATCTGGGATAGCATTAACATCTATCCTATACTCCAGTTAGTGCAGCGATAACTTCTGTGAAAACAGCGATGATTGTATCTCCCATCGTTCCCATGATCACAATGGCTGCGATAGAGATGAGAACCAGAATCAAAGCGTATTCCACCATGGTTTGCCCTTTGTGTCCCCGTAACAATGCCATCAGTTTCCGCAGCATGATCGTCCCCTCCTTTATCTAAAACAGGAAACCCGCTACTTCGTTCCTCCAGCAATGGCCTCCATGCCTCCCTTCAAGTCGACAATGTTCTTGTCGTTATTTTTAAGTTTTATTTTCACCGTTTCATTATTATCTTCTAATATCATTATAACACTTCTTGCGGTTTTGTCAATACACGCCTTGTTTTTGTTTATTTTTATTTTTTAATGTAATTTTTCAGTCATTTTAGTCCGTTCTTTACGTTCTTTTGTCTTTAAAGCGTAACAAGCACCGGCTTTATCAGCCGGCGCTTATGCGTCAAACTTCAACATCGACGCTCTTACAGATCAATAAGATTCCAGTTTCTGCCCCCCCAAGTCCCCCAGCCATAATCTTCTTCCCTTCGCTAATATTCCAGCCTCATGAAGTTAGCGCAGCGATAACTTCAGTAAAAACAGCCACAATCGTATCCCCCAGAGTTCCCAGGATTACAATGGCCGCAATAGCGATAAGAACCAGAATCAAGGCGTATTCCACCATGGTTTGACCTTTGCAGCCCCGCAGCAACGCCTTCAGTTTGCGCAGCATGACCGTCCCCTCCTTTATACAAAACAGGAAACCGCTACTTCTTTCTTCCAGCAATTGCCGCTATACCTCTCTTCAAACCGCCAATTGCCTTGTTATCGTTTTAGGCCTTTATTTTACTTCTAATTATTATCAAATTCTAATGTAATTATAACATTTTTATCCATTTGGCACTATTGCATTTGCTTTTTTAATTTAAATTTTCTGATATTTTAGAGCCTTTTCTTTCATTTGGCTTTTAAAAGGTAACAAGCACCGGCTTTATCAGCCGGCGCTTGTGCATCATACCTCAATATCGATAATCTTGCGAATCAACAAAATTCCCAAGCCCTGCAACACAAGTCCCACGGCGAGCATTTTCTGCCCGACTGGATTGGTAAACATGCCGGAAATATACCCCGGATTCACCACGTAGATAAATCCGCCCACGGCAAAAGGCAGTACGCCTACAATCACTCCCGACAGCCTTCCTTGGGCAGTCAGCGTCTGGATCTGCCCGCGCAGACGCACCCGTTCACGAATGGTCCCGGCAATCTTATCCAAAATTTCCGCTAAATTGCCCCCGATCTGCCGCTGTATCAGCATAGCGGTTACCACCAAATCCAAATCCTCACTATCTACCCGCTGAGTCAAACCGTTCATGGCGGTTTCCGTCGGGATACCCAGACTCATCTCCCGGATAACCCTGGCAAACTCTTCGCTGATCGGCGGCGCCATCTCTTTAGCCACCATGTCAATGGCCTGCATAAAGCTATAGCCCGTACGCAGCGAGTTGGCAATGAGCACCAGCGCGTCTCCCAACTGCGCATCAAACATCTTGGCCCGCTGGCGAACTTTACGCTGCAGCACAAAATGCGGCAGCAAATAACCGACCACGCCAAAAACAATGAGCCCTTGATTCTGTCCCAGCAGTACCAAACCCAGCAGAACACCGCCCCCAGCGATTACCAGACAGAGCAGGAGAAACTCGCCCGGCCTCAGCAAAAGCCCCGCCTGCAGCAACCGCCGTTCCAGACTCTTGTTGGCAAAACGCGTCGACTCCAACAAGCCAGACAGCCAGCGGAAAGAATCGCGAATCCCCGATGCCTGGCTATCCGCTGCCGGCGCCACGGCCCGTTCGCTGGTCCGCTTTGTCACATAGCTATCCAAGCGCTCGCTAATTTCTTTTCGTTCCTGCAGCAAAAACCGCCGCAACACCCACAGCACCAACAAGGTCGTTAAAAAGATCAGCAACGCAATGAGTAAAGCCATTTTCACACCTCCTTGGCAGAGGCTCGCTATTTCTTAAACGCTCGTTTTAAGCGCGCCATGAACCCAGTTTCCACCTTCTTCTCCGGGGCCTTCACTTCCCCATACGCCAAAATCTGCGCCAACTGAAAGAATGCCTGTGCAATGGGAGCATCCGGGTTCCCCACAACAAGCGGAATCCCCCTGTTTACAGAGCCCAAGACAATTACGCCGTCGCTAGGCAACACCATATCAAAGCTTCGCTTCAAGGTATCCTCAACTTCGACCCTTGTCATGCCCCCTTCTGAATTAGCGCGATTCAACAGCAGCAGCAATTTTTCTCTTGGATAGCCAAGAGAGTCCATAATTTCCAAACACATTTTGATGTTCTTGATCGTCGGCAAGTCCAGCGAAGAAACCACGATGATCATATCGGACACATCCAAGATGTTCAGCATAAAATCCGCAAAGCTTGGCGGCGTATCCACCACCACAAAATCAAACATGCCTTTTAGCTTGGTCAAAATCTCCGCCATCTGCGCCCCGGAAATACTTTCCGCCTCTTCCGGCCGATGCGGCGCCGCCAAGACGCTCAGTCGGGAACTATAGGGGGTAAGATAGCTGCGGATTACGCCTTCGTCCATTTGATCCAAATCTTTAATCAAATCCGCAATGGTCGCCTGGGGCATCAAGTTTAAAAACAACGCCGCGTCACCAAATTGCAAATAGCCATCTACCAGCACCGTAGAGCAGTTCGTATGCTCCGCCAGGGCAACGGAAAGGTTCGTGGCAATAAGGGTCTTGCCAATACCGCCCTTAGTGCTGAAAACTGTAATAATCCGCCCTTCCCGCCTGCCTTTAGTCGGCATTTGCAGCAGCCGCCGACGCCGGCGCTCCAGATCCGCTACTTGTTTAATCGCCGAAATGACTTCCTCACTGCTGAACGGTTTAATCAGATAGTTTTTCGCTCCGGCAATCATCGCTCGTCGCAGATGTTCCTGATCCCCTTGCACGCTCATGATAATGACGCTGACATTGGGCGCTTGATCCTGCATGACTTCCGCCGCTTCAATACCATTCATGCCTGGCATGTTCACGTCCATGAGAACGATATCCGGCTGCAGTGCCGCAGCCTGCTCCAAACCCATTTTAGCTGTATTCGCTTTGCCAACCAAAGAGATTTCCTGATGATGATTCAATAGCTCCGTAATGTTGCGCAGCGTATCTTCATTGTCGTCAACTAGCAGCACCCTTATCTTTTCCGTCATTTTTCTTCCCTCCCCACGGATCTTCCTTCAACAACTCCTTCATCTCCTTCGTCATTGAGGGTTGATATTCCTCAGGATTCACCAGGGTTGGCGTAACCAAAATTACCAATTCCGTTTCGCCATTGTTAAAAGAAGTACTCCGGAACAAGCTGCCAATAATAGGCAGGTCACCCAAAAACGGAATTTTTGTAATATCTTTAGTAGTTTCCCGGTTAATCAAACCGCCTAAGGCCATGGTCTGCCCTGAAGAAAGAGCCAGCACGGTTTCCGCCTTATTCATCTTAATCGGCGGAATATCGAGGTTTGTACCAATCTTGATGCGATGGGTGCTGTTCCACTCCATGGTGCTTACTTCCGACTTGATGCGGCTTTGAATCAAGCCATCAGAATTGACCTGAGGCTCAATATCCAGTTTAATGCCGTACTCCTTCCACTCAATAGAGATTTGCCCGTTTTGGTTGCTCACGGGAATGGGAATTTGCCCGCCTACCATAATGTTCGCCTTATCCCCGCTCAAGGTAATCACGTTAGGACGTGAAAGAATTTTGGCGTTCCCGTTTTGTACCAACGCAGAAACCTGCGCATTAATGTTTTGATAGGTCCCAAAATTTCCAAACACCCTGCTGGAAGCATAGCTGTTTACCTGACTTTGCCCTGCTTGAAAGCTGCCTGGATTTACAATGCCGCCGCTGAGATTACCCCAGGTAACTCCCAGGTCATTGACCTTTTTTTCGTCGATTTCGAGAATCATGGTTTCCAATTTCACCTGAACAGGATGAACAATTTCCAATAAATTGACCACTTTTTCCGCGTACGCCCCAGCTACCTTTTCCGCCCGCTGCTTTTGGTATTGGCTGTTAACTTTGCCTTCCAAGACAACGGTTTTGTTAATCTTGCTGACGCGGATGCCATCACTGCCCACCAAAGCCTGCAATTCCGTAGCAGCGCCAGCGTCGTTAGAGGAAACCTCCACCTCATAGGTGCTAAGACCATTATCCGCCCACACCTGCAGGGTCGTTTTGCCGGTGCCCTTGCCCACGAGCAAGAACTCGTAGCTGGAAACCACCATGACATCGGCTATCTCCGGATTAGCAATGGCCACACGCGTAAGGCCGGACATCTCTATAACTTTGGATTGGTTCAGTCCCACCGATAAGGAGGCAGCCGACGCCACAGACGCCAGAGACAAAACCATCAGTACTGTCAAAATATAAATCCATCGTTTCATCTGCTTCCCTCCGTCCTCAATTTACTGCTACCGATTCCGCCTTCGTGCCGCGTATTACCGTCACGCCGCCCGCGCTTCCGTTGTTGCCGAATGCGCCTGCCGGCGCCAACGACGGCGGCAGCACCGGTGGCGAAGCCGTCGGAAAAATAGAAGGAGCAGCAGGACTGACTTCTTTAGTTGTCGGCCCCGCATAGGACCCTACTAGATCTCTAGGCGTCGATACCGGCGTTATCACTTGCTCCGGCACAGGCAGATACGGCCGCAAAATCAAGGCTACTTTTCCTTTATCCTGGGCCAGAAAAAGCTTGGAGGCGTCTTCTGGATCCACCGCCACAGTCACCGTCGTCGCTTTGCTTGCTTCCTTCGGCGCCACCTTGCCGCCTTCCTTCGATGCTGCATTGCTGCCCGCATCCAGTCCGGTCTCCCGATTCACCGCCAGAACCAGCAGTTTTTGCAACAGCATCCGGCTGGCATTATCCCCTACACTGCCTGAATCAAAGGTGACCAGAGCATCCACATAGTCGCCCACTTTAATCAAGCCGCCGACACCGCTCGCATCATTCACAGCCAGCGCCATCGCTCGCTTGTTGGGAGGAATAATCCCGGTGAAGCCGACGCCTTTCATATCCAACAGCAGCCGGCGTTCTGTTATCTGCTCCCCCGCTCCAATGCTATCCTTGGCCACTACGCCCACCAAGGAAGATAATGAAGTGATAGCCCCAGGCTGAGCATATTTACCCGGTACCTTTTCCTCTTTGAGCATTTCCGCCGTCAGACGTGTCTTGGGTATAATATCGCTTTTCGCTACCACTACCGTTTGCAGTTCCCCTTCGTTTTTCAGAGCGCTAGCTCCTTTTAAGTACTGATAGGCCAGGGTTGCCGTCACCAAACTAATTGCCAAAGCCACGAACAGTAATTTCCGATTGGTCATGGTTACTTTCACGAATCATCCCCCCCGTCTCGCATTCCAAGCCGTCTTATTGATACCTATTCACTAACTTACTTATAATTCCTGCCATATTTTCTAATTATATTAAATTTTCAGTTTTTTATTAAAATACGTTGCTGCTATGGTCCAATTACACTCAACGGATCGATCCATTGACTTCCCTGCCAAATGCTCAAATGCAAATGCGGCCCTGTTGAATACCCGCTGTTTCCTACATAACCCACTAACGTTCCCGCGCCTATATACGCGCCTTCATTCACTGCAACCTGGCTTAAGTGCGCATAAAGCGTATATACGTCATTAGCATGAGCTACTACCACGCAGTTTCCATAACCGCTCCATTGGTTAGCATAAATAACCTGTCCATCCCATAAGGTTCCAATCGGCGTACCGTAATCCAATGCTAAATCCACGCCATTATGAAACTGCCAAGTACCATGAATCGGGTGTATGCGCATACCGAATGGAGATGTCACCGTATACGCAGCACAAATTCCTGTTTGCCAAATAGTTAGGCACCCTGCCAAAATCATAATTCCAAGCAAACGCTTCATAACTGTCGCCTCCTTTCACAACCCCCTTACAACATTACATAGTTATCATTTTATGTTTTACTTCAACAAAACTTTGCTTATTCCTTTCGTAAAAACAGAATCCACTAGATATTGTCAAAAAAATCTTTCTTTTTCGTCTTTTTGGTTCTGGAAATCAATCTCGTTAGACACTTTTTTAACCTGGTAAAAAAGCATTGAACTAGTCCTTGTTTTGCGTCTACAATGTAATAGAAATATTGTTTAGGAGGATTTGCCGATGCTGCTCATGCATTTGAAAAAAATTTGCCGTTCCCTTCTTCTTGGCTTGCTATGTTTCAGCTTCGCTGGAGTCGCTCTGGCTGGCGCCCCCCAAACCGTCCCGCAGCAAGACTACTTTAAAACCTTTATGCAGCACACAGAAGAGACCTTAAAAGTTCTGGTCGCTCAGGGAACCATAACCAACCAGCAAAAAGGAAAAATCATTGCCATGTATAAGAAAAAAGATGCAGAACGCCGTGCAGAATATAAAAAGACCAAAAAAATGACCCCTGCAGAACGTGAAGCTTATTCTAAAAACAAATTAAAAATCACTCGGACTCACAATACAGTAAGCGATCTGATTACCGGGGCTGGACTTAGCGAAGCTCAGGCCAAAATAGTGGCCAAAGAATTATATCCGCAGCACCGCTCCGCGAGCACGAACAGCGCCAAGAAACCTGTCCAGTAAAACGACTTGTGATAAAGCGAAAAAACGTTCCCGCTGGGAACGTTTTTTCGCTTTATACTAAGTAACGGCTTATTCTGCACTTTTAACGATCACTCTCGTTGTTGGCTAACAATGACAAAAAAGAATCAACCAATTCCGGTTCAAACTGCGAACCGCTGCAACGAAGCAATTCTTCAATAGCATCCTTCTTAGTCATGGCTTTTCGATAAGGGCGGTCGCTAGTCATAGCGTCATAGGCATCCACAATGCTCAATATCCGGCACTGCAAAGGAATCGCTTCGCCTGCTAACCCTAAGGGATACCCTGAGCCGTCCCAATTTTCATGATGTTTTAAAATCCAATCTGAAATCGGCTCCAAATCAATAGAGGCTTTCGCAATACGAAACCCAATTTCGCAGTGTTGCTGCATAATCTTCATTTCATCCAGTGTCAGCCTTCCCGGTTTTTTCAAAATGCTGTCAGGGATACCCACCTTGCCCATATCATGAAATTTAGCAAACAAACGCAAATCTGCAACCGCACTGCTTGGCAAACCAAGACAGCGTCCCATCTCTTCCAACATAACGCTCAAGCGGTCCGCATGGCCTTCGGTAATATGATCGCGTTCCTCTAACGCCTTCATCAGCGTCTGGACTATCGAATGCCTCACACTATGGCTTTGATGTATTTTTTGCCGGTACATATAGGAATCTGCAAGCTTTAAAGCTTGCTCTGCCTCTGCAGAGCATTCCGCAATTTCCCATCCCATGGACAAGCTCAATGGCAGTTGCAAGTACGTTTCATTGTAAATTTGCAAGCGTTTTTGATAGGCTTTTTCCAATTCTTCCATGCTATTGGGCGAAGTATCAAACCGAACCACTACAAACTCATCTCCGCCGACCCTAGCAACATAATCTGGAAATGAAAGCTCTTGTTCCAACAAAGTGGCCACTTGTTTTAAAAGCAAATCTCCTTGCGTATGCCCCAACGTGTCATTGATTAGTTTAAGGCCATCTACATCGCAAATTAAAATGCCGACATTCTGTTTGTTTTCTGTTTTTATCTTTCTAAGATCGGTTTCAAAAAAAGAACGATTATACACATCAGTCATACTATCGCGCTGCCTCAGATACTCTGCATGCTCTTCGGCTTCACGCCTCGCGGTAATATCTCGAAGCGCCGCCAAACAGCATGGCTTATTTTCAAATTTCACGGCAGTCGCACTAACTTCTAGAATTAACCGCTTGCCTTCACGATTACGAATCTCTCTTTCATAAATTGGATAGGTTCCTTCTGCAATGACGGTCTGAATCACTTGCATAGTTTGCTCTTGCTCTACCCCTTGCACCAGTGCCGCCAAGCCGCTTTCTTGCAGTTCCTGTTGTGAACACTGAAAAAGTTCTTCAATCCTTCGGTTTGCCTTCAGTATGGCGCCGCTTTCACCATCAAAAACGATCAAACCATCCCCTGCCGCTTCAAAAATATCCACCGCTTGTTTTTGGCTAATTGCTAAGGCTTTCATGGTTTGCGCATTATCAACGGCAATGGCTGCCAGCTCCGCAAACGGAATCAGTGTGTTCATTTCTTTTTCCCCAAAAACACGCTGCTCGTCCGTAAAGGCAACACCAATAACGCCGAGTATACGGTCTTCCTTCTTCATTGGCACCATGGCAAAACAACAAACTTCCGCTAGCGAAGGATGCGTATTTCTCTTGGGCCACTCTTTATAATTGTGCACGATACAAGCTTCTTTAGTACGAAGTACTTCACCAATAATTCCGGATGTTAAAGAAAGATTAATTCCAAGATGCTCTTTTTGAGCAAATAAGCCGACTCCGCCTAATCCTACGATAACCTGCTTCGCCTCGTCCAGCAGCCCTACGCTTCCATGCACAGAACCAGTGCTTCTTGTAGCCCAAGAAATGATGATCGCAAGCAGGCTATCCACATCTTTTTGAGCCAACATTTGAGAGGATACTTCACTTAACGCCTTCAACAACGCATTATGTGAAAGAAGTTCATGATTGGCCTGCGCCGTTTTTTGGTATTGCTCGCGCAGTTCTTCCTCTGTTGCAAGCAACTCTTCATGGGTAGCGCTTAACTGCTCGTAATGTTCCTGCAGCTTTTGTTTTACTTGAACCCGCTCCGTAATATCAAGGGCGGCGCCTACAACCGCCCACACTGAACCAGTTTCATTTTTCAAAGGAATTAACTGGTGGCTCCACCACCGATCTTGAACTAAAAATTCTCCAACCACCGTTTCCCCAAGCAAAGCGCACTGCACATGGCTCACAAGCTCTGGGTAGTCTTTATACACAGCAAAAGCCGATGCGCCTACTTCACGGCAAATTCCATGGGCGCCGCCATTTTGCAAGCCTTCCCCCTCCGCAAGAGTGAAGTTGCCTTGACTATCTAATGCATAAAACACGATCGGCGTATGCGCGATAAATGTACGCAGCCACATTTCTTCTTTATGTTGTTTACGAAGGCTAGACAATAGGTAGATAGATGCCAAAACAATGCCAATGCTAAGCATAGACGCCGCCAGCAAATATATGGCTCTATGCTGGTAGTATAAGTTCAATACGTCTTGCGAAGTCCCCACTTGAATAACAAGGGGATAGTCTTGCATCTTTCTATAGCTTTCAACCAACCGCCCTATAGGTTGTGTTGAAAAGAAATCTCCATAGCTTTTAGTTATGACATCTTCTTGTACTTCCAATTGTTGAAAGACAGGTTCCTGACTTAGGTTGTTGCCAATTTCACTCTCGCGACAACTAGCCCGTACAACACCATCTAGTCCTATAATTCGAATCGTATAGTTTCGAGAAAAATTCATTTCCTGATAAAAAGAAGAGAAATATTCTGGTTTCATTGCAATAATGGCCACGCCAGCAAATTGTCCATCCGGATAGGCCAAGCGCTTCGTTAAATGAATACTAAGCCGTTGAGATGTTTTCCCTTTATACGGCTTGCCAATATACAGTTCATCACGGCCACTTTCGATATGGTACAAAAAATGAGGAACATCCGCTATATTAATTCCTTGGCCTTCACCAATCGTATTTAAGACAAAATTCCCTTTATTATCTACTATACCGGCTGCCAATATAGGATCCAAACGAATTTGCCGAAACAGTCTTTCCATCCCTGGAGTCCTGGCATAGGTTTGCTCATATTCATCTCTCATGTGATTTAAGTAAAATTCGTTTGTATTCAGCACACGACGAACATGCTCTTCCAGAGCCATTCCCATACGCTCGCAATCATGCTTGGCTTCTTCAACCACTGTTCGATGTTCAAAATAAAGCAAACTCAACGTTCCCGTCCAGACAATGGTAAGTAAGCAGGCGGAGCATAGTAAAAGAAAGCGTTTTAGAAATTGCCAATTTCGCAAAAATCTTATTTTGTGCTGCAAGTGTAAACCTCCTAGACTTCCTATTTATTAACCACAACTCAGATTTCAGCAACTCTTACTGTATGTTCGCCGTGCCTGCTAAGTGATAAATTATACTGCCGCCTTCTTGTTGGTTAAGCTTTTTTCATAAAAAACACCGGCCAAAATCTGGCCGGTGTTTTTTATGGCGATAAGCCCCGGCAACCTGGCAGTCATAGACAACCGTCCTTAGACCCATAGCTTTGCGTCCTTACCTTTCGGCAAGTTTGCTTTTTACAGTTTTATTGGAAAACATTATAGTAATAGAATCGTTTTATTGTAAGTTCAGTCTAACTTTCTAAGCAATTATAGTCAATTACATTTTATTACAATTTTCAATTCTAACTTATCCTTAAACATAGTCCTTCATCTTAATGCTACACCAAAATAGCGTACCAGTAAAAACTGATACGCTATAAAGTCTAATTTATTAGGGTCGCCTCAACACGCGCCTGCTTTTTCAATTGGCCTGGCAACGCTCTTCCACTACGGCGACCGCTTTATTGCGGCTCTTCAAGACTTGATATACCAAGAATAAGCCTCCATACCAGAATGGCGCCACGTAAAGGCCCACTAAATTATCCGGGTCATAGCTCATCCCTAATACAACGGCCCCCAAGAAAAGCAGCACACCGTAGTTTGCGTACGGAAAAAGAGGCATCTTATACTGCAAGCGGTTAAATTGTTCTTCGCTTAAGCCTTTGCGCCATTTTAAGTGAATACACATAATAAGAGCCCAAGTCCAAATACATCCAGTGACCGTACACGCTGACATAAAATAGAACACCGTATCTGGATAGGAAAAGTTTAAATATACGCCAACCAGACAAGCTGCGCTGGAAAACAAAATTCCATTGGCAGGAACTTGATGTTTCGAAAGAGTTCCCAAAAACCGGGGAGCTTCTCCCCGCAGAGATAAACCGTAAAGCATCCGCCCGCACACATAGATACAGCTGTTCAGACAGGACGCCGCCGAGGAAAGAATGACAAAGTTCATAACTCCTGCCGCATAGGGAATTCCCATGCGTTCAAAGATAATCACAAACGGACTTACCCCTTTAGGCAATGTATCCCACGGACAAATGGAAAGGATAACCGTCATCGTACCAACATAGAAAATGAGGATACGCCAGAACACTTTATCAATGGCTGATTTCAAAGAATGCTTCGGATCTTCCGCTTCTCCCGCAGTAATACCAATCATTTCAACGCCGGCATAAGCAAATACTACCATAACCAAGGCCATGGCAACGCCTTTCAGGCCAAACGGCATAAAGCCGCCATGCGCCCATAAGTTTGAAAACCCAATCGCCTCGCCGCCATTTCCGATACCAAACAAAATCATAGCGGAGCCTAAGAAAATCATCCCTATAATAGTAACAACTTTAATTAGAGCAAACCAAAATTCAAATTCCCCGTAATATTTGACGGCGGCCAAATTCACCGCTGCAATCAACCCTAAGCAAACCAGCGCCGCCAACCACTGCGGCGTATCAATAAACCAGTATCGCGCGTAAATACCTACTGCGGCAATTTCGCACATTGCCAGCACCACCCACTGGTACCAATAGGTCCAGCCGGTAATAAAGGAAACCGTAGGTCCGAAAAAAGTTTTGGCATATCCGGAGAACGAAGCGGACACAGGATGTTCCACCGTAACTTCTCCCAAAGCCCTTAGCACAAAGTACATAACGACGCCGCCCAGGGCATACGCCAGCGTCAATGCCGGACCTGCCATCTTACTTGCGGCCGCGGAACCCATAAACAACGCCACGCCAATAACCCCGCCGATGGCAATCAATTGAATATGTCGATTTTTCAAGTCTTTCTTTAGGTTTTCCTTGGCAAACTCTCTCTTTTCCATGTACAGCCCCCCTCTTAACAAACCACAACACAACATTCACACGCTGATTTATATAAAAGACGCCTGCAACACCCCGTTAGGTGTCGCAGGCGTCTTTGCCCAAGTGTGCCTACCTTCGCAAAATCAGCATGCAGCTGCCGCTTTTTGAATGTTTCTCTCCAAAATTCCAAGTCCTTGATCCAATTGAGCATCTGTAGCCACCAACGGAATCAGCAAGCGAATCACATTTCCGTAAATACCGGCTCCAATCACCAAGAGGCCGTCTTCTAAACACAGCTTGATCACGCTAGCCGCCATTTCCTTAGCAGGCTCCTTCGTCTTCCGATCTTTTACCAACTCAATGCCAATCATGGCGCCCAAGCCCCGCACATCTCCGATCGCCGCGCACCGTTCCTGCAAATTTTGCAGACGCTTCATGGTTACATCGCCAATATGCTGAGCCCGCTGACATAACTGATTGTCTTCCATATAGCGAATCGTTTCCAAACCAGCAACGCAAGACAGAGGATTGCCGCCATAGGTACCGCCAATTCCACCGGCTCCAGGCGCATCCATTACCTCCGCCTTGCCAGTAACAGCACTCAGAGGCATGCCGGCAGCAATTGATTTCGCCGTAGTCATGATATCCGGTTCTACGCCCCAATGTTCGATGGCAAACATCTTTCCAGAACGTGCAAAGCCAGTCTGAATCTCATCGGCAATAAAAAGGATATCGTTTTTCTCACAAATCGCTTTCAGGCCGGAGAAATAATCTTGAGGCGGAACAATGAACCCGCCCTCTCCTTGAATGGGTTCGGCAATAACCGCCGCAATTTGATCGGAAGCCGCCTCAGCTGCAAAGAAGCGATCAAAATGCTCTAAACAGTGCATGCCGCATCCTGGATAGGTTGATTGGAATTGACACCGATAACAGTACGCTGAGGGAACTTTATACGTATCGGAAGGAAACGGGCCAAAGCCATGCTTATAGGGCTTCACCTTGCTAGTAAGCGCCATGGCCATCAGCGTCCGTCCATGAAAACCGCATTCCAGCGATACAATCCCTGTCTTCTTGGTAGCTTGACGCGCAATCTTCACCGCATTTTCAACCGCTTCTGCGCCGCTGTTGGCAAACATCGTTTTCTTAGGCTGCTTTCCAGGTACAATTTGATTCATTTTTTCCGCTAACGCCACATAGGGTTCATACATGGCGATGGCAAAAAAGGAATGAAGCAATTTATCCGCTTGTTTTTTGACGGCTTCCACTACTGGCTTCGGACAGTGGCCGGCATTTAACACTCCGACACCTGCATAAAAATCCAGATATTCTCGCCCTTCCACATCGGTAATTACGGCCCCGCTGGCCTTTTCGACAAAAATAGATGTCGAGTTAGCAATACCGCTGGCTACTGCCGCTTGCTTCCGTTTCAAAAGAGCCTCTGTTTTTGTTTCTGTTGCAATCATTTTTTACCCCTCCTCACAAGAACAATAGCCGGAACTATATCCTAAAGATATAATTCCGGCTTCATCGCCTTGCTTCTTTACTAGCGCTTGCTGAGTTTTCAAGCTTGTCAAAAACTCCGTTAACTAGTTCCTTATTCTGGTTTTATTGTAGCAAAGGAATTCGGCGGCGACCATGTGATACACTCACAATAAAACCGCCGCTTTATAGGAAACATGCACAACGCAAGTCAGTTATACTCCTTCATTTAAACGATTATGCTTTAACTGCCGCCCCACAATGACTCCTAACTGCAACGTCAGACGATCATAAGGATCATTCATGGACTTTCCTGTTGCTTCTTCTACTTTTTTCAGCCGATAATCCAGCGTATTGCGATGTAAAAAAAGCCGTTTTGCCGTACGAACGACATTGCCGTTTTCTTCAAAATAGGCAAAAAGACTGCCCGCTAAATCCATTTTATAAATTCGGTCATATTCGTTCAAAGGACCGATAACCTCTTGATAATATTCCTCTAGCTTTTCTGGTTCTATTTCCAGCAGCAATTTATACAAGCCCAACTGTTCATACGCATAAACCGGCCTTGTAGCCGCTGTCGATTCCGCCAGCCAGAGCAATTTACACGCTTGACGATAGCTGCAATGCACCATTTCCAAATTTTCAACCCCGCTGCCTAACGAAGCGACAATAGCTAACTGGGGATATCTTCCCTTCAGCTTGCGCACAAGCTCTTGTACTAAATCCGTATTTTTTTGCGCAAACTTCCTTTCCCACGGAAGCAGGATGACAATCGCATTCATCCACCAGGTCAGTAAAACTTTCCGGTGCTGCAACGAAAAAAAATCCCGCACATATTGCTCTATACGGGTTTTTAACAATACCAAATCCGCTTCTTCCTGCAGCTCTGTCTCGGCAATATAGGAAGACAACTCAGCTGGCTGAATAACAACCGCTTGCAGCGGTTTGGACAAATCATAGCCGTACGTATCCGCTCGCCTCACAAGCATCTCTTTATCCGACGATTTCTGCAGCAATAGCTGCTCAAAAAAATCGCTGACCGAGCGTTGCTCTGTTTGTCTCAGAACAATATAGCTGCTCGCTTCTTGCATCACTTCAACTAGCTTTACTTCCCAAGGAAGCTCCAGTACCGGGAACGCCGCTTGTTCCGCTAAGTCTAACACTTCTTGGGGAATTTCAGCAATATACGGACCCACGTTAATAATAAGCCCTGCTAGTTGTTTTTGAATAACTCCTTGCACAAGAAGCGTTAGTTTTTGCAGATCTCCTTGCAAGCCCATACCCGTAATAATCAACAATTCCCCGCCTTGCACCCAAGGAAGAACATCCGGCAAATCAAGAAAGTGCACCCACCTTACCAGCCGGTCCTGCCCGGTCATACCGGCAACAACTTTCCCCTTTGCCAAATTCGGCAAAGCGGCCAACTCACGAAAGCTAACCATTTCGCACCTCCTTATTAACAGGGAAAGAACTCCCTTCCGCTTAAGAAGGGAGTTACTGCGTATTACATATTAAACACAACCAACTTTTCTTCTGTCATTTCCCGCACAGCATATTGCGGACCTTCGCGGCCAATGCCGCTTTCTTTTACGCCTCCATAGGGCATGTTATCCGTCCTGAAGGTAGCTCCGTCGTTGATAATCACCCCGCCCACATGGAGCGCTTCTATACAGTAATTAGCCGTTTCAATGGACTTGGTGAAGACGCCTGCCTGCAAACCATATACGGAATCGTTTACTTGCTTGACCGCCTCCGCTATAGTGTCATACGGAATAACAGAGACAATCGGCGCAAAGGTTTCTTGACAGACCACCTTCATGTCCGAACTCACTTGCGTCAAAATCGTGGGTTCATACCAAGCCTTATCTCTCTTTCCTCCGGTAAGAACCCGCGCACCTTCAGCTACCGCCTCTTGCACCCAAGCTTCAGCTCGCTGCGCTTCTTGCTCGTGAATCATCGGGCCAATGTCTGTTTCATTTTCTTTAGGGTTGCCAACCTTCAAGGTTTTAGTAAAAGTAACGGCGGCATTGCAAAATTCCTGGAATATATCGCGATGCACATAGACGCGCTGGCACGAAATACAAACCTGCCCCGCATTGGCAAAGGCATGGCGCATGCAAAGCTCCGCCACAGACGCTACCGGAGCATCTTCATGGACAATGTTGGCGGAATTAGATCCAAGCTCCAAGGATACGCGCCGAAAGCCGGCCTTTGCCAAGAGTGTTTTCCCAACAGCGGGACTTCCTGTAAAGCTATAAAACCCAATACGCGGCTCTTGCGTCAGCCATTCCCCCAGCCGTGCGCCAGAGCCAGTCAACATGTTTAAATACCCCGCCGGCAGGCCTGCTTCTTCGAACACCTTGCACAGCCACATGGCCGTAAGCGGCGTAGCGGTCGCCGGTTTGTAGATAACAGCATTCCCCGCCGCCAGAGCAGGTCCCAGCTTATGACAAGCTAAATTCAATGGAAAATTAAACGGCGTAATCGCACACACGATTCCAACCGGAACTCGTTTCGTAAAAGCAATTCGTTTACCGCAATTAGGCGCACCTGCTAACGGAACCATTTCCCCGGTCATGCGTTTGGCTTCTTCCGCGGACAAAATTAATGTTTGTCTTGCACGCCCCACTTCTCCCAAAGCCTCTTTAAGCGGCTTGCCAACCTCTATACAAAGATCTGCAGCGATCTTTTGCGCATCACGCTGTAAAATCCGGCTAGCCTCCATTATAATTTCATACCTTTGATAGGGTTCAATCGGAGTAAGGAGCGCCTTTTCCGACGCCTCTACCGCCTGAAAAACATGTTCCTCTTCGGCAACGGAAATCGTCGCGACAGTCTCCCCGGTCGCTTTGTCAACCACCGGGCTGCTCTCTTTCGTCAAACACCATTTTCCATCAATCCACAAACCATAAGCTTTCATTACGCAACCTCCTCTAATCCGTAACGCATTGTATCAGCGAACTAAAAAACAAAACTGCCTACTGGAACATAAAATGCACCAAGCAGGCAGTCGTCTTCGACCAAGGCTTCTCTATAAACAGAATACCAGAGAATAGAACATCCAACAATAGGATTTCATTGTATTGTTGCACAATCAATACCCGTTTCAATTGGGCACTTTTCCGAAGAGGGCGAGGCCAAACACCAACGCCTTAGTTTATTGAGAATACTTCTCCTTTAGAGAGTCTCCCTCCTCAGTCAATTCATTTCTATAAAGAGTGGCATACATCGTCGGCAGCACTAAGAGCGTTAAAATCGTAGCAATAAGAAGCCCGCCAGCAATCGCCACCGCCATCGGCCCCCAGAAAATACTGGACACAAGCGGGATCATCGCTAAAATGGCTGCTGCCGCTGTCAGCATAATCGGCCTAAAGCGAGTTACCGCTGCGTTAACAATCGCTTCCCGCAAAGGTTCTCCTTGTTTGATATGCTGCTCGATTTGATCGATAAGAATTACGGAGTTACGGATAATAATACCCGCCAGCGCGAGAATTCCCAGCTGAACCACAAAACCCATAGGACGCCCGGTTACCAACAAGCCGAGGCTAACGCCAATAATCCCCAACGGAGCGGTCAGAAGGGTCAGCACCATTTTGGATATATTTTGCAGTTGAATCATAAGCAAGCTGACAATAATAACCAGCATAACCGGAACCGGCCCCAGAAGCCACCCAATTGCTTTAACGCTCATTTCCGTAGAACCGCCAATATCAATACTATATCCCGGCGGCAGAGCGCTGCGAAGATCCTGCAGGTCTTCATACGCCTGCTGTGTTGCATCATTGCCAAGCACGCCTTCAGCCGTGTTCGCCTGAACCGTAATCGTAGGTTTAAGATCACGCCGCCAAACAAGGCCTTCTTCCGCCTCAAAGCTAATCTTAGCAATCTGATCCAGCGGCACAAATTTTCCATTCCCTATGGGAACCGCCAAGTCTTTAATCTTCGAAAGATCATTTCGGTCCGCCGGATTGATACGAAATACAATCCCTACAGTTTTATCTTCTTCACGAAACTCAGAAATCGTCGCTCCCGAGAGCAATGCCTGCAAGTTAGCCGCCACAGCTTGGCTGTTGACCCCTAACATGCGCGCCTTATCTTGGTCAACATGCAAATGCATAACTTTGCTTTTTTCATGCCAATCTAAATTTACATCGGTTACGGTATGGCTTGCCGCCATACGGCTTTGCACCTGCTCCGCAATCTCTCGCACCGTATTATGGTCATAACCGCTGACTCGAAGCATAACCGGATACGCAGCCGAAGGACCGGACTGCAAAATCTTGATATTCCCTCGCACCTCCGGAAATTCTGCCTCCAGCAGTTCATGGGCCTTGCGCGCAAGAGCTTCCCTTCCTTTCACATCTTTACTCGTAAAGACGAACTGTGCATAATTGGTGTCCGGCAGAACCGGATCGAAGGTCAGCACAAAACGCGGCCCTCCCTGCCCTGTATAGTAAGCGTAATTCACTACATTAGGATCTTCATCAAAATACTTTGCAAACCGGGCGGCCTCCTTCTCCGTAGCCTGAATAGCAGCCCCTTCGGGCAAGCGCATTTCTACAATCAGTTCCGGTCGAGCCGACGCCGGAAAGAACTCTTGCCTGACTAGCCCCAAAAGGAAAACAGAGCCAACAAAGCATGCTGCGGTAACCGCCAACACTTTTTTCCGGTGCATTAGGCACCAAGACAGCGTCTTGCGAAACAGAAGATAAAATTTAGTATTATACGCATCTTTTTCATGCGCCTGCGGTGAAACTCTGATCAATTTATATCCCAAAAGAGGTGTTACCAATACGGAAACCAACCAAGAAATGAGCAACGCAATGGTAATTACGGAGAATATACTTCCAACGAATTCGGAAGCAGACCCTTTAGAAAAGCCGACCGGAATAAAGCCGGCGCAAGTAATTAAGGTTCCTGTCAACATCGGAAAAGCCGTTGAAGTATAGGCGTAGCAAGCCGCCTCAAAACGAGTGCAGCCTTGCTCTAGCTTAACAATCATCATTTCCACGGCAATAATCGCGTCGTCAACCAACAGCCCCAACGCTATGATTAACGCTCCCAAGGAAATTTTGTGGAGATCAATGCCGAAAATCTTCATGGAAATAAAAACGCCCGTAATGATCAAAGGAATGCACAAGGCGACCACAACGCCGGAACGTACGCCCAAACTAATAAAACTAACAATCAGCACAATAATAATGGCTTCCGCCAAAGACTTTACAAACTCGTCAATCGATTCCTTGACGACTTTGGGCTGATTCGAAAACGAAGACAAATCCAAACCAGCAGGTAAGTCTTTTTGAATTTGAGCCACCGTTTTCTCTAGGTTATTCCCTAATTTAAGAATGTTTCCCCCTTTTTCCATCGACAAAGACAACCCAATTGCAGGCTGACCATTGTAAAACATCTTCGAATCCGCAGGATCAACATAGCCTCGCGTAATTTTTGCAATATCTCCTAGGCGAAAGGTTCGCCCATTCGCCCGGATTGGAAGCTCTTTTAAACCCTCAAGATTTTCAAAGGCCCCTGTGACTCGCAAATGCACATTATCAGTCGAGGTTTGGAGCATACCCGAGTCCGCCATGGAGTTTTGCGTTTGTACTGCATTCGTAATATCGGTAGTCGCAATGCCGAGTTGAGCCAGTTTGACTGTCTCAATTTCAATATATATTTTTTCCGCTTGCACCCCCGTGAGTTCGACTTTTTTTACATTGGGTACAGTTAATAGGATTCTGCGAATTTTTTCCGCATGCGCGCGCAGCTCCTCATAACTATAGCCATCACCGGTTAATGCGTAAATACAACCAAATACATCATCAAAACGGTCATTAAAATACGGTCCTTGAACTCCGCTGGGAAGGGTATCTTTAATATCATTAACCATGTTGCGCACTTCTAGCCAAATGGGTCGAATCTGGCTGTCGCTGACGGCATCGTCCTTCAAAACAACGTAAATCTTAGACTGCCCGGGAGTGGACTGGCTTTTCAAATAATCCAAACCAGGAGTGTCCTGCAACTTTTTTTCTATTTTATCGGTGACCTGCTCTTCGATTTGCCGCGCCGTCGCTCCGGGCCAATTTACAGTCACTATCATTTCACGAATCGTAAAATCAGGGTCTTCCATTCTGCCTAGGTTTTGATAGGAATAAATGCCTCCTATAAAAATAATTCCGACAAAAAAATATACCAACGCCTTATGTTTTAACGCCCATTCGGTCAAATTGATTCGTTTCACGCTTTAGTTCCTCCGGAGATTTTCACTTTTTGTCCCTCGCGCAGCCTATGAACTCCTGCGGTAACGATTACTTCTCCATTTTCAATGCCAGACAATATTTCAATACTGGCATCCCTAAAGGCGCCGGTTTGAACTGGCCGCAACTGAACAACCCCCTCTTTTACAACCCATACGCAAGGAGAATTGTTTGTTTGATAAATCGAAGACAGCGGCACAAGAGCCTTAACCGAGCCATTTTGACTGTCAGCAATTTCCACAGCAGCCGTCATTCCCAAATTCACCTCTGGCGGTGCATTGAGCAGAGTTAAGCGCGCTTTATAGGTACGTGTAACTGGATCGGCCATAGGGGAAATCTCTCGCACCCGACCTTCCGTAGCGATATTGCCAAGCGCCCAGAAGGTTATTTTGATCTGCGTTGCTTTGCGCAGCTCTTCCACACGGTTTTCGGGAACATTGATTTCTACTTCCCTCTCGCCTTCTTGCACAAGCGTCAATACGGCTTGTCCCGCCCCGACAACCTGTCCGACTTCAACGTTTACATTGGAAACAACGCCGTCTTTATCTGCATAAAGAACGCTATAGCCCAATTGATTAGCCCCTTGGGAATACTGGGCGCCTGCTTGCGCCGCTGAAGCCCTGGCCACTTCGTATGCACTTTGATACTGATCTAGCTGCGCTTGACTTATAGCTCCTTGCGAATACAGCTGCCGATAGCGGTTCAAATTATTTTCCGCTAACTTGAGCTGTGATTCCGCAGAATACGTAGCCGCAACATTGCTGTTTACTACCTGCTGCAAATCTCTGGAATCAATCTGCATAAGCGCATCGCCTGCATGAACG
This sequence comes from uncultured Anaeromusa sp., assembly GCF_963668665.1. Taxonomy (NCBI): domain Bacteria; kingdom Bacillati; phylum Bacillota; class Negativicutes; order Selenomonadales; family Sporomusaceae; genus Anaeromusa; species uncultured Anaeromusa sp. Next base: position 27,260 of record NZ_OY764902.1, on the reverse strand, counting down.
ATGCTCCCTAATTCCACATAACGTTTAATCAGCTTTCCCCCGACTTGAAATGACAATTGGCTTTCAAAACGTCCGCGCACTTCTCCAGAATATACATAGTTCTGTTTGGTTCCAGCCGCCGTCACGCGCCCGGCTCGTACCAAAAGAACCTCTTCGGTTGCCGTTTTCGCCTGACTATGTTCTTTCCAATAAAAGGCGCTAACAGCGCATAAGCACAGCACCACTGCTAGGCCGCAATAGTAGCGCTTCTTTTCCACCAACACCGTATATTTCCTAATTAAATTCATCTTTTTCGCCCTCTCTCTTCATGGGTATATATTGAACAACCGGCTCTTCGTATACACAAACGCGAATCATCTCCCCCGCTTTCATAAGCTCAATTCTTCCAAGACGCCGATTTTCCCAAACTCGCTCTTGCACCACTTGTTTAGTAATTTCTTCTACTTCTTGCTCGTCAAAGTTTGATGCAGCACTGACCCAGACCCCATACAAAAACAACTGCATAGTTCGCTTCTCCTTCCTCTATCGCTTCATCGTTCGAATGAAACACGATTATTTTATGACTCAAGTCAGTTAATTGGTTTAAAAAACTGCCATCCATGAACCTCATTCATGAACGGCACTTTTTATTTGAAATTTTTATTCAAAGCAAGTGTTTCCCCTTGCAAGCCGAGTACCTGTCCCAGCAGGCTTTCGGTAAGCACAAATTGAGCGTGCAACAGCTCATCCGCAATCCCCTCATAAAATGCTTCCAACAAAGAGTCTAACAGCGCTAGCATGACTCTAACCGTCGCCACTGCATTTGCAACCTGAAACACCTTGCACTGTACGCCGCTTTCTACAATCTCCAGCAACACCGGATGCAACTGCTGTTTGCCTTGCCGCGCCAGCTTATCCATAAAACAAATGGACTTATCATTATATAAATACTCAAACAAAAGGCCCTCACCATTATTATTGAGCATATGAAACACTTCATTAATGACACGCTCAATTTTTTGCGTCGGAGAAAAAGAAGGCGATCTGGCAATAACTTTCGCTTCTGAAAAGAACTTGGAAAAATGGCGATTAATCAAGGCCTCTAGGATATCTTCCTTCGATTTGAAATAATAGTAAAACGTGCCCTGGGCTACGCCCATTTTTTTGACAATATCGCTGATTGCAGTTTCCTGATACCCATTGGCGTAAAACATAGGCTCCGCAACATCAAGAATTTCATTAATGCGAATCTGCGGGTCTTGTGGAGGTCGCGCCATTTTTGATCACCTCATTAATTGATTCTAGTCAGATTATAATATCTTCAAGGGATCCCTGTCAATATTCACAATCGTTGTCTTTCTACTTTTGCATCCCTAGAACCTCGCCATGAAGACTAGGTAAGAAAGAAAGCTGACGAAACACTCTTCGCCAGCTTTTTCTAATACGCTCGATCCAGGTATCCTCGCCAAAAAACTCTTGCTCTAAAAATGTGTGTCCATCACAATGGTTCTCAAGACTGCTTTCTTTCTATTGCCATAGCATTTTTCCTTACATCTTTTCCCGCTCGCACAACTCCCTCTGTACTCGTTCTTTTCGCACACTCTTATTCCAATACATTGCATCATCAGCTTTTCGAAACACTTCATGGATAGGTGTATCCTCATCCCCAATACTCCATCCTAAGGATATGTGCAGAGGAACCTCGCCCTCTTCCTTATTGAACGTATCTATTTTGGCTTCGATTTCATTGCAGAGTGCATTAATCTCTTCTTCCGAAGTTTGCGTTAGAAAAACCACAAACTCGTCGCCTCCAACGCGAGCAACGATATGGTTCTCGTTGGACCGCAAAATACTAGCCGCTCGTTGCAACAACCGATCCCCTAACTGATGGCCCAGATTATCATTTACCTGTTTTAAGCCATCTACATCGGCCACAATAATCCCAACTGGCCGTTTGTTTTGCAATTTTTCATCTGTAAGGTGTTCCTCCAAATATGCACGATTATACAATCCCGTCAATGCGTCATGGTAACTCAGATGTTTCAGTTGTTCCTCCATTTCTTTACGTTCCGTAATGTCCCTAATCAATAGCAGTATCTCGTTATCGCCATAAGAAACCATACGAATTTCTTTAGTCATTTTCTTCCCAGGGAGTAAAAACCCATGCTCATAGTGCTGCATTTCACCACTTGCAAAGAGTTTTTCAATGAAAATACAATTTAATTCCCGCATGGATTCAAGCCAATCTTCCGGGCGTTCCTTCTTGCCATTTTTCGGATAAGTTATTATTTCCAGCACGCTTCCTCTAGCATCTAAACGCAGCAAGGTATCTGGGATAGCGTTAATAATGGCCTTATTTTTCCTTTCGCTTGCATAGATCATTTTTTCCCATTGTTTTTGTTGTGTTTTATCGATCAAAGTCCCTATAATCGACCATTTTCCATCAATGTAACAAACGGTTGAATATATATCAGCGTAAATTGTTGCTCCTTCTTTGGAAACCACTCTAAACTCATAAGACATATTCGCTTTCATTTCATTATTTTTTCGGCCTTCAAAGCATCGTTCCACGGCTGGTTTATCTTCGGGGTGGATGAGTTCCATAATACAACCTAGCGCTTCCATTTCTCTTGCGGAATAGCCAAGCATTTCACACAGTCTAGGATTTACATAGTTAGCTTTTCCTCTTTCATCAATGATATACACGCCTACCATGGAACTTTCCGCTAACACGCGGAATCGTTCTTCTGTTTCCATTAGTTTGGTATTAATCCAGTCTAGCTCTTGAATATCTTCAATTAGCTTCCTGGCCATCGTTTGAAACGCGCGGTAAATTTCCCCTAGCTCTCTTGGACTCTCTTCTGGAAACACTCCTGTTTCCGGAAGAAATTGAAGCTTGCCAAGCTCAATTTTCTGAGCTTGCCCAATTAGAATCGAAATAGGGTGATTAATGCGTCGTGAAAAGAAGGTTGTGCAATATAAGACCAAAATTCCTAACCCTATACTAATCAGAGCTGCAATTAGGATTTTATTGTAAACAGGTTCTAATATTTCATATTCTGTAATCTCACAAGCAACTACCCATCTACTTTTCTCTAAACTTCCATATGCGCCTAGTACCTTCTCACCATTAGCATTTTCATATACTCCAGAAATAATTTCCCCTCGTTCCGTTCCATAAAGAGACTCTACACCGAGCCCTTTCCAGGGAATTTCTTTACTGTCCTTAGGCACTCCAAGCCGCGAAAAGCTAATCTTCATACCAGACTGAGCAATCAGATAGGTCTCCCCAGTAACACCCAAATGAAATTCTTCCATCGCCTGAGCTATTGCATCAAGCTTTACTGCGCTCACAACCGCGCCGAGAAACTCTTCTTGATCATTAAACACAGGGGCACTGAATACTACAATCCACTCTTTACTAGAACGGCCTTGCAATGCTTCACTAATATACTCTTCTCCATGCTTTGCCCGTTGAAAATATTCTCGATCTGAAACATCTTCGCCGGATACCGCCCTTCCAGTTGCATTAATGAACGTAATCCCAGTAATATGAGGATTGTTTTTAGCAAACAGTCCCGCTCGCTGAAAAAAAGAATTCATATCTCCGCGGCGTACAGACGGCAGTTGAGACAACGTCCGCACCCGGCTTGCATTATCTTCGAACCAATGCGTTATATAATTAGTTTCCAAAAGAACTGTTTGTTCAAAGCTCTTTAATGCAAACTCCCGGGCATTACTAATTTCATAGTAAGTAAAAATAGAAAACAGCAATGACCCTATTAACCCCATAGATACAATAAGTAACCGAAAATAACCAGAAATTGTCCTTAAGAAAGCTTTTTGTACTCGTTCTAAAAGAATCATAGCATTTCTCTCGCTTTCGATTCTGACATTTTCGCAATTTCACCTTTCTACTTTTTACTACTAAACGCCCCTTATTAAAAGAAGCTTTACTATTTTAGATTATTCTGTTAGTAACAAAATATTCCTTTTATTTAGCGCAGCTATTCTTCATCTTTCTTGAATACATACATCCAAGCTATTTCTTCCATTTTATGGATCAAGACTATTTTTTACTTTTAATTATTTTTATTTGAATTTTTCGTTTTATTTCTTGAGGTTAAGCAATTCTAGTGTTAAAATGATAGTTGAGAATTGTTATTCTTACTAATTGAGAGGTGATGTCATGGATAAAACTCAAAATAACTTGAAACGTTTTTCCAATATCAGCTATAATCCCACCACCTACGTTCTCGTAATCACCTTTGAAGACGGGTCTAGCCATCGGCATCCTGGAATCTCACAGACCACGCATGATGCTTTAATTTCCGCACCTTCCCCTGAACAGTATTATCAAGAACAGCTCGAAAAAATTTACCCCTTTCAAAAAGTTGTTAAATAAATTAGTTTTATAATCTATTATATTGAACATTTCATGTTAAAATAATATTGCTAAACCATTTTCTTTTTATGCCGCTCGGTGTTAACGCACCGAACGGTCTTTTTTTATAAGTTAAAGCGCTAGAAAAAGGATATTGCTCCGCCTATCGCGCCGCTAAAATTGGATACATACCCTGTTGTCCGCCCCGCAAACTAGCAGTACAATGATCTCACAACAATAGTTCTTAAGGCTATAATCCTAATGCAAAGGAGCTAATCCAATGAGTCTCTCTTTTAGCGTCCAGGAAATGTATGCCATAGTAAGCGAATGCCGCTAAAAGAGGTGCTGTGAATTAAAGGGGGCCGCACTCCTGGTGCTGACTACCGTCTCTACTCTTATGCTAGTCCGTCGCCCATGAAATACAAATCAAAGTGACTCGGACAAACCGGACCACTTCTTGACGACTAGCATATTATAAACTTGAGGGGAGGTTTGCAGTGAAAAAAAAGCTTTTTCTTTTAATGTCACTCCTTCTGCTGCTAGGGGTGATGGCCAGCTCCGTCGCCCTTGGATCTGACTACATTGGCAACAGCAACAGCGGGAAGTTCCACTATGCCAGCTGCCGTTGGGTCCAGAAAATGAGTGAGCATCACAAGGTGCACTTCGAAAGCCGAAACGAAGCGATTGATGCAGGGTATGTGCCGTGCAAAGTTTGCAGTCCGTAAAAACTAATAAGGGAGGCTTCCCATGCAAGGTTCATTTGAATTTCGCGGATCCGGATTAGGCTATTTCTGGCTTCTGCTATGGACAGGTTTTCTATCCGTCATCACACTGGGTCTATACTTCCCCTGGGCCTATTCCGCCCAGCAGCGTTGGATTACTGCCAACACCTACGTTAATGGTCGTCGCCTGGCTTTCAACGGCACTGGCATTGGCTTTTTCGGGCAGTGGCTGCTTATTATGATTCTTACCTTTATCACGCTGGGATTATATGCGCCATGGGGATATTGTCAGTTTAAGCGGTGGGAGACGAATAATACGGAGTTTGAGTGATAAAAACCGCCTTTTGGCGGTTTTTATCACTCAAAGCTATTTCTTTTATTGTAAGTTCTGGTAAAACATCAAGTACTTTTATAATTTCTTATTTTCCCTTCATTGCGATCAACAACGTGGATATCTGTTTTATGCTCTAATGCTCAATATCACGATATCCTTGCAGGCCATTCTAAGAAGATAGTCATTTAGCGCTAGCTCGTGTTTCTCAGCCACATTACCATCCCGGTTCGATTTATTTTTTCTTGAATCTTCATAACATTTTTGTAACTTAACATCATTAGTAATTGATTAAATACATTTTTTGTAATAAAATATATTTAACGAAAGTTGTTTTTAATTGAACGAGCAAGTAGAATAAGGAGGTGTCTCTTGTGGAAAAAGCTATAGCAAAAATAACAGCAGATTATTTCAAAGCGGTGTCTCACCCTATTCGCGTCAAAATAATCAAGTTATTAGCAACAAATGAGCTCTGTGTACAGGATATAGTGAATGACCTGGAAATTGAACAATCAAACCTATCTCAACATTTAAGCGTGTTAAAAAAGCAGGGCATTGTTAGTTCACGAAGCGCCGGAACACGGGTCATATATTGGTTAAATAGCCCATCTCCAAATAAAATCATCTCAGAAGTTGAAGAGGTTTTGAAATCTCAGATAAAGCAAAGCCAAGAATTATTAAGTCGCTTTGGTTAATTTGATATACTGTTTTTTATGTATTGCCCCCCTTGAGGCAAAAAAAGCCTTCTAGAGAAGAATCTCTAGAAGGCTTGATTTTACTATGGTGCGCCCGGCAGGAATCGAACCTGCGCTCCCGGCTCCGGAGGCCGATGCTCTATCCCCTGAGCTACGGGCGCGTATGCTTGAGTCACGAGAGGAATTATATCATACTCTGGTTATAATGTCCATCCCTTTCACTATTCATTCGCATCTAAGCGCAGACCGCGCGTTTCTTCTCCCCAAAGCCAAATCACTGCCGCCGTGACAAGCATGACCAACGTAAACATGCCAAATACCTGCGCGATAGAGCCGCCTAAAGATAAGCTCCAGCCTACTACAGACGGCGCTAAGATGCCTCCAACACGGCCTACGGCAGCAGCCCAACCGGACCCAAAGGCGCGCATCCGCGTCGGATACAGTTCCGGCGTATACGTATAGACCACGCCCCAGGCTCCGAGGTTGAAGAAGGACATGAAACTCCCCCAGAAGAGCAGTTCGCTGCTGGAGCCTCCTTGTCCAAAAAAGTAAGCACACACCGCGCTCAAGGATAAGAAGGAAGCCAAGGTGCCCTTTCTACCCAGCCGATCCACCAAGAAGGCGGCACAGAAGTAACCTGGCAGCTGCGCCAAGGTCATCAGCAGCACATATTCAAAGGTCTTCACCACCGTATGCCCCTGGCCTACCATTAGCGAAGGCAGCCAGGTAAAAATACCATAATACGAATACACGATGCCAAACCAGATCACCCAAAGCACAAGAGTCCGCTTCATAAATTGAGGCGTCCATAGCTCCCGAAAAGCAATACGAGTCATTGTTGCAGACTGTTGGGGCGCTACCGCTTCTTCGCAAACCGCTAGGCCGCTGCGCCGCTCCATATCGCTTACAATCGCGTGGGCTTCCGCCAAGCGTCCCTGTGCCATCAAATAACGTACTGATTCCGGCACCCAACGCCAGATCCAAAAAACGTACAGAGCCGGAACCGCTCCCATCAAAAAGGCCACATGCCAGCCATAATAAGGGATTACCAAGTATGCTACCAAGGCGGCAATCAGCCAGCCGCAGCCCCAAAAGCTTTCCAGCAGAACAATCATCTTGCCACGGTCTTTAGGAGGCGAAAATTCACTAACCAGCGTTACCGCCACAGGCAGCTGCCCGCCCAACCCAAAGCCCACTAAAAAGCGAAATACTAATAAAGATTCGTAATTCCAGGCAATACCGCACAAGCCGGTGGCGACACTATACAAAACAAGTGTTGCCGCGAAAAGCTTACGCCGCCCAAAACGATCCGCTGCTCCACCGGCTAAAACAGCTCCCAACGCCATACCAACTAAGCCCATGCTGCCGATATAGCCCATTTGCGCCGTTGACAGCCCCCACGCTTTGGCTAGGGCCGGCAGCACAAACGCAATCAACCCTGTATCCATAGCGTCAAACATCCAGCCCAAGCCAGTTAAAGCCAGCAAGCGATAATGAAACGCCCCTGTAGGTATGCGCTCCATGCGACTAATTACATCCATTTCTCCAACCACCTTCTTAGATATGTTCATTCATTTCATAGTATGTACCCTTACGCTTACACTATTTCCCTCTAAGTCTTTACAGGTGTCTTGTCATTAATTGCTATTATAAAAGCTTGCTTTCCCAAAAGCAAGCTTTCTCTGTACTTTTAGCGCACCAAAATCCCCATTTGGGCTAATTCGGCTTCTATTTCGTGCAAGGTTTCCTTGTCAGGCACTTCTATCGTGTGCAAATGCACGCCGCCAGTCAGTAACGATAATGGCTCCGCTTGCGCTTCGCCCAAGTTGTGCAAAAAACGTTCCACATCACGTCGTGAAGAAAGGCGCAAAGCCCCTTTTAGTTCTCCATATAGAGGATGTTCCACCGCCACATCCAGTACGCAGCCGCCTCGGTCCACCACAGCAAAAAGTTCAGCTGCCAATTGCGCATTGTCGTGCCGACAAACCAGTGTAGCTTGAATGGTTTGCTTTACATTTTCCTTAGGTATCCAATATCCTTGCGGTGTCGCTACGATTCGACTGCCTGCAGCGCGCAAGATGGCAATATCACCGACAATTACCTGCCGGCTTACGCCGAATTCCTGCGCCAACGCCGTACCTGTTACCGCTTCCGGGGACGCTTGCAATCGTTCCTGCAAGGCTGCCCTACGCTCTTTCGTTTCCATAGGTCCTCCTATTTTTCGCTGCTTTGCGCGAAATGCTGCAGCTCTCCTAAATACTCTGTCGGCCCTAGGACCAGCAGAACATCGCCCACTTGAATGCGCTCCTGCGCATGAGGATTGCTCATAAGCTCTTCCCCCCTGCGCAAGGCGATAACAATCGAATGAAAACGTTCTTTAATCTGGCTTTCTGCAAAGCGCTTGCCCACAAAAGAAGAGGTTGCATTTATCGTTACTTCGGAAAAGTCCATAGGCAGCTCTTCGTTATGTAAGACATTTTCAACAAAATCAACAAACACCGGTCGCGTCATAGAAGCCACCATCTGGCGCGCGCCCATCACCGACGGCACAATAACCTGGTTCGCCCCGGCGATGCGCAGTTTATTCTCCGCCTCCAGGCGCTCGGCTCTCGCTACAATATGTGCGGTAGGGTTTAAGCTTCTCGCAGTTAACGTCACATAAACATTATCAGCATCATCCGACAAGGCGGCAATGACTCCTTTGGCCTCAGCCACGCCCGCCTGCAGCAAGACGCTATCTAAAGTTGCGTCGCCATGCAATACCAATATTTTTTCTTCACGCAGGGCTTGATAAACGATATCGTCTTTTTCGATAACCACAAAGGGTTCCTTTTTTTCCAATAACGACTGCACCACATTACTGCCGACTTTCCCTGCGCCGCACACAATAATATGATCTTGCATTTTGCTAATACTGCGCTCCATGCCCCGCCTCCCCAGCAAATCACGTATTTGGCCTTCTAATAGTAAAGATACAACCATAATCAATGTATAGTAGGTTACGGAAAAACCGGCAACGATAAAGAAGATAACAAAAATACGTCCTTCCGGGGTAACCGGCGTGATATCGCCATATCCCACTGTCGCCAGCGTCACAATAGTCACATAAAGGGCATCCAAAAAAGAGAGCTCTTCAAAGATCATAAAGCCCCAAATGCCAATAATCAAGATGATTAAAAAAGCGCCGATGGACTTTTTTAAGCGTTGCACCATATAACTTCCACCTCGTTTTTCTACATTCGGTATTATTTCGTCTTATTCCGTCCATTTCCTGCCAATTTATTCATCTTCACTGATTATGAGAAAAGTTTTAGTTATACAAAAAAGCCACCGCATTGCGATGGCTTTTCTTTACAAATGGTGACCCGTAAGGGAATCGAACCCTTGTTCCCGCCGTGAAAGGGCGGTGTCTTAACCGCTTGACCAACGGGCCAAAATGGCTCCTCGAGTAGGACTCGAACCTACAACCCCGCGGTTAACAGCCGCGTGCTCTACCGATTGAGCTATCGAGGAATAGTGCCGAATCATCGGCGACGTTTGTTATTATATAGCAGGATGAACCGCTTGGCAATAGGGAATTTATATTTTCTTTGTTGCTGTTTTACTTATTTCGTCTTTGCGGTCAATAATTCTTGCACAAAATTCGGCAACGCAAAACAGCTGCGGTAAATCGATTCATTAAAATACTTTGTACTAAAAGGCAACGGACGCAAGTCTGCCTCCAAGGGATCCGTCTTTTTAGACCCCATAGTGAAGGAATGCATTCCTCCTGGATACAGAGGAATATAAGCCAGATACATTCTCGCCACAGGGAACAAATCATCCACATCCAACCACAGCCGCCGAATCAGCTCCTGGTGATAAAAAGGCGACTCCGTCTGTTGCACAAAAAGGCCGTCCGCTTTTAAAGCCCGGTATACGTCCCGATAAAACGCCTTAGTAAACAAACCCTCGCCAGGACCGATTGGATCCGAGCAATCCACGATAATAACGTCGTACTCATTTTCCGCTTGGCTCATATGCTGTATACCGTCGCCGATCTTCACTTCCAAGCGCGCTGAATCGGCAATAAGAGCTGCGCTGATTTCCGGTAAAAATTCTTTACAGACATCCACTACCATGCCGTCAATTTCTATCATTTCTACCTTTTCCACGCTTGGATGACGCAATACTTCTCGCGCCGTACCGCCGTCTCCGCCGCCAATAATCAAGATGCGTTTGGGGTTAGGATGTGTGCTCAACGAGACGTGAGCCATCATCTCATGATAAATAAATTCATCAAACAAGCTGGTCTGAAATACGCCGTCCAAAACTAACATCCGTCCGAACGGTTCTGATTCCACCACGGCAATCTCTTGAAACGAAGAACGCCCAGAAAACAATGTTTCCTTTATGCGCACCGACATTCCCAGGTGCTGGGTTTGCCACTCTGTCATCCATAAATCCATCATAATCCCCTCCCGCATCGATCATTTAAAATAGAATGCATATAAGTCAAGAGGGGCGCCGCGCACGGTCCCCTCTTGCTAATCGTTTCTATATATAATGATACCGCAATTTGCGGCGCCAGGCTAGCCCTAGAGAGCCTTTTTCCAGCGCGATAAAATCGTCCGCGCCACATAAACCCCGCTAGCGCTGGCTTGAGACAAGCCTCTAGTTACCCCTGCGCCATCTCCGATAGCAAACATGCCTGGTAACTTTGTTTCTAAAAGATTGCTTAGCTCCAGCCTAGAACTGTAAAATTTGACTTCCACGCCATAGAGCAAAGTGTCATTGTTCGCCATGCCGGGGGCAACTTTGTCCAAGGCGTAAATCATTTCAATAATATTGTCCAAATGACGCTTAGGAAGCACTAGACTCAAATCGCCTGGAACTGCATCTAAGGTAGGCCGCGTAAAGCTTTGACCCAGACGGTGTTCATTCGTCCGTCTTCCTTTAATTAAATCTCCGAAGCGTTGTACCAGCACGCCGCCTCCCAACATGTTGGAAAACGAGGCAATGCGCTTGCCATACTGGTGGGGCTCATTAAACGGTTCTGTAAAGCGATTGCTTACAAGCAGCGCAAAATTGGTATTTTTACTATGCAGCGCTTCGTCGCGGTAGCTGTGTCCGTTCACGGTGATGATCCCATCCGTGTTTTCCGCTACCACATAGCCTTTGGGGTTCATGCAGAAGGTGCGTACCAAATCACCATATTGTTTCGTGCGATATACTAGCTTTGCTTCATATACTTCATCCGTAATCTGTTGGAATACTTCTGCAGGAATCTCTACACGCACCCCTACGTCAACCTGATTGTTGAACACAGGCAAATTCAATACATTACATTGCTTTGAAAACCATTCAGCTCCCGCCCGTCCAGGCGCAGCGATTAAAGTATCGCAGCAAAGTTCTTCTATTTCGCCTTTCGCTTTCAGCACAAAGCCTTTATTTTCTCCTTGCGGCAAAATTTCTTCCACTTGCGTGCGAAAGAAAAAGGATACTTTGCCTTTGAGCTCTTCGTAAACATTTTTCAAAATCTGCAGATTGTTTTCGGTCCCCAAGTGCCGTACCGTGCCTTCGAGCAAATGCAGATCATACGCCAAAGCCCGCCGCTTCAAATGACTGTTCTGCGTAGTAAAGCACTCAGAAGGCGCTCCATAGGAGCAATTGACGGCATCAATATAGTAAATCAAGTCCATGACTTCTTCATCATCAAGATACTCATGCAGCCAACCGCCAAACTCGGTCGTCAAATTGTATTTACCGTCGGAAAAAGCTCCCGCGCCGCCAAAGCCGCGCATAATGCTGCAAGGTTTGCAATTGATACACTGCGAAACTTTTTTCTCGGCTATCGGACAGCGACGATTATAAATGTCCTGTCCAGCTTCCACCAGCGCCACCTTCGGGCATGGATTTTTTAAAGTCAGCTCATACGCTGCAAAAATAGCAGCAGGACCACCACCGATAATAGCAACATCAAATTGACTAGACATGGCAGCCTCCCTTCCTTTGGTTGCACGCTTACTAAGAAACATCCAAACTACTTCGGCTTAGTCGCCATAGCATCAGCATACGTCCGATTTTGCGTATGTATCGGCAGTTTCTTAACGCAACCCGATACATTATACAGAAAGCCACTTTTTAATGCAAGGGTTTTACGTTAGAAACAGGTTTCTCTTAAGTACTTCATAAAAAAGTCAAACTTTTAATAGGCCCATTGTCTTTTCAAAGGTATTTATGTCCTATTACCGAGCAGGATTTTCCTAAAATACTGCGAATTAATTATGTTTAGTATAAGGAGGTGACACCATGAACTGGCGCGATGCCATTGCATATCTGCTCAACAGACTGCGCTTAGATGATATGCAGTCAAGACTGCTTTTCAGCTCCGCTTTACTGGTTTTTACCCCGTTATTGCTGTTACTGCCCTTACAAGAGCGCACCTCTTCTCCCGTCTCCGATCCTTCCGTTTATCGGGAATTACAATATATCACAGATATCCAGAACGCCAACGTACAACGTTGGTTCACCGAACAGTCCAGCTTCGTTGAACTCTTAAGCAATCTTCCTTCCGTAAGACAAGGAACCTCTGCAGATATTCAATTAGTTCTGGATGAGACGTTTCGCGTCCAGAGCAACTTTACCGCCTTGACCTTTATCGATGCCAGCGGTATCGCCAGAGCTTCCGTGAATGGCCCTTTAAACCTGTACCTTGGCGACCGCGATTATTTTCAACAAGCCAAGCAAGGCAAAGTTACCTTAAGCAATGTTTTAGTTGATCGCTCCACAGGACGGCCCGTTCTTGTGTTTGCGTCTCCTGTCCATGGCGAAGACGGAACCATTCGCGGCGTTATTACCAGCACAACACAGCTTAGCCGCTTGCAAAACATTTTAACCTCCGTTCATTTTGGGACAACCGGAAAAATGTATATTGCCGCTCCGGACGGTACGGTAATCGCTGGAGCCGCCCTAGACATGCCCAGTTCTCTGATTCGACGCCTAGATGGCTTCAAGCAGGCGCAGCAATCCCAACAAGGCATTGGTACATATACCGACTACTTGGGCCAAAATGTCGTAGCCGTATTTAAACCGTTAGAAATCCATGATTGGATCCTATTTTGCGAAATGGATCTAAAGGAAGCGTATCAGCATCATGAAAACAAGCTGCGTTTGCTGCTCATCGGCTTGGGGCTTGTGACAATCCTCGCGCTGCTGCTGCTCTTTTTAGGCCAAGAGATGTTTCTTCGTCCCTTGCGACATTTAATGCATTTAGCAGAAGAATACCGCAAAGGAAATTACATGGCCCGCCTTTCTAAGCAAAATTTGCTTCTGGCTCCTACGGAGCTGCGTCATTTAGGGGAAACACTCAACGCCAATGCGGAAAAGCTTTCTACCATGCTAGAAACCATGGATATTGTCAACAAAGTAGTTACGGAAACAGAAGCGCGCTATCGCACACTGGTAGAAAAATCCATGGTCGGTGTTTACGGTATCTTAGACAATCGCATTATGTACGCAAATCCTCGCCTTGCAGAATTGCTTGGCTATGAGCTCGGCGAACTCAGCGGCGGCATGCCTGTGCATGACATTATTCACCCGGATCACCTCCTTGAAGTGCAGCAACGCATGAAGGACCGCCTCGCAGGCGAACTTGTCGATGAAAATTACGAAGTAAAGCTGATCCGCCGCGACGGCCAGGTTATTTTCGCCGAAATTTACGCCTCTCTCGGCACACTTGGCGGGCAGCCTGCTCTGATCGGCACTATTTTGGATATCAGCGAACGCAAGAAAATGGAAGATGAGTTGCGTCATCTCAGCATGCACGATCAACTTACAGGCCTCTTTAACCGCACCTTCTTTGAAGGAGAAATGCAACGTTTAAGCAGCAGCCGTCATCCTATCGGCATTGTCATCATTGATGTCAATGGACTCAAATTGATTAACGATACCCTGGGACACGCCAGCGGCGACGCCCTGATCTGCAACGTAGCGTCTCTCTTGCGTCTGCATTTCCGCGGCGACGACATTGTCTCCCGCATTGGCGGCGATGAGTTTGCCGCCCTCTTGCCCAACAGCACCGATCAGCAGCTAGGCAATCTCCTTAAGCGTCTTCGTACAGCAGCCTCAGCCTATAATCAAGAGCATCCGGAACTTCCTTTGAGCATAGCCACAGGGTATGCCATTGCCACTCCGGAGATTACTTCTTTAGAAGATGCTTTCCGCCAAGCGGATAATCACATGTATAACGATAAAAGTCAACATCGCGAATCTGCGCGCCGCCTTATTCTCAACAGCTTCTTACGCAAGGTCCAGGGACGCGAAGGAACACAGCAAAAAGATATTCAGCATATGCAAATGCTGATCACTAAACTGGCGCAGAAGCTTCAACTTCCGGATACTTTAATTCCGCAGCTGCAAGCAGCCGTACGTTATTACGACATCGGCCTCTTGAGCGTCAGCGAGAGCATCCTCTCCTCCAAAGCTTCCCTTAGTGAAGAAGACCGCCGACACATTCGCCGACATCCAGAGGTAGGGCAACGTTTGGTCGAAAGCATCCCTGAGCTTTCCGGCATCGGCGACTGGATTCTAAAACACCACGAACGCTGGGATGGCTCCGGTTACCCCATGGGCTTAAACGGCGCTAATATCCCGATTGGCGTACGCATGCTCAGTCTGATTGACAGCTATGAAGCAATGCGCCATGACCGCCCTTACCGCCCAGCACTTTCCTTTGAAGAAACAATTGCGGAACTCAAAAGCCAAGCGGGGCGCCAATTTGACCCGCAAATCACAGAAAGTTTTATTACCCTTCTTTACGAGTTGCACGAAAAACTCGTTGAAGAAACTGCGAAAACAAAATAAAGCTCAGCGCATACGCATATGCGATCGAGTAGGAGGCTGCCCATTAATTGAACAGCCGACCTCTCACACCACCGTACGTACCGTTCGGTATACGGCGGTTCAATAACTTGAGTGCAGTACCTCGTATCGTTCGGCTATGTCATCATAACCACTCGATACGAGGTATTCGTTTGTTAATGACCTGCTTAAAATCCAGCTCCTGGCAACTCGCCAATAGCCTCGTCGGGAATTTGCCCACTCCCTTGCTTTCGACTTGTCGATGCCAAGACGTTTTAGGTTTTCATATCTGGCAGACGGCTTCTTCCATTGCTTCCAGAAGATTTGCCGGATTCTTCTTCGCAGCCATTCGTTCAGTTCTTTCATCTTGAAACTCATGGCTGCTATCGAATAGTACCCAAGCCAGCCTGTCGTATACCGTTTCAACTTACTTAGAATGTCAGAAACTGAATTAGCTTGCTTTCGGCTTGTCAATTGCCTCAATCGTCCTTTAAACCTGTTCATCGCTTTGGCATGAGGGCGTATCCCTATGCTTTTGGTTACTTTGTACATAGAGAAACCTAGAAACTTTAGTCTTAGCGGGCTTCCAGCTTTGCTTTTGGCTTCGTTCACCTTGAGTTTCAGTTTCTTTTCGAGATAATCTTTGCAACCGGCCATCACGCGTTTGGCTGCTCGCTGGCTTTTGACGTATATGTTGCAGTCGTCTGCATAACGGACAAATTTGTGCCCGCGCTCTTCCAGCATTCGGTCAAACGCCGTTAGATAGAGGTTCGACAGCAGTGGCGACAGGTTCCCGCCTTGCGGCGTTCCTTCCGTCGTCGCACTAACCAGCCCATTGAACATGACTCCACTCTTGAGAAATTTGCGTATCAAATTGATAACGGCTCGGTCTTGTATGACTTTCTTTACTTGTTCGATTAGGATGTCATGGTTGACCGTGTCAAAATACTGCGTGAGGTCTATGTCAACTACTTTCACATAGCCTTGCTTGTAGTATTCTTCCGTCTTCTTAATCGCCTGATGCGCACTACGTCCTGGTCTGAATCCGTAGCTGCTGTCGCTAAATTTCTCTTCAAATATTGGTGTCAATACCTGCGCTATCGCCTGTTGAATCATTCGGTCGATTACGGTGGGTACGCCGAGATTTCTTGTTCCTCCATCCGGCTTCGGGATTTGCACCCTTCTGACCGGTTTGGGCTTGTACCAGCCTCCGCGCAGGCTCCTTAAAAGTTCTTCTTTGTGTTCCTTCAGATACGGCAGCATTTCGCCCACCGTCATGCCGTCAATGCCAGGAGCTCCGCCGTTTTTCACTACCCGCTTGTAGGCTTCGTTTAGGTTATCTCTATGCAGTATCTGTTCAAGCAGGTCTTCTGCACCGTCTTTCTCTGCGGTTTCCAGTGTGGCAATACTCTGCACTCCGCTGTTACTCTCTGTTTCCAACATACCCTCGCAGCGGCAGCCGACCTTAGTCGTTTTCTGCTCTCTTCGCATTGCCTCACCTTCTTCTCGCTCAAAAGAGCTGTTATTGTTCGGTCCTTCCCGAAAAAAAACTTTCGGTACTATGACCTCTGCTGACTTCTTGCAATTGAGCCATACATCACTGCATGGGTTCTTCGGGTGTCATGGGGTTGCCAATGTCTTTCGAAGCCTTGCAAGACCTCCCCGGTTAAGAACAGTAACTTTCATCCCATGTCACCGCCGCATCTACACCATGGAGTTCGGGTAGTGTTGGACTTCGTTTTGTCTGGCAAACTCGTCCGCTCCACACTTGCCTTATATGCGGTTTCTGTTCGTCGGTGCAGGACTTTGCTTTCAGCTTCCTTCAGATTCCACCTCACGATGGACACCCTTGCTGTTCAGCTAATGGTTCCCACTACCAAGCCCATAGCGGACTTTCACCGCCTAGTTACTGCCCATGCCGGGCAAACCAGCAAAAAGCTCCAAGACCAAAACTGTCTTGGAGCTTTTTAGGTTCAATTTCTATTTAATCCATCCCTCAATTAACCTCGGCGCATAAATTGAGGAATTTCCATTCCTCCGGACAAACTAAAGTCCGTTTTTGCTTCAGGCGCTTTTACCGACGCAGCCGGACCAGCTTCTGCACCAAAACGAGTCGCAATAATCGTAATCCGCACGTCATCGCCCATCGTCTCATCGATATCAGCGCCAAAGATGATATTAGCGTCTTCGTCTACCGCATCCGTCAATATCCCTACAGCTTCATTCACTTCGAGCAAGCTCATATCCTGGCTGCCAGTCACATTAACCAATACCGCCCGTGCGCCTTCGACAGAGATCCCCAAAAGAGGACTATGCATCGCTTTTTGCATAGCATCCATCGCCCGATCTTCGCCTTTGCCCATGCCAATGCCCATAAACGCCTGGCCGGAAGAGGACATGACCGACTGCACGTCGGCAAAGTCCAAATTGATCATCGCCGGCTTGGAGATCAAACCCGCAATGCTGTGCACGCCCTGCTTCAAGACGTCATCAGCCATGCAGAACGCATCCAGCAAGCTGGTTTGACGCGAAGCAATTTTTAACAATCGATCATTAGAAATCGTAATCAATGTATCCACATGTTCACGCAACTTCGCTACGCCTTGTTCCGCCTTGACCATACGCCGTTTTCCTTCAAAAGAAAACGGGTAGGTTACAACCCCTACGGTCAATGCGCCTACTTCTCTGGCGCACTGCGCAACGATCGGCGCTGCCCCTGTTCCCGTACCACCGCCCATGCCGGCCGTAACAAAAACCATATCTGCTCCATCCAGCGCTTTAAGAATATCCGCCCTGCTTTCTAATGCAGCCTGTTCGCCAACGCCCGGATTAGCGCCCGCTCCAAGTCCCTTAGTCACCTTATCGCCTAGCTGCAGACGCTGATTAGCAGGCGAAGATTGCACCGCCTGAGCGTCGGTATTCATCACAATAAAGTCAGCGGCCAACCCCATATCCATCATGCGGTTGACTGCATTGCTGCCGCCGCCTCCGACGCCAGCCACCTTTATTTTTGCGAAGTTCAGCATTGTTTCGTCAAAACCGATCATATCCTTCCCCCATTCCGGCATCATTCGCCCCAGGGGACGAAGGACGACCAACTTCTCCAAAATAATCCATATATATCATAGTAGCAAAGGATGAGCTGCAACTCAAGTAAGAATCGAACATTCTTGCTTCATTTTTTTAGAATCCCCTGCAGCCGATCTATGCGAAATCGCTGAAACATAGCTTGAAAACTTTTTTGTTTCTGCGGTTCCTGCTCAAAATAAAACAAATGGCTCCCGCAATGACAGTCTGAGGCGCCAAAGCCTGCAATCTCTCCTGCCGCCAGCTCACGCACTGCTTTGGCCAAAGAGCATTCCAGCCGTTCTTGGGTACGAATGGGCAGCGCCCCTTTCCAAAGCGCGGCTTGCCGCAAATAATCAAAATGCCAATGCATCTTTTTGCGCAGCCGCCCATGTCTGGCAACGCGAGCCTCCAAGCCTCTCGCCGCAGAGCCAACATAAACATAATAGCCTGCCCGAAACTCACGCTCTCCCAAAGAGCCAATCTGCAGCCTGCAATCGGCAGTTACTTCTAAAAAAGCCATATATACGCCGCCATCGGCGCCTTCCTGCTCATATACATTCCAAGGAATATCCAATTTTTTCGCAGCGTCTAGAATAAACCCAGGCTTCCATGAAATACTCATGGCTCGAATATCCACGTACGGTCTTGCTGCCGCCAGGGCCGCGGCGAAAACAGGATCTGTATGGTATTCCGGCAAAAACCATTGGGTCTGCGCAGCATGGACGATAAACAATACCCCGCAGCGCCGCCCATTTTGAGCCAACTCAGTCAACGTCCGTACATGGCTGCTGCCTCGAGCCGTCACCGCATCGGGAAACATGGCTCCAGTTTCTCCAAAAAGAGTGCAGGATTTCACTTCCAGCAGCATGGTTTCACCCTTGCTATTCTCTAACAGAAAATCAAAGCGGTGCGCTCCTTCCTTGACTTCCGCCGCTGCTACCTGCCAGTCTTCCCAGCCAGGAACAGCTCGGCGCGTCAACAGTTCCCGAGCAATCCGATTGGAAGCCAGCGTTTCCAAAACCACCGGCTGATTGTCCCTCTCCACCGCCACTACCGAATAAGCGGTAGTTCGTTTCGCTTCGTTTCCTTCTGCCAGCCACATGGTTACGCCAGGAAAAAGCAGCTCCCTCATGCGCCCTGGATTGGGCATATGCGCCCGCACCGTCTTGCCTTCCAGCAAACATTCCGCTACAAACCGATTGGGACGACGCAAAAATACCCCTTGCTTAGTCGGTGCAAAAAAAGAAAGTGAATTCATTTTGTTCGGCTCCTGCAATCATCAACTTCCTCTATATTGTACCGCACTTTTCTTGCCGCCAAAAGAAAAAACCGCTTGCGCGGTTTTATACTGCTTTCTCCAGGCCGCGGCGGCCTCGTTTATGAAGCCTGCCGAAAAAGCGCACATCATCCATCAGCTCCAGATACTCCATAGGCGGCAAAGACTGCGGTCCATCGCACAACGCCTCCTCCGGGCAAGGATGTACTTCAATCAGCGCGCCATCCGCTCCAGCCGCCAGCGCCGCCAGCGTCATAGAGTGCACAAGCTCTCGCCGTCCGGTTCCATGGCTGGGGTCGACAATCACAGGCAGATGACTCAGCCCTTTAACGGCCGCCACCGCTCCCAAGTCCAGGGTATTGCGCGTATACGTCTCAAAGGTGCGGATGCCCCTCTCGCAAAGGACGACTTGATTGTTGCCGGCTTCCAAAATATATTCCGCCGCGTAAAGCCATTCTTCAATGGTTGCCGATAGCCCTCGCTTCAGCAGCACCGGCTTGCCAGCCTTGCCCAGCGTCTTTAAAAGGGCAAAGTTCTGCATATTGCGCGCCCCCACCTGCAGCATGTCCGCATAGGAAGCCACTAACGGCACTGCCGCCGCCTCCATAACTTCCGTAACTATCGCTAAGCCGGTTTCTTCTCGGGCTTCAGCCAATAGCTGCAGCCCTTGCTCTTCTAACCCTTGAAACGCATAGGGAGATGTGCGCGGTTTAAACGCGCCGCCGCGCAGCATCTGCGCGCCGCCAGCCTTAACCAAACGAGCTGCCGCCAGCAACTGCTCTCTTGATTCCACGGCGCAGGGTCCCGCCATAACCGCTGGCTGAGCGCCGCCAATGCGAGCGTTTCCTACGCGCACGATGGTGGTTACTTGTCCTGTTTTTCTTTGTGTCAACATGGCGCTGCCTCCCTTATCCTAGTTGCTGCTCTTTTCCGGCAGCTGCACTTCGTACGGTCCCGTGGCTTTCTAAAAACTTCTGCAATAAGGCTTCGCCTTGGGGCGTCAAAATAGATTCCGGATGAAACTGAATGCCTGTAACCGCATAGTTCTTATGCTGCACCGCCATAATCAACCCGTCTTCCGTCGTGGCCGTCACTTCCAAGCAGTCCGGTATGGACGAGGCTTCCAGCACTAAGGAATGGTAGCGGCCTACTTCTAAGCCTTGGGGCATACCCGCGAACATCCCCTTCGCGTTATGCCGAATTTTACTGACCTTGCCGTGAATGGGCTGCGGCGCCCGCACTACTTTAGCGCCAAAAACCTCACCGATTGTCTGATGCCCCAGGCATACGCCTAAAATCGGCACTTTTCCTGCAAAAAGCCGCACCGCTTCGGCGCAGATACCGGCATCCGCCGGCGTTCCCGGGCCAGGCGAAAGAATAATTCCTTCGCTGCCCTCGCCAGCCTGAGCGGCCGTCATTACATCATTGCGCACTACCCGCACCTCAGCGCCCAATTTACACAGCGCCTGGTACAGATTGTACGTAAAGGAATCATAGTTATC
Organism: uncultured Anaeromusa sp.; assembly: GCF_963668665.1. Classification (NCBI taxonomy): domain Bacteria; kingdom Bacillati; phylum Bacillota; class Negativicutes; order Selenomonadales; family Sporomusaceae; genus Anaeromusa; species uncultured Anaeromusa sp. The sequence goes on along the minus strand of NZ_OY764902.1, from coordinate 6,461 downwards.
AATCAGCGTCCACATCGCGCTCCACCTCCCTTAGCACCCGCAACAAGGCTTCCGCCTTGTGCCGCACTTCTTCCAGCTCGCCTTCCGGCGTCGAGTCAGCTACAAGGCCAGCACCGGCCCGTACCGTTACAATGCCATCCTCCACTACCATGGTGCGAATGGCAATGCAAGTATCCATAGAACCGCGGAAGTCAAAATATCCTACCGCCCCAGCGTAAACGCCTCGCGGCTCTTCTTCCAGCTCGGCAATGATCTCCATGGCCCGCACCTTCGGCGCGCCGCTGACCGTACCGGCGGGAAAACAAGCCTGCAAAGCCGCAATGGCGTCTTTATCCGCCGCCAGTTTGCCTTGGACTTCCGACACCATATGCATAACATGGGAAAAATACTCCACTTGCATCAGCCGGGTCACTTCTACCGTTCCTGGCGTGCTTACGCGCCCCAGATCATTGCGTCCCAAATCGACAAGCATGGCGTGCTCCGCCCGCTCTTTAGGATCGGCTACAAGCTCCGCTTCCAGCGCCGCATCTTCCCGGCGGTCTGCGCCGCGGCGTCTTGTACCTGCAATCGGATAGGTGCTCACCCTATCGTCTTCCACCCGCACCAGCATCTCCGGCGAAGCGCCTACAAGCTGTTTACGGCCAAACTGCAGATAAAACATGTACGGCGAAGGATTCACTCGCCGCAAGCGGCGATACAACTGAAAGGGATGACAGCGCTGCGGCCGGTGAAACGGCAGGGACAATACCGTCTGAAAGGTATCGCCCGCGACAATATGCTCCTTGACCTTGCGCACTCCTTCCAGAAAGGTTTCCGCCTTGGCTTCGCGAGTCAGCGCTACGCCTGGCAAAGTCTGCTGCAGCTCTTTCCCAGGTGCATTCAGCGCCGCCTGCATGGTCTCCAGACGCGAGCAAGCCTGCTCATAAGCTTCCGCCAGTTCGCTGCCGCCGCGGCTCCAGGTAATCAGAGCCACCGAATGAGTCAAATGATCCAGCACAGCCATATCCCGGCAAAAGAATGCTTCCAGCAGCACCATATCGTCAGGCACGTTCATGCCCCTCACCCGTTCCCACGTCGTTACGCCTTCGAAGGCTAAGTAGCCAACAAAGCCGCCTCGCAGCGGAGGAAGTCCCGCAATATCAGGCACGCGGCAGCGTCCCAGTACTTCGCGCAGCGCCTCTAGCGGCGGCAAGGCAAGGATCTCCTCGCCCTGCTGCGTCTCCACTACTGTTTCCTTGGCTCGGCCGGTCAAGCGCCATTCCGGGTGAAACCCTAAAAAGGAATACCGTCCGAAAGTACGGTTGGCTTCCGCGCTTTCCAGCAAGAAGCCTTGGCCGTCGCCAACCAATTTTTCATATAAAGAGATCGGCGTTTCCCGGTCTCCCGGCAGCAATACATGTACAGGCACGTAATCGTACTGCCCGGCCAGCTCGCAAAACTCCGCCTCGCTCATCATCTTGTTCATCGCACATCCATCCTATCCAGCCAGCCGCCTTCGCGGCAAAGCTTTTATTCCATCAAAGCCATTTCCCGGGTCATGGCTGCCACATCGTCCGCCACTACTAACCCCTCGCCCACTAGAATTCCTCTTACGCCAGCCTGGCGCAACAGTCTGGCAGCCGCGCCATTTTTGATGCCGCTTTCGCTGATAACTAAGCGCCCAGCGCACTGCGGCAACAGTTGAAAGGTATGCTCCACATCGGTGTGAAAGGTCGTTAAATCCCGATTATTAATGCCTAAAAGCGGCGCCTGCGCTGCCAAAGCCGCTGGTAGTTCTGCTGCTCCGTGCACTTCTACCAGGCAATCCAGGCCCAAGTCTTCCGCAATCTCTTGATACCGTTTTAATTCCTCCGCTTGCAGCACCGCCGCAATCAAAAGCACGCCGTCAGCCCCAGCCAAAGCTGTTTCATAGAGTTGATACTCATCAACAATGAATTCTTTGCGCAGCACCGGCAGCGAAGTGGCGGCTTTGACTGCCGCAATATCTTCTAAGCGGCCTAAAAAATGCGCATCTGTATGGACTGAAAGAGCCGCCGCGCCGTTTTGCTCATAAAGCTTCGCCAATTCCACCACACTATGACGCGTCGTCAACCGCCCCTTAGCCGGCGAAGCCAGCTTGCACTCGGCAATCAGCGACCACTCTTTCTCCGCAATCGCCTGACGTAAACGAAAGCCGCCTTTGGTTTTTATATCCTCACGCCGTAATGGCCGTTTACGTTTCGCTTCGGCCACTACCAGGCGTTTGTTCTCCACAATATGGTTCAGCAAGATACTCCTCCTCCGCTTGACGCGCCGCAGCAATGAAAGCCGCTATCGCCGCGCAATCTTTTACTCCCCTACTGCTCTCTACGCCGCCGGACACGTCCACGCCGTCCGGCCGCAAGAGTTGAATGGCTTCCGTCACGTTCGCCGTGGTCAAACCTCCCGCTACCCAGAGCGGCGACTTGGCTTCCCGCCGCAACGCCTGCAGCTCTGCCCAAGCAAAGGTCTTTCCCGTACCGCCGCTTTGCCCCGGTAATTTCGTATCCAGCAGCAAGCCGGCATAGCCGCTGCGCTGCAGCAATGCCTTCGCCAACGTCTCGCCAGGAGTTACAGGAACACTGCGCAGTACCGGCCTCCCCACCGCACGAGCATAGGCTTCGTTTTCTTCGCCGTGCAGTTGAACTAAATCCAACTGACAGGCCTGCGCAATTTCTTGCACCTGAGCCAACGGTGCGTTTTGAAAAACCCCGACTCGCCCCACGCTTCCCGCTGCCGCAAAAAGGGACTGCGCTTGCAACACGTCTACCTGTCGAGGGCTTAGTGCAAATACAGCGCCAAGATAATCACCGCCGCAGGCGCGAACCACATCCGCCTCTTCGGGACGTCGCAAACCGCAGATTTTGATTTTCATGCCGAAAGCTCCTTAACCTTTTGACTGACTCGACGCAATTCTTCCAGCTTAGCCAAGGCAGCTCCCGATTCCAAGATACGCCGTCCCATCTCAACACCTTCTTGCATCGTTTCCGCTTTGCCGGTCACCAATAGGGCCGCCGCCGCGTTCAGGAGTACCACATCCTGCTTTGGCCCTTTTTCGCCTCTCAGAATGGCTTCCGTAATGGCCGCGTTTTCTGCCGGCGTACCACCGCTGTAATCTTCTATCTTGGCCGGAGCAAATCCTAAATCTGCCGCGTCCAGTAAATACGAGGTTACTTTACCGCCCACCACTTCCGTCACTTGATTCGGCGCCGCTGTCGAAAGCTCGTCCAAGCCGTCTAAGCTATGCACCACCATTGCACGCTTAGTTCCCAACGCCGCCAACGCTTCGCCAACCACTCGGGTCAAAGAGCGCTGGTACACTCCCAGCAGTTGATATTCCGCCCCGGCAGGATTGGTCAAAGGCCCCAGGAGATTAAATACGGTGCGAAAACCAAGTTCTCGCCTCGTCTTGGCCGCATGGCGCATCGCCAGATGGAACTGCGGCGCAAACAAAAAGCCAATGCCGGTTTCTTCTATACACTTAGCCACCGCTGCCGGAGCCAATTCCACTTCCACCCCCAAGGCCTGCAGCACATCGGCGCTGCCGCTCTTACTGGAAATGCCGCGATTGCCATGTTTAGCTACTTTCACGCCAGCCCCAGCCAAAACAAAGGCCACCGTCGTCGATATATTGAAAGTTCCTGCGCCATCTCCGCCGGTGCCGCAGGTGTCCAGCGTACCGCCCTCCACCTGCAGCGGCTGCGCCAATTGCCGCATAGCCGCCGCAAAGCCGGCAACTTCTTCGGGCGTTTCCTGCTTCATGCGCAGGGCCGTCAGAAAAGCAGCCAACGCTGTTTCTCCCACCTCGCCGCTCATAATAGCCCGCATGGCTTCCTGCGCTTGTTGACGATTCAAATCTTCTCCGGCTACTACACGTTGCAACAGTTCTTTAAACATAATTGCGCCTCCTTTTATTACTGGCCATGCCTGCTTTTAGGTAAAATAAAAAAGCCTCCCGTCCTTAAAGGGACGAAAGGCTCGTGGTGCCACCCTCTTTTGGAAAACTATCTGCTTCTGCCAGGATACAAAAAAACCATTTCATCCCTCTATAGGGGCGAAATGGTTTCGCGTTACCACCCTGGTTCAGAAAGCGCTGCTTTCCCTTTTTTTAGATACGGGCTCTAAGAACCGATATCCTAGCCTGCGATAACGGGGGCTTCCGGTGCCGCCTACTTGCAACCGTTCAGCGGACAGCTCCTGGGACCATTCATTGCGTTCTGTCAGGCCGATCCTCACACCTCCGGTTGCCCGGTCATCGGCTCGCTGTACTGTAGATTACACAATTACTTTTCCCATTCAATGCTTTTGTTTTATGTGTTAACCAAATCATACCGTTCCCTTGTCTTCTTGTCAATACCTTAGGCAGGATTTTTTTACAAAATCCTGGCAATCGACTTCTGCTTCTCTCTGTGTTAAAATGAAAGAATCTGTTTTAATATATCGTGAAAAGGATAGGATGCAACCAACATGATCAGTACAAGCAACATTGAATTGCAATTCGGCAAGCGCGTTCTTTTTAAGGACGTCTCTGTCAAGTTTACCCCAGGCAACTGTTACGGTCTCATCGGAGCCAACGGCGCTGGCAAATCGACCTTTCTCAAGGTGCTTTCCGGCGAAATCGAGCCCTCTAAAGGCGATGTCATTATCACCCCAGGCGATCGTCTAGCCGTGCTCAAACAGAACCATTACGAGTTTGACGAGTTCCCTGTTCTGCAGACCGTCATCATGGGCCATAGCCGCCTGTACGCTATTATGGAAGAAAAAGACGCGCTATATGCGAAACCAGAGTTTTCCGACGAAGACGGTATGCGCGTATCCGAGCTGGAATGCGAATTTGCCGAATTAAACGGCTGGGACGCAGACACGGAAGCCGCTCGTCTTCTCAACGGCCTCGGCATCAGCGAAGATTTGCATGAAAAGCTCATGTCCGAACTAGACGGCGCGGAAAAAGTACGGGTCCTCCTGGCGCAGGCTCTCTTCGGCAACCCTGACATTCTGCTCCTAGACGAGCCTACCAACCATTTGGACATTGAGTCCATCAACTGGCTTGAAAACTTCCTTTATGATTTTCCCAACACGGTCATTGTAGTTTCCCATGACCGCCACTTTCTCAATCAAGTCTGCACGCATATTGCTGATTTGGACTTCGAAGGCCTTCAGATTTATGTAGGCAACTACGATTTCTGGCTGGAATCCAGCCAATTGGCTCTGCAACTGGCTAAAGACGCCAACAAGAAAAAGGAAGATAAAATGAAGGACTTGCAAACCTTCATCCAGCGCTTCAGCGCTAATGCTTCTAAATCCAAGCAAGCCACTTCGCGGAAAAAGCAGCTGGAAAAGCTAACCTTGGATGATATCAAACCGTCCTCACGGCGCTACCCCTACATCGCCTTTAAGCCGGACCGTGAAGCGGGAGCTCAGCTCCTCTCTGTCGACGGCGTCAGCGTTACCATTGAAGGCGAGAAGGTACTGAATGATGTATCCTTCTTGGTGGCTAAAGGCGACAAGATCGCTTTTGTCGGCCCAGATTCCATTGCTAAAACCACATTGTTCCGCGTTCTTGCAGGCGAGCTGGAACCGGATCAAGGTGAATTCAAGTGGGGCGTAACCACGACGCAGGCATATTTTCCGAAGGACAACTCCGCCTACTTCGACGACGTCACCCTCAACCTGGTAGATTGGCTGCGCCAATTCTCCCGCGACCAGGATGAAACCTTCATCCGCGGCTTCTTAGGACGCATGCTTTTCTCCGGCGAAGAAAGCCAAAAAGAAGCCAACGTCCTCTCTGGCGGCGAAAAAGTCCGCTGCATGCTTTCCCGCATGATGGTCAGCGGCTCCAACGTCCTCATTTTGGACGAACCTACTAACCATCTGGATCTAGAAACAATCACCTCTTTAAATAGCGGTTTGACGCAGTTTGAAGGCACCATGCTCTTCACCTCGCATGACCATCAGTTCGTAGAAACCATTGCTAACCGCATTATCGAAATCACCCCCAACGGCGTCATTGACCGCCGCATGAGCTATGACGAATACCTCCAAGACGGCGAAGTAAAGAAACAGCGCGCCGCTCTCTACCCTAAAGCATAAGAAAAAACGAACGAGATTTTTACAGAAAAAGCAAGGATTGAACAAGAGAACCAGAGTCTCGTGAGGGTACGCAGAGGGCTACCGACTATTAGATTTATACAAAAACACTTATACTCTAACTTAAAAGAACGCATCATTGTCTGATTTTCCAGACGCCGATGCGTTCTTTTTATGCTCTATTCCGTAATACGCGTAATCCTCAGTCACTCCCTCAGGTCACTCGCGCGACTCTTGTTCAACCCGCTACTCCATGACCCCTAGCCAGCGCCCGTCGTCTCCGCCAACGACGCCGCGCATACCAACCAGCTACAGCCAAAACGGTTAACGCTACTGAGCCCCACAACATTTCATCC